>JBCBFY010000032.1:0-43354 GCA_038527325.1 Cyanobacteria bacterium J06614_10
TGTCGAAACCGCGCCCTGAGCGTAGTCGAAGGGCAGCTGGAGTAGTTGAGCGATTTATTTAATCTTCGTTCCTTAGTTTGTCTATTCTTCTGGTGGGCCAATGTCTGGAACGATAGGCTCTGGCGGTGGTACAGGCTCTGGCAATGACTCAGGTTCTGGCGGTGGTACAGGCTCTGGCAATGGCTCAGGTTCTGGCGGTGGTGGGGGTGCAGGCTCTGGGTCTGGTGCGATATCTGGTACAGGCTCTGGGTCTGGCTCAGGTTCGGTCTCAGGTTCGACAGGTTCTGGTGCTGAGTCAGCCTCTGATGCTGGCGGCGATTCTCTCTCCTCAGGCTCAGGTGCTGTGAGTTCAGGCGCTGGTTCAGAGACTGGCTCGGGTGATTGGGTCGGTTCAGAGACTGGCTCCAGGGGCTGAGGATCGGGCTCTTGTACGACGTCTCTTTCGGGAGGCGGTTCGGGCGCGGCAGTAGTGGCAGATTCTCTTTCACCTCTTTGCTGAGCAGCACGCGATCGCTCAGACCCTTCAATGCCAAAATCGATTTCAACCGAAACAGAACCGCTTTGACCGCCGCTATCTAGCTCATAGTTGCGAGCGGCTTCTAAGGCAGCCCGGTCTAGCGCCGCATTGCCACTCGACTGCTCTAGCACTGCGCCAACAACATTGCCCGCTTCGTCATATTCCAAACTGACAGAGGGCGATCCTTCGATTCCTTGTTCTAAGGCTTCTTCGGGATATTCAGGGCGATCGCACCTGCGACAGCTCACAGTATTAGGACCGCTGCTATCACCATCGCCGTTTCCGTCGGCTGTTCCTGACCCCGAGCCTTCGGAAGGACCCACTCTGCGAGTTGTTTCTACACCCGACTCTGCAGCGCCAGCGGATGTCGCGTCACTTTCTTCTGCGTTCCCTGCTTGGGCTTGGGCTCGTCTCAATCTAGCTCGTAAAGCTGCTAGGTCAGGCGGATCACCCGTTCCCTCTGTGTTGCTCTCAGCTGTCTCAGCTGAGTCAGCATCGCCCGCTTCAGCGTCTAAGTCTGTCGTCTCTGAGGCCGCCGTACCTGAGTCTGCCGGATCTTCTACCTCTGCCTCAAGCGCAGGTTCATCTGAAGAGTCTGTTGCAGTGTTTTCTGTCTCAGGCTCAGGTGAGTCCGCTTCTGGTGTCTCGGCTACGGGTTGGGAGGGTGCGGGTTCAAAGGAGGCGATTGGCGCGGAGTACTCTCCTGAAACTTGAGTGGAAGCAGCCATCTCAGCTTGAGCGATCGCCTCCGTCAATGTTTCAACTGTCTCTTCGGGGGGGAGCTCTTCGGGAGAGATTTCCTCAATGGCCGTTTCTGGTGGCTCTGTTGGGCCAGTGACCACTAGCGCAATTCGCTCCGGGGGTTGGGCGACATCTTCCGGAACGAATGCCATTAGTGGAATGAGCCCTACATGGGCACCTGCTGCGACTAAGAACCCTCGAAAAAGCCATTTTTTAGCGATCGCATCTTCTTTGGCATGCTGATTTAGACAGGCTTTAGAAAGACTCATAGCATAGAAGGCAGGTATGGGGCTGTGCAGAGAGAAAGATCCACAGGCGATTATTGTAGAGACTCACTCCCAATAATGCTACAGCAATTTAAGCCTAAATGACGCGTGCATCAGCATGAAAATTATTGCCAGCAATACGCGAACGTACGCGATTATGAATGAGTGCTAAATTCTGAAATGACTGATTGTCGCTTAGCCCACCACGCCCAAGCAGCCCCCGTTGCGAACATCAACAGGCTGTATATTCCTGCTGGGATAGAGAGTGTTGGATTGTTCAGGAGGTTCGGTGAGCTAGCAACCGCGATCGCCAGGGTTCCATTTTGAATGCCGACTTCGCAGGTGATGGCAGTGGCGTGTTTGTGACCCAGTTTGGTCAGGGTTGCTAGCATATAGCCAAGTGCCATTGTCAAAAGGTTTAGCGCTAGCGTCACCCAGCCTACTTGCAGAATATAGCTCGCCAGATTCTCGCGCTCTGCGAGTAAAATTCCAAAAACAATTAGGGCTAAGAAAAATATCGATAGCCATTTGACGCCTTTCTCCAGCTTTGCAGACAAGATTGGAGCCGTATGATGTAGCCACATTCCCAGCGCAATCGGAATTAGAGTAATCACTGCTATCCGGAGAACGGTCTGAAGGAAAGGTAGCTGCAGAGAAACACTGGTGCCAATGAACTGCTGCATAGAGAAGTTTACAACTAGGGGAATCGTGAATACGGTGATTAAGCTGCTGATAGCGGTTAGCGTTACAGAGAGTGCCACACTGCCAGCCGCCAAATAGGTGAGGAGGTTTGAAGTGGGGCCACCAGGGCAGGCAGATAAAATCATGATGCCGACGGCTAATTCGGGTTCGAGTGGAAAAACAGAGGCAAGAATGAATCCTACAGCTGGTAGTAACAACAGCTGAGCCGCTAAGCCAATAAGAACAGCTTTGGGTTCGACCAGTATGCGCTTAAAGTCTGCAACCGTGAGGCCAAGGCCCATACCCAGCATAATGATAAACAGGGCAAGCGGGAGCAAAACAGCGGTCAGTAGCGATGATTCCATGGGTCAGTAAAATCGAGACATCTGGGGCTGATGGGATAGGCAAACTATGCAATTGCCTACGGTATGGGCGACGATGGCTCAATTACAGACTAATAGAGATAGTGTTGTCAACTTTGTTTTGCAGTCGCTGCGATCGCTCGAAAGGCACAAGTGACGTATTGTTGTTAAATTTTTAAGACTTGGCACAGCCGTGCTTGGTCTTCGGGGTTGATACCAAATCTACCCTTCTCAATGTCTCGAATCCAGCTCTGACTTTTGCCGAGGCGTTCGGCTAGGGCACGTTGGCTGAGATTGCTTTGCTTGCGTGCTTGCTTAATGATGCTGCCTGAGAGATGGGTAGGCTGCCCGACGGCTTTGGGCTTGGATGGGCGGCGAGAGCGTTTTGGGGTGCGGTGATGGATGGCTTGCTGCCACTCTTCTGAGAAGTCAAATCCTAGGAGCCGGGCATTGAGCAGGCGCTGCCACTTATCTCGTGGGGCGTTGCGGGTTAGCGCGCGGTTGGCATCGTCTGCCCAAAAGTTGATGGCTTCATCGACATCATCGGGGATGGCGGCGGCCTTAGCCCACAGCGGCTGAATATCGGGTGGGTAAGTCTCGGGGTCGAAGCACGGACTGAGCCCTTGGTAATAGAGCGTTTCGAGATCACCTTCGAAGGTGGTGAGCAGGCGCTTGTGAGCACCGCGAACGGTAATGGCCTCTTGCAGACGAGACTCACCATAGGCAATGCGCAGTAGGGTGCGCACGGTGAGGCGATGGTCGCCGCCTAGCCTCAGCTTAAACAACAACCATAGGAGAAGTCGAACGGCGCCCTCGTGCTGCTGCCAGTTGCTCATGACGGCTGAAAGAAGCGATTGAGGGAGGGTGCCGTACTGGTAGAAAGCTGTTTGACGGCGATAGTGTTGCTTGTTTAGAAAGTGTTTTGCCCAGGTACCGGCTTTTACCGTAAACCCCAGTCCGATCAGGTGCTGACAATCCTGGTCATCTTTGGCAAAGTAATAGTGAGTGTCGAGGAGTTGCCAGATGGGTGCTTCATTGAGTGAAAAAGACTGAATCTTTCCCTGGCGAGGCCAGTCGAGAGAAGTCAAGAGACGGCAGGACTGATGCACCAGGGCTTTGATGAGGGTGAGTTTGGTCAGCTTGGTGAGATCTTTGCGCTTGCTGAGCCCGAGATATTTTTCGATGTGTTGATCGTTTAATACAAAAGACTCTTCCCACGGCCGCTTGAGCGTGACCGCGTAGGCAGCAAAAATAAGGTGAATACAGGCGGCGCGAATATCGAATTGAGCGATCGCTGAGAGTCCTGCTTGTTCTCCCATGGGTTCAAGGACATCGGCTTCGGGATCGGCGGCTAGTCGAAAGCGGATTTCTCCTCGGTTGCGGTTGACCGGGCGACGGTAGCAGAGGTAGCTATCAGCATCGGTATGCCAGGGCAGCAGCTGCCTTTGGGATAGGACGGTGCAGGCTTCCCAAATCACCATAGAAGAGGCGAACGGGGTATTTCTTCCATTGAGAAAGATGTCAGAAATGGCGGGCGGTAGTAGGGTGCTTTTGCAGCGACCCTTTTTGGCGGCTAGGGGCTTCAGCAACTTGTCTGAATCACAGACCTGGACACAACGAGGAACGTCTAAATCTGTGCAGCTGTTGCAGAGGGTTGGGTCGATCCAATAGCTTTCTCTTTCTTCTGTTGGCTTTATCGCACCTTTAGGACATTGTGGCTCACATCTATCACAATCACTACAGCCGTCTTTTATGGTGTAAACCATGGCTCAATTGATACGGGTTTGCACTCACCTTCACTTGCTCTGTAGTACGTATAACAACTGAAAAATGCGGGTTTTATGTCGCTTGATACGGTTTAACTTTTTCTTAATTAATGATTTTTCTACGATTGTGTACGTGCATTAGATAGCGTGAATTCTGTTGCCGATTGCCTGGTTTATAGTAAAGGCAGGTGGTCAACTGATGACATTCGTTGAAATGTCTAATTGTAAGCCAGTTGTATCCGTTGGCAGATTACGGCTTTGGGTTGAAAGCGTAGTTTATATGAACAGTGGTGTGAGAACTTACTGAATGCGCTTAGCTCGCACCGTCTGAGGAGTTTTAATGGGACTGCTGAGCCCGACTACCTGAAGTTCCCAGCCGTTGGATAATGTGAGCACTTGGGTATTGTCTATTTGAGTTTGCTGGGTGACTTCTTCTTCTAAGTCTTTTTTGGCAACGTACACCATCAGCTTGCCATCGCGGTTGGTATGCAGCATGATTTTCATCTGGTTTTCCTTTTTACTTTGGTGATTGGAGAGGGCTTTGCGAGCGAAAATTGAAGAACGAAGAGATTGCTTTAATGTGTGCTTGAGAGATTTTCTGTTGCCAGAGTGAGTAGCTCGGGGGTAGTAAGGCTGCGCTTGAGCTGAGTGGCGCGATCGCGAACCGCCTCTAAGACCTGTTGGCTACTAGCACTATCAAACGGAATGCCGTTTTCTTGACAGATTTGGGTTAGCAGGTGGCGGCCAGAGTGCTTGCCAACGACAAACCGTCGCTGCCAGCCGACTTCTTGAGGGTCAAAGGGTTCGTAGGTGCTGGGATCAATCATCACACCGTGGGCATGAATGCCTGATTCGTGAGCGAAGGTATTGTTGCCGACAATCGCCTTCCACGGTGGGACAGGACAGTTGACGGCTTTTGCCACAGAGCGAGACAGTTCTAGCAAATGCTCGGTTCGAATACCTATTTTGAGTTTGTAGATTTGCTTGAGGGCCATCACGACTTCTTCTAGGGCGGCGTTTCCGGCCCGCTCGCCTAAGCCGTTGACGGTGGTGTTAATTGAGGTGGCCCCGGCGCGAATGCCTGCCAGGGCATTGGCCGTAGCTAAGCCCAAGTCGTTGTGAGTGTGCATTTCGACGGGAATATCTAGGGCGGCGACTAGCTTTTTTATCTTTTCGAAGGTGGTAAATGGATCGAGTATGCCGACGGTGTCACAGAAGCGAAAGCGAAAGGCTCCCCATTCCTGGGAAAATTGAGCGACATCGGTGAGGAACTGCTCGTCGGCGCGGGAGCTATCTTCACCGCCTACGCTGACTGATAAGCCGTGGTCGAGGGCAAAGTTGAGGCTGTCTCGAAGCTGCTGTAGCATTGCATTCCAGCGCCCTTGAAATTTGACCTGAATTTGGATTTCGGAGACGGGGATGGAGATGTGAATGCGCTGTAGTCCGCAGTGGAGGGAGGCTTGGATATCGGCGATGACGGCCCGATTCCAGCCCAGGAGCTGTGCGTTGAGCCCGAGATTTGCGATCGCTCGAATGGAGTCGATTTCTCCTTTTCCCATTGCCGGAATGCCAACTTCTAGTTCTTGAATACCGATGGCGTCGAGAAATTTAGCGATCGCAATCTTTTCTTCTATATCGAAAACGACCCCTGCAGCTTGCTCGCCGTCTCGCAGGGTTGTGTCGTTGATGTATACATCTGGTGGGATTTTTTGTGTTTCCATAAGAAGTATCACGAGAGAGTTTAAGGCTTGGTGCCTAGTGAGCTGCTGAATGTCTCAGCAGCTCACTAGGTACTAGCAGATTGAGATTGAGCAGGCCTAACAAGAGGAAATTATTTCAGGAATGCAAACGTTAGGCTGTCTTCTGTGAGGAAGTGCTCTATGTGGAATGCGCGGTCTTCTGTCGAGAGCAGAATTTGTTCGTATAGGTAGCGAGTGGCGCGATCGCCGACGCTTTCTGCCTGGGTGGCCAAGCGACGCAGTAGGGAGATGATCGTTTGCTCTGCGGCCAGATCGTTTTCAAGCATGGTTCGAGAAAGGTAGGCCCCGTCTGGCTCAGGTGTAAAACAGCACAGTTCTGCTAACGCAGCAAACGATCCGGCGGGGATACCGCCGAGACCATTTAGGCGTTCGGCTAGGTCGTGGGCATTTTCTTGAGCTGTGCCATAGCTCTCTTGAAAGAATTCATGAATAGAGAGAAATTCTGCCCCTTCTATCACAAAGTGTTGCTTTTGGTATTGCAAATAAAGGGCTTGGAAACTAGCGTATGCCAAGTTGAGACCTTCACAGATAGTAACTGTCACGTCCTTTTCAAGGCCGACAGGGTTGCTGCCAACTTCACCAAAGGCACGGACAAGAGATTGAATCGTTTGAGTGGTCATGTGGTTTGCTCCAAAAAAGTAGGGTGAGAAAAATTAGAGTGAGAGAATCAGAACATCAATCAGCGAATCGAGAGTAGTCATTAGACGATTGGGCAGGTAACTTGGGTACCCCAGCAGCGCTCTAGCCAGTCGATGCCTGCCTGACGGGGAAATTGAAAGCGTCGTACGACGCTGTTTACAAGTAGGAGGGCCACAGCGTGGTCGACATTGACTCGCAATGTGCCATCAGCTGGGCAGTTGCAGGAAATATCGAGTTCTCGCAGGCGGTGGTTAATAGACCAGCGATCAACCCGTGAGACTGAGATGATATGCCCTACAGTTGGGTGGGTAGGTGAGATAGGTTGGAAGTTGTCCATGGGTGGGTACTCCAATGTGGTGAAGGTTATTTGGTATGAGAAGTTTGTTTCTGAGACGTTCACGGTCTGAGAATGATCTTTTATAGTTGTTGTTGAGTGTGGCGACTAATAGGTATGACTACTTTCGGTAGGGTTACTTTTGAAGTTGTTTATATTGAATGAGTGTTTCTGATATGACTGTTTTTGGGCTGTTGCTTTGAAGCTGGTGTAGCTGGCGCTCTAGTCGCTCAATGCGATTGGATAAATGCCGGATCATGGCGGCGTTAGTGTCGGGCAATTGTCCGTGTTCTAAGGGGGCGCGGGTTGTATTGCATTCGCATACGTTGCGGCTGGGAACACCGACGGCGGTACAGTCGGCAGGGACATCTTTTAGCACAACAGAGCCAGCACCAATGCGGGCATGGTCGCCGATGGAGATATTACCGAGTACTTTGGCACCTGAGCCAATGACAACGCGATCGCCAATAGTAGGGTGGCGCTTGCCGGTCTCTTTTCCGGTGCCGCCAAGGGTGACGCCTTGGTAGATCAAGGTATAGTCTCCGACGATGGCAGTTTCCCCAATGACAACGCCTGTGCCATGGTCAATAAAGACGCCTATGCCGAGCCGAGCGCCTGGGTGAATTTCGATGCCTGTGACGCAGCGGGTGAGATATGAGATGAAGCGAGGAAAGAAAGGAATGTCTTGCTGGTGCAGCCAGTGGGCCAAGCGATGGGCAGCGATCGCATGTAGTCCTGGGTAGCATAGTAAGACTTCTAACCAGCTGCGGGCCGCAGGATCTCGCTCAAAGATAATCTTAAAGTCTGTCACGAGCGGACAGCTTTGTATGAACGAGTGCCATAGACGCTGGCGGGAAGGTAGCTGTGAGGAGTGGTACATGGCACTGGCGGGCTTGTGTTTTCCTGCTTATAGCAGTCGCGACTTTGAGGGTGCGATCGCCAGGGCTCAATCCAGATTTACTAGAACTATTAACCCTGCACTCAGCTGTCAAACCGCTTGCGAGCAGGGCATTTTCAATTTTTGCAGGGGTTAGGGAACAGGCATTTTGATGCTTAGGGACAGGTGTTTCTATTGGTAGGGGCAGGTATTTTGCACTCAGCCCAAAGTCTCGATATGTGGGCGTCTTGGCACTATTTACAACGCAATAGAACAGACTGTTTTCTTGTACTCAAGTTGAGTATCTTCGGGTGCTACTCATATGCTGACAAATAAAACAGTAACATAAGATGCAAAAAAACTTTTCTGTACTCAATTACTCCGGCGGTAAAACACAGTGCGTGAATGTTTTCAAGGAGATTCTTTTGTCAATGCGGATTCGACACCACATACCATCTGGACTGAAGTAGATCCCCTCTGGAGGGGTGGCGCGTAGCGACGGGGTGGGTCCGGTGTGTAGCGTCAGCGGCTGCACCCACCCCGACCGCCGCTGCGCTCCGGCCACCCTTGTCTTGGTAGGCATTCCCTGTCTTGGTGCGCATTCCATAGCGCCGGGAACCGACGCGGGGGCATACCGCTCCAGAGGAGATTTACTTCTGATGTGGCCTATTTAGTTGCCGAAGTAATCATTACTCCAGCGATTATTTGACGGTACTCATCTCAGGAGCGCCTTTTACATTATTTAATTCAGATCCGTAGTCTGTGTTACCAAGAAAAACAAAAGCTGATACGCATGATACAGAAAATAGTTTTCTCTGTGTTTTTGAGATGTGAATTTTGCCAAAATTAGTAGATTTGAGTACTCAGCTAGCCCTTACTCGAAGATAACCTGAGCTGGCTAAGAGCCTCTCCCTGAGGGCGATCGCGCTGAGTACAGCAATTATCGGACCGGGATAATTAAATGCCTGTCCATAGAGAAATAAATTCTCGTCCCCCGATCTTGAAAAAAGATTTCTCCCCCTGTTTCAAAGGGTTTTAGCAGATGAGTGCACCCATAATCATTCAATAAATCCTATCGGGCGGCAGCGCTCAGGGCACCTCCTCACGCCTTGCTATAACTCTTCCATCGCCGAGCACCACAGTTTCTAGGTCCTGTTCTTCAGGCTTTAGCTAAATTCGGTGAAGTCAAAAAGAGCGCAACATCAGCCTTAGCTCAGTTAGAGCGCTGTCAGTCATATGACTTCTCTATTGATGTTTTGTCTCTTCGATTTCAACAGCTTTTAGTGATTAGGACCTGTGCGATTTCAAGCGTACTCAACCTTGTTGGCAGCCCCCGACAGCTTTACCAGCTAACCCCTGGAAAAAGAGAATATCGGGCGCGCCCCCATACATACGCTATCGAAACCGCGCTTTGCTCTCCTTAATACGCTTGTAAGACACCCTAAAACGGTGGTTCTCGGTGATATTTTCCTTCCTCTAACGACTCCTGGCATTGCATTGGTTAGTCGCTCAGCCAGTGTAATGCCGCTTCCTCCGGTTCTTTGCTCTTTACTCACCCCTAAACCCATGACGTCTCCACCCCAGACTGCCCTAACCGCTGCGCCTCCCACAACGCCCGATTTGGACATTACCCTGACGAAAAGACAAATTAAGGTCAACGCCTCTGGGGGTGGCTGTGGCTGCAAATCTAAAACAGACGTGTCGATTAGTGACGCACTTAAAGCCCGCATAGAAAATCACCCCTGCTACAGCGAGGAAGCGCATCACCACTATGCCCGAATGCACGTGGCAGTCGCCCCCGCTTGTAATATTCAGTGCAACTATTGCAATCGCAAATTCGACTGTGCCAATGAGAGTCGCCCTGGTGTTGTGAGCGAATTGCTGACGCCCGAGGAAGCTGCTCACAAAGCTTTAGTGGTGGCGGGCAAAATTCCTCAGATGACAGTTTTGGGAATTGCTGGTCCGGGAGACCCGCTCGCCAATCCTGAAAAGACTTTTAGAACATTTGAGCTGATCGCTGAGAAAGCGCCCGACATCAAGCTTTGTCTTTCTACAAACGGTCTGATGCTACCTGACTATATAGATCGCATCAAGGCGCTGAAGGTTGACCACGTCACGCTCACGATTAATATGGTGGATCCAAAAATAGGAGAGAAAATCTACCCCTGGGTTCACTACCGGCGCAGGCGCTACCGCGGCATTGATGGGGTAAAGATTTTGCACGAAAGGCAGATGGAAAGCCTAGATGCTCTACGGGAAGCGGACATTCTTTGTAAGACAAACTCTGTGCTCATTCCGGGTATTAATGATGAGCATATGCCAGCCGTAAACGAGGTGATTCGCAGCAAGGGCGCATTTTTGCACAATATTATGCCACTGATTTCTGCGCCGGAGCACGGTACTTACTTTGGCCTCAATGGTCAGCGGGGCCCTAACCCCAAGGAGCTAAAAGCGGTTCAAGACAGGTGCGCTGGCAACATGAAAATGATGCGACACTGCAGACAGTGTCGTGCCGATGCTGTTGGCTTACTGGGTGAAGACCGTAGCCAGGAATTTACAAAAGAGAAGTTTTTGGAAATGCCGGTGAACTACAGCGCCGAAAAGCGACAGGCCGCGCGCGATGAAATTCAACAGACTAAGGCTGCGATCGCTCAAAAGAAAACGGCTGCTAAAATTGCCGCTCACACTCACAAGAAGCAAGCGTTCACTGCCTCTCCCAGCATCTTAGTAGCTGTTGCCACAAAGGGTGGAGGCCTAGTAAATCAGCACTTTGGCCATGCTAAAGAGTTCATGATTTATGAAGTAGATGCTACAGATGCTAAGTTTGTTGGCCACCGCAAGATTGACAACTATTGCCAGAGTGGCTACGGCGAAGCAGCTACCTTGTCAGGCATCATCGACACCGTTGCCGATTGCAAAGCCGTCCTAGCATCTAAGGTTGGCCCCTGCCCGACTAAGGATTTGCAAAAAGCCGGGCTGGTTGTAGTCGAAGCCTACGATGTCATTGAAACAGTGGCTCGACAGTTTTATGACGAACACATTCTTAAGCAATAGGAGCCGAGCTATGGCCTACACCATCACCGATAAATGCATCAGCTGTCAGCGTTGCCTTACCCATTGCCCAACCAATGCAATAGAAACAGATGGCGCGACTTTTTGGATTGATGCCAACCGTTGTAACAACTGCTTGGGCTCCTACACAGTACCGCAGTGCTGGGCTGCATGCCCCACAAATGGCGGCTGTGTACCTTCTCTTGCCGGTTCAACTGCGTTCGCACTCAGTACCGCTATAGAGCGCTCAGCCGACTACTGGAAAGCTTGGTTTTCCACCTACCACAACAGACTCTCTCGTCTAAAAGAATCCAAGCATTCAGACTACTGGAAAACCTGGTTTGACACCTACGCTCAAAATTTGCAGAAACTACAGGGCCAGTCTCAAGAGTCTGCCAACCTTCCGCTCACGCCCTAGTACAGCGCCAAGACTAACACCTTTGTAAGCCTTTAGTAGAGATGTCCCGATGGTTACCTACCTCGACAATAATGCCACGACCCGGGTTGACCCCGCCGTTCTTGAAGCCATGCTGCCTTACCTCGGCGACCTGTATGGCAACCCTGCTTCCATGCATAGCTTTGGCGGGCAGGTGGGCGCAGCTGTACAAAATGCGAGAGCCCAAGTTGCCGATCTCCTTGGCGCTGAAGACACCGAAATTGTGTTCAACAGCTGTGGGAGTGAAGGAAACAACACAGCCATTCACGCCGCCCTCGCGGCACAGCCTGAAAAACGCCACATTGTGACCACTGCGGTAGAGCACCCAGCTATTCTCAATGTGTGCAAACATCTCGAAAAAAGAGGCTATACCGTTACCTACCTTTCTGTAGATGGCCGTGGCCAAATCGACCTGATGGAAGTAGAAGCTGCCATCACCGGGGGCACTGCTCTCGTGACCACGATGTTTGCGAACAATGAGACAGGGGTGATTTTTCCGGTAGAACAGATTGGTGCGATCGCCAAAGCGCGCGCAGCAACCTTCCATGTCGACGCGGTTCAGGCAGTAGGCAAAGTTCCTATCAACTTAAAGAACAGCACCATCGATCTGCTCACCCTTTCCGGGCACAAACTTCATGCGCCAAAAGGAATCGGTGCCCTCTACGTTCGGCGAGGTTTTCGCTTCCGGCCTTTCCTACTCGGCGGACATCAAGAGCGCGGACGAAGAGCAGGCACCACCAACGTGGCCAGCATCATTGCACTGGGCAAAGCCGCAGCGCTAGCCAGCCAACATCTTTCACTGGAACCCGATGGAGAGCGGCAGCTACGAGACCGCCTAGAGCAACAGCTACTCCTGCGTATCCCACACTGTGAGGTCAATGGCGGCGGCACTGCTCGTCTTACAAATACGAGCAACATTGGCTTCAAATACATTGAAGGCGAGGCCATTTTGTTCATGCTCGACAAAGAAGGTATCTGTGCTTCTTCAGGCTCTGCTTGTACTTCAGGCTCTCTCGATCCTTCCCATGTGCTCATGGCTATGGGCCTGCCCTACACTATTCTGCACGGCTCTATCCGCTTCAGCCTTTCACGATTCACCACCGAAGCTGATGTTCAGCATGTCGTCAACGTCATGCCCGGCATCGTTGAAAAACTACGGGCCATCTCTCCCTTTCATAGCGATGACTCTAGCTGGCTACAGGGACGCGATTTGGTGCACAGTGCTTGACAGTGCTTGAGCGTTTTCCTGTGCTCTCTTCTCTTTACCTATTGCCTTTCTTTACCTTTGCTCCTTCTCACCAAAAGAAACCGCCATGTGGGACTATTCTGACAAAGTACTTGACCTGTTCTATAAGCCGCTCAACCAAGGTGCGATCGCTGACTTGAATGAGCCAGATGTGGCCGTTGTCTACGGTGAGGTAGGCAGCCTTGCCTGTGGAGATGCGCTCAGGCTGCATCTAAAGATTCAAGAATCCGCTGAAACTATCTTAGATGCTCAGTTTCAAACCTTCGGCTGTACCAGTGCGATCGCCTCTTCCTCAGCCCTAACCGAAATCATCAAAGGCAAAACCCTCGATGAGGCCCTGGCCGTTAGCAATCACGACATTGCCGACTATCTTGGTGGCTTACCCGAAGCCAAGATGCACTGCTCAGTGATGGGACAAGAAGCGCTCGAAGCTGCTATCTACAAGTATCGCGGCGTTGAAGTTGAGCAGCACGAGGAAGACGATGGCCCGCTCATTTGTTCTTGCTTTGGCAGTAGCGAGTCGCGCATTCGCCGCGTCGTGATAGAGAACGACCTGACGACCGTTGAACAAGTGACTCACTATGTCAAAGCAGGGGGTGGCTGTGGTGCTTGTTTGGCAGACATTGAAGACATCTTGATCGAAGTGCAGCAAGAGAAGCAGGCTGTCTCGGAGCGGGTGGCTGCTGAAATGGCGTCTGTGCCACTGACCCCCATGCAACGGATCAACCTGATTCAACAGGTACTTACAGAAGAAATTCGCCCGGTCCTGATGGCTGACGGCGGCGATGTTGACCTCTATGAAGTGAACGGTGATGTCGTCAAAGTGCAGCTAAAGGGTGCCTGCGATTCCTGTGATAGCAGCGCTGCCACCCTTAAAGGTGCCATAGAGATGCGCCTGCAAGCGCGTGTTGATACAACGTTGACTGTTGTTGCTGTGTAGTTTTCCCTTTTCGCTAACTATTTATCCCCTACTCGCTATGACTATCTCCAAGTTTGCGATGACTGTCGAACGCTCTCCTCCGATTGTTGCCCTGATGCGGAGACAAAGCTACTCGGCATCGACTTGCTCCTCTCTTCACACGACATGCGCTATTCAAATCACGCTTTCTCTATTTACTTAGGAGATTCTTTCATATGAGACAGATTGCATTTTACGGAAAAGGCGGCATCGGCAAATCCACGACGTCGCAGAATACCATCGCTGGAATGGCCGACAACGAGCGCATTATGATCGTTGGCTGTGACCCCAAAGCAGATTCCACCCGGCTCATGCTGCACAGCAAGGCTCAGACCACCATTTTGCACCTTGCTGCTGAGCGGGGCGCGGTAGAAGATCTAGAACTCGAAGAGGTATTACTGACGGGCTATAAGGGCGTCAAATGTGTTGAATCAGGCGGCCCCGAGCCTGGTGTTGGCTGCGCTGGTCGAGGCATTATTACCGCCATTAACTTCTTGGAAGAAGAAGGCGCTTATGAAGACCTCGATTTCGTTTCTTACGATGTACTTGGTGACGTTGTTTGCGGCGGTTTTGCCATGCCTATTCGAGAGGGCAAAGCGCAGGAAATTTACATCGTGACGTCGGGTGAAATGATGGCGATGTATGCCGCCAACAATATCGCCCGAGGCATTCTAAAGTATGCGCACTCTGGCGGCGTACGCTTAGGCGGCCTGATTTGTAACAGTCGAAATGTGGACCGCGAAATTGAACTGATTGAGACGCTGGCTGACCGGCTGGGCACTCAGATGATTCACTACGTGCCCCGTGACAATATTGTGCAGCACGCTGAGCTGCGCCGTATGACTGTGATTGAATACGCACCTGAGAGCAACCAGGCTAACGAATATCGAACGCTGGCTAAGAAGATTGAAGAGAACAAAAACCTCGTCATTCCTACACCTATCTCCATGGACGAATTAGAGGAACTTCTCGTTGAATTCGGTCTGCTGGGCGGCGAAGAAGAGTATCAGAAAGTGCTTGAGGCAGATAAAGCATCCGGTAAAGCGGTGGTCACTGTTTAACTCGTCTATTTGCTTGAGACACTCGTCTTTTTTACCTGTGTTTGTACTCGTGTCTGGCTCTGTGTTTGGTTTTGCTCGACTGATCTACGCTTGCCGAAAGGTAGACAGAACACCTCCCGCACCGGGCCAGACAGCCTTCACAGCTGTCTCTCGCAACGGCCTCTGTACTTGACTGACTTTTGGCTTCAGCTACTCCCTATATACAACTCACCTTGGAGAGGACACCATGACCACTCTAGAAGATCGTAAAGGGCTCGTTCAGGAGGTTCTGGACGCGTACCCTGAAAAAGCTCAGAAGAAACGTGCAAAGCATCTTAATGTTGTTGAAGAAAATGCTTCAGACTGTGGCGTTAAGTCCAATAAAAAATCTGTTCCCGGTGTAATGACAACTCGCGGCTGCGCCTATGCAGGGGCAAAAGGGGTGGTTTGGGGACCGGTGAAAGATATGGTTCACGTCAGTCATGGTCCGGTTGGCTGTGGCTACTATTCTTGGTCTGGTCGGCGTAATTATTATGTGGGCACTACTGGCGTCGATACCTTTGGCACGATGCAGTTTACGTCCGATTTTCAAGAAAGAGACATTGTATTTGGGGGTGATAAAAAGCTCAATACGCTGATCGATGAGCTGGAAGAACTGTTTCCATTGAGCAAGGGCACCACCATTGAGTCCGAATGTCCGGTCGGCTTGATCGGTGATGACATTGAAGCGGTAGCCAAAAAGCAGGCGCAGAAAACGGGTAAACCTGTTGTTCCTGTTCGCTGTGAGGGCTTTAGAGGCGTTTCTCAATCTTTGGGCCACCATATCGCCAATGACACCGTGCGTGATTGGGTGCTGCCTAAAGCAGACGATTATCGACAAGTACCAGAAGGATTTGAACCGGGTCCCTACGATGTCAACATTATCGGTGATTACAACATTGGTGGTGATGCTTGGCCTAGCCGCCTGCTGCTAGAAGCGATTGGGCTACGAGTGATTTGTCAGTTTTCGGGGGATGGTAGCTTTAATGAAGTGGTGATGACACCGCTGGCGAAGCTAAATCTCATTCACTGCTATCGGTCGATGAACTACATCTGTCGATTTATGGAAGAGAAATATGACATTGGCTGGCTAGAGTACAACTTTTTTGGCCCGACTCAAATTGCCAAGTCGCTACGAAAAATTGCAGCGCAGTTTGACGAGGCGATTCAGGCTAAGGCTGAAGCGGTTATTGCCCAAAGCCAAGCTCGTATGGATGCGATTATTGCCAAATATCGTCCTCGTTTAGAAGGGAAGACAGTGATGATGATGGTGGGCGGTCTGCGGCCTCGCCACGTGATTCCTGCCTTCGAAGATTTGGGAATGAATGTGATTGGCACCGGCTACGAATTTGGCCACGGTGATGACTATAAGCGCACGGCTGACTATGTCAAAGAAGGAACCGTGATTTATGACGATGTCAGCGGCTATGAATTTGAAACGCTGGCCAAACAGCTCAATCCTGACCTGATTGCCGCTGGCATCAAAGAGAAATACGTCTTTCAAAAGATGGCTCTACCGTTTCGACAGATGCATTCTTGGGACTATTCGGGCCCTTACCACGGTTACGAAGGCTTTGAAGTTTTTGCTCGCGACATGGACTTGGCAATCAACAATCCCACTTGGGGGTTGGTGGAGACGCCTTGGGCAAAGCCCGCTTAGCCGCAATCGCGTAAATCGTAAGCACAGGAGAATATCATGACTGAGAACAACTCGCCTCAAACACCGGATCAGGTTCCTGTCAATACGCCAGAACCACAAGAATGTAAGGATTTGGAGATTAAGGACCATTTTGAACTCTTTCAAACCGAGCCCTACCAAGCGCTACTTGAGTACAAGAGACAATTTGAGGGGGCACACAGCGCTGAAAAAGTAGCTGAAGTAGGTGAATGGACAAAGTCTTGGGACTATCGTGAAAAGAATTTTGAGCGTAAGGCGCTCACCATCAATCCTGCGAAGGCTTGCCAGCCCCTAGGTGCGCTCTTTGTGGCGTCTGGTTTTGAAGGCACGCTGCCCTACAGCCACGGTTCGCAGGGCTGCGTTGCCTACTTCCGCACGCATCTCACTCGAAACTACAAGGAGCCTTTTCAGGCGGTTTCTTCTTCCATGACAGAAGATGCTGCTGTATTTGGCGGACTCAACAATCTCAAGCAAGGATTGGAGAATTCCTTTAAGCTCTACAATCCAAAAATGATCGCCTTGTGCACGACCTGCATGGCCGAAGTGATTGGCGACGACATCGGGGCCTTTATTCAAACTGCGAAAAACGACGGCTTGATTCCTCAATCTCTACCTGTGCCGTCAGCCCATACCCCTAGTTTTGTCGGCTCTCACATCACCGGCTACGACAACATGCTCAAAGGCATCCTGTCGACACTAACTGAAGGCAAAAAAACAGATACCTCTAACGGCAAATTCAATTTCAACCTGGGCTTTGACCCCTACATCGGTAACATTCGAGAGCTGAAGCGCATTTTGGGCCTGTTTGGCATCGACTACACCATCTTGTCAGACAATTCTGATACGTTTGACTCTCCAAATACGGGTGAGTTCAAGATGTATAACGGGCTCACCACCTTGGAAGATGCGGCAGATTCTATCAATGCGGAGGGTACCTTCTTTTTCCAGAAGTACACAACGCTCAAGACTCAAGAGTACCTCACCAAGGAATGGGCGCAAAAGACTTACAACTTCCGCCCCTTTGGCATCCGAGGTACCGATGACTTTTTAATGAATCTCTCTGCTATTACAGGCAAGCCAATTCCGCCTGAGCTGCAGCAGGAACGGGGGCGCGCGGTCGATGCGCTAACCGATTCACAAGCTTGGATTCACGGTAAGCGCATTGCCCTCTACGGCGATCCCGATCACGTGTTCAGTCTGACTCAGTTTCTGTTGGAAATGGGCGCTGAACCTGTGCATATCGTCGTGACCAATTCCAATGCGGATTTCGAAGCTGAGCTTCGAGAAGTGCTGACCAATAGCCCCTACGGTCAAGAAGCGACAATCTGGGGCAAGAAAGATCTGTGGCATTTGCGATCGCTCATGTTCACAGAGCCGGTTGATTTACTCATTGGCAATTCCTACGGCAAGTATCTGTGGCGCGATACGGGCACGCCCCTCGTGCGTATTGGCTACCCGATCTTTGATCGTCATCACATGCACCGCTATGCCACCCTTGGCTACCAGGGCGCCATCAACCAGTTCAATTGGATTATCAATACCCTGCTAGATGAACTTGATCGTCAGACGAATATTCCGGCAAAGACAGATATCTCTTTCGATCTGATTCGCTAGTGCTCATTTTTCAGAGATACACACCTCTAAGAGACAACGAGTGTGTATCTCTGAAAACACAATGATGGAAATAATGACGGAAATTTATTATGCGTTTGAGTGAAGAAGTCGAAATCGAATCCCCACCCTGCTACGACCTCGGCGCGCGCGTTCGAGTGCTGAAGGTCATCCGCAATGACGGCACTTTCCCGGGCAAAGACAAGGGCGCCAAGCTAGCTGAAAAGGGCGACGTTGGCTATGTTGTCAGCGTCGGCACCTACCTGCAGCGCGCCTATATTTACGCCGTCCATTTTCTAACGAGTAACCGTGTTGTTGGCTGTCTTAGCAGAGAGCTAGAACTCGCTGAAGACCGGCAAACCTCCGAGTGAGCCCTCGGATCAGACAGCTACAGGACCAGGCAGCTAGCTGATAAGAGCAAAACACATTAGCAACATTAAGCAAGTGAACATCATGAGCATCTTTACCCTTTCCCCCACCTCATTCTCTCCTTTTACTCCTTTAAAACCGCTTCGTCAGTGGTTAAACAACTTTGAAATCAATAGCGTGCGAACAGCTAAATGGATCTGCCAACTCATTCCAAATACCTGTTCTACAGGCTATGACTTCCGTTTGCTAGGCCTGCTGCGATGGCGTTTACCCTCCCTGTGTAAGCTCAATCCTCTAGCCGATGAGCTGGTCGATTTGCGGTTTCGCGCCGCCGACTTTCTCTACGAACACAGCTAGGGCCGATGTCTGCTCTTATACCCATCAGCCACATCCCAAGCCATTTTTCTACTTCCCCGCTCCCCATTCCCCATTCCCGCCATGAAAACAACCTCTGGCAAACTCAACGAACTCCTCACCCAACCCAGCTGCGAGCACAACCACAAAAAAGACCAAAAAGGCAAGCACAAAGCCTGCCAACAACAGGCCAAGCCGGGCGCTGCCCAGGGTGGATGTGCCTTTGACGGGGCCAGCATTGCCCTGGTACCCATTACCGATGTCGCCCATCTTGTGCACGGTCCGATTGCCTGCTCGGGCAATTCTTGGGGCAGCCGGGGCAGCCTTTCTTCTGGCCCGATGATGTATAAGATGGGGTTTACAACAGACCTCAGTGAAAACGAAATCATCTTAGGCGGAGAGAAAAAGCTCTACAAAGCTATTCGCAGTCTTAAAGAACGCTACGAGCCTGCGGCTGTTTTTGTCTATCTCACCTGCGTGACGGCGTTGATAGGTGACGATGTTGAAGCGGTGTGTAAAGCCGCGAGCCAAAAATTCGATATTCCGGTGATACCGGTGATGTCTCCTGGCTTTGTTGGAAGTAAAAATTTGGGCAATCGGATTGGTGGCGAAGCGCTGTTGGACTATGTAGTCGGTACCCAGGAGCCTGACTACAGCACGCCCTACGATATTAATTTGATAGGTGAGTACAACATTGCCGGTGAACTCTGGGGAGTGTTGCCACTATTCGATAAGCTGGGCATTCGGGTACTCTCTAAGATTACCGGCGATGCGCGCTACCGTGAGGTGGCCTACGCCCATCGGGCTAAGCTCAATGTGATGATCTGTTCTAAGGCGCTGATCAACATGGCGCAAAAGATGGAAGACCGCTACGGCATTCCCTACATCGAGGCGTCTATTTACGGTATCGAAGATGTGAACCACTTGCTGAGACGTGTCGCTGCTAGGCTTGGCGATGCTGACCTACAGGCTCGCACCGAAGTCCTAATTGCAACAGAAACGGCCAAGCTAGACAAAGCCCTCTCTCCCTATCGGCAACGCCTTCAAGATAAGCGAATTGTTCTCTATACAGGAGGGGTAAAAAGCTGGTCGATTATTTCTGCTGCGCAAGATCTGGGAATCAAGGTGGTGGCCACCAGCGCGAGGAAAAGCACTGAGGAGGACAAGGCCCGGATCAAGAAGCTCTTGGCTGCAGATGGCATCATGATGGAGAAAGGCGGTGCGAAAAAACTCCTAGAAGTGATTGCCAAAACAAAGGCCGATATGCTGATTGCGGGCGGTCGAAACCAGTACACCGCGCTAAAAGCCAGAATCCCTTTCCTCGATATTAACCAAGAACGCCATCATCCCTACGCAGGCTATGTCGGTATGGTGGAAATCGCTAAGGAACTGGATAGTGCGCTGCATAGCCCCATTTGGGAACAGGTGCGATCGCTCCCTCCCTGGAAAGCATTTTCTCCAACTTCCACCCTCTCGACTTCCTCCATCTCAACGACAAAAGTTCTCGCTCGACGAAAACCGCTTGCTGTCAATCCGCTGAAACAAAGTCAGCCTTTGGGCGCTGCGATCGCCTTCCTCGGCATCAAGGGCATGGTGCCCCTTTTCCACGGCTCTCAAGGCTGTACGGCATTTGCCAAAGTCATGCTGGTACGACACTTCCGAGAGGCCATTCCGCTGGCCACTACTGCGATGACGGAGGTGGCGACTATTTTGGGTGGTGAAGAAAACATAGAAACCGCCCTGCTGACGCTACTGGAGACGTCGCATCCGAAGATTGTTGGTCTCTGCACTACCGGGCTTACCGAAACTCGGGGAGACGACATGCACGGCATCTTAAAAACACTGCGTGCGGGATCTCCTGCTCTTGCCAATCTACCCATTGCGTTTGCCCCAACGCCCGATTTTAAGGGGGCGCTGCAGGACGGTTACGCGGCCGCCGTAGAATCGATTGTGCGAGATATTCCAGGGAACAACTGGGCGCAAAACCGGCAGCTAGGCAACAGCAATGACCCGTTCTATGCCTATGCTGTCGCGGGCCTACCTTCGCAAATTACTGTGCTGGCTGGACCTTCACTTGCACCTGGAGATGTCCAAGAAATCAAAGAGACGGTAAAAGCTTTTGGTTTTAATCCTATCGTTTTGCCCGATCTCTCTGCTTCTCTGGATGGTCACCTCGGGGATGGAACCTATGCTAGTACCACGAGTGGTGGCACAAGCCTCAGCCAAATCAAGGCCTTGGAAACGGCGTCGTTTACACTGGCGGTGGGCCACAGTATGAAGCTGGCTGCTGAAATTTTGCAGCAGCGGTTTGGCACTGAATATCAGCTTTTTGATGATTTAACGGGTTTAGAAGCGTGCGATCGCTTTCTGGCTCATCTGTCGGAAATGAGCGATCGCCCCATTCCCGAAAAATTCCGTCATCAGCGACGTCAGCTTCAAGATGCCATTTTAGATACTCACTTTTTCTTTAGTCGTAAACGGGTTGCGATCGCCCTTGAGCCCGATTTGCTCCACACGGTAGCCTGGTGGCTGGTTTCTACCGGGGCCGATGTTCACGCGGCGGTGACGACGACTCAGTCGAAGCTGTTAAAAGATTTACCTGTCGACACCGTCACGATTGGGGATCTAGAAGACTTTGCTGAACTTGCTGAGGGGGCTGATTTGTTGATTGCACCTTCTAGTGCCAAGGCGATCTCGGCGCAGCTCGGGATTCCCCTTTACCGCATGGGCTTTCCTGTGTTCGACCGACTCGGCAATGGTCAGCGCTGCACCGTTGGCTACCGGGGCACGATTGAGCTGCTCTTTGACATCGGCAACATTTTCATGACGCAAAATGAAAAGTCAGCACATGCCCAAGTACATGCCTGGCGCGAAGGAAAAGATCAGGCATAGATTCTAAAATTCTTTTGGCTACCCGCTTACAGAGGCAAAAAGGAGACTGTGATGAAAATTGGATTTGCTACCGATGATTCAGTTCATGTCAATGCCCATTTTGGCTCAGCTAGCCAAATAGATGTTTATGAGGTCACGACTCAGGGTTTCGCATTCCTGGAGCACTTGAGGTTCCAAGGAAATCTTCAAGAAGATGGTAATGAGGACAAATTAGCGCCTAAAGTTCAGGCACTACGCGATTGCAAGATTGTCTATGTGACTGCCATTGGTGGCAGCGCCGCAGGCCGACTGATTGGTAAAAACATCATGCCGATTAAGATTGACACGGCAACTGCCAGAGTTCAGGACCTGCTTAAAAAGATGGTGACAATGCTGAACGGTAGCCCGCCGCCCTGGTTGCGAAAGGCGCTCTCTCAGCAGAATCTGTTTGAGGATGATTCGTTCGAAGTTGACATGATTGAAGAGGAAATTGCCGTATGACCACCTTAAAGCCAACACTTCAAGCCCCTGCTAGCATGAGCGCCGCGTTAACCGTTGACAGTGCGCCTTTTCTCAAAACGCTTGTTCAACAAATTCGGGTAAACGATGCCTACGGCACGTACCGGCGTTGGGCCGATGAAACATTGCTCAAGCCCTATATTCTCAGTAAGAAAAAGCGCCGGGAAATCTCAGTGGAAGGTGCGGTGGATCCGATTACGCTGAGTCGGATACTGGCCTTTTATCGTGCGATCGCTGCTCGCATCGAAGAAGAAACCGGCCAGCTTTCTCAAGTTGTTGTAGACCTTAGCCACGAAGGGTTTGGCTGGGCTTTAATCTTCTCGGGTCGACTGATTCTGGTGTCTAAGACTCTCAGAGACGCTCAGCGCTTTGGCTTTGATTCTCTCGACAAGCTAAACGCTGAAGGCGAAAAGCTGGTGATAAAAGGCATTGAGCTAGCTCAGCGCTTTCCGACAGTCTGTGATGTTTGACAATTCGACCCGTAGATTCGACCTGTAGAAATGACTTTGCTCAGCAGAACCCACCATAGATAAAAATTTTGGAGGAAGTTTAGTGACTACGTTATCTCGAAACTTAACTAAAAATCTGACACAATTCCACCGGCTCAAAGATGCAGAGGAGTATTTTGCATTCTTCGATCTGGACTATGACTCCAGGGTGCTGAATGTGAATCGACTGCATATTCTGCGAAAGTTCTCACAGCTTGTGCAAGCAGTCGACAAATCTCTTACAGAACAGGAAAAGCTATTGGCCTATCGTCAGGCTCTACAGATGGCCTACGACCTGTTTCTAACTTCTAACTCTGTAGAGCAAAAGCTGTTCAAGGTATTTACCAACCAGCCTGACAATATCGTACTGCTATCCGACATTACGGTGGAATCATGAGGTGCTCTGCCCTATCGGATACTGAGCTTGAACGCTATCGGCGCCAGATGATGCTGCCGGGACTCAGCGAGGCCGGACAGCAAAAGTTGAAAAACACCACCGCGCTGGTGACGGGCGTAGGCGGGCTGGGCGGCACAGCAGCGCTTTATCTTGCAGTGGCAGGTGTGGGCAAGCTCATTTTGCTGCGGGCCGGAGACCTGCAGCGAGACGATCTCAACCGCCAAATTCTCATGACCGATGACTGGGTAGGCCAGCCTAGAGTATTTAAAGCCAAAGAAACGCTTGAGGCCATTAATCCCGACATTGAGGTAGAGGCGCTGTGCGAATACGTCACCGCTGACAACATTCAGCCGCTGGTAAAGCAAGCCGATATCGCGCTCGATTGTGCCTTCGACTTTCAAGAGAGAGACTTGCTCAATGCCGCCTGCGTTCACCAGAACAAACCTATGGTAGAAGCGGCCATGAACGGAATGGACGCCTACCTTACTACGGTGGTACCCGGCAAGACGCCTTGCTTATCCTGTCTCTTTCCAGAAAAGCCAGCGTGGGATCGATGGGGCTTCGGTGTACTCGGTGCAGTATCAGGTGCGCTAGCTTGCCTAGCTGCTCTAGAGGCCATCAAGCTGATCACCGGCTTAGGTGAACCGCTACTGGGTCAGCTACTCACCCTAGATTTGGCTCGTATGGAATTTGCCAAACGCCGCCCCTATCACGACCCAAATTGCCCAGTGTGTCGTTCTCTCTCTGTTCCCTGCTGAATTCTGCTGCGTCCTATGCCTTTCATCAGCTTTCTTTTTCTCTGTCTCGCGCTCGTGCTTTGGCGGCTCGCCAAAAACCATCCCAACGAAGTCGCCCGCGTCCTCGCTAGCCTCTTCAGCGTGATTTGCCTGATTATCGGCCTATCCACGGCGCCTATCTTAATCAAAAGTCTCCTTTTGCTCAGCTTTGTTCTATACCCGGCCATTGCCAAAAAAAGCTCCCCTTCTCCACCTTGCCAAAATCATAAGAGGTCTCTCCCATGACTGTTACCCTAACCGAACTCGCAGAACTGCGCCTGCGCACCTTCGTCCGCGGCACGCCTGACCCTACCCCCACCCGAGGCATTCGCTTAGCGGTGAAAAGCGGTGGATGCAACGGCTATGAATACGACATCAAAGTGGCCAATGCGCCCAAGGCTGAAGATGAAATTACCGACTGGGGCGGTTTGAAAGTGTATGTAGATCCGACCAGTGCTCCACTATTGGACGGGGTAGTGGTGGACTATATCGACAGCCTGCTGGAGAGCGGCTTCAAATTCACCAATCCAAATGCTGTTGACACTTGCGGCTGCGGTAAGTCTTTTCAAACGACCGCTGATTGCGCATCAGCTGGGGTGCCTTGCTCATGAGTGCACTGGCCATCTCGTAAGGACATATTCCAACAGGAGTTTTATCATGACCACTTACCAAGTTCGGCTGATCAACAAAAAGCGGAAGATAGATGTCACCATCCCCGTGGAAGATGATGTGTATATTCTGGACGCTGCAGAGGAGAACAACATTGACACGCTGCCTTTCTCCTGCCGGGCCGGGGCCTGCTCTAGCTGTGTTAGCAAACTGGTAGAAGGCGAAGTTGACCAAGACGATCAGTCTTTTTTAGATGATGAGCAAATTGCGAAGGGATTTGTTTTATCTTGTGTGGCCTATCCCCGCTCGGACTGTACGCTCAAAACTCATATGGAGGCATACCTTGTTTAGAGCCTCAAAGCTCAAAAAACAATCATTAGGAGGTTAGAGACTGTGTATGTTTACCGGGTTCACAATAACTGGCGCTTCCTTAAAGCTGCTGAGGGTCGGTGAGCGCGGGGTCATCGCCAGAGTGAAAAATGATAATCCAACAGTGGCAGAAAAAATCAGAAGACTGGGTCTTTCGCCCGGTATGTCGATCACCTTAGAACGCCGATTCCCCCGTTTTGTGATTCGCACACATAGTGGTTTGTTGCCACTGACTCAGGAAATGATCCAGTCTATTTACGTAAGGGTCCGAGCGGGATAAGACGTTTGGATGCGATGGGTCTCAAGTTTCAACTTCACGAAGTTTCGTTAACTCAGGAGTTTTGAATCATGACAAAAATTGGAATCTTTTATGGCAGTACGTCCGGTGTGACCGAGGAGATTGCTGAAAAAATCTATGAGGAGATAGGAGACTCTGCATGTGATTTGTACAGTATGGAAGAAGATTTTGACGATGTTGACGATCTGTTGAAGTATGACTATTTGCTCTTGGGCTGCTCGACTTGGGGGGCGGGAGAAGTGCAAAATGACTGGCGTGAACCCCTGTTTGATATGGAGGTTGAAAAGCCAGATTTCTCGGGGAAAACCATTGCCCTATTTGGTGCGGGTGACTGTACAGGCCATGGAAAACATTTCGTAGGTGCCTTAGGGATACTGTACGATCAGTTTACGGCGCTAGGTGCGCAGATAGTCGGGGCGGTGCCGGTGGAGGGGTATTCCTTTGAGGCCTCTACGGCTATTCGGGATGGGAAGTTTGTGGGGTTGCCCCTCGATGAAGTCAATGAAAGCGATAAGACGGACCAACGCATCGCTAATTGGCTAAACTCACTTAGAGCAAACTTTCCAGCATTGGCAGCCTAGCCCACGAACGGATTGAGTAGGCCTAGGAGGGCATTGCTATGCAGGTTGCTAAAGACGTTACTCAGCTGATTGGCCGTACGCCGCTGGTGCAGCTAAACCGCATTCCCCAGGCGGAGGGCTGTGTTGCTCAGATTTTGGTAAAGCTGGAGGGGATGAATCCGGCTGCCTCTGTGAAAGACCGAATTGGCGCCAATATGGTTCGGGCCGCTGAGGCTGCGGGCGATATTACGCCTGAGCGCACTGTGCTCGTAGAGCCTACCTCTGGCAATACGGGGATTGCTTTGGCGATGGTGGCGGCGGCAAAAGGCTATCGCCTGATCCTGACGATGCCGGAGAGCATGAGCCGGGAGCGGCGGGCTATGCTTAGGGCCTACGGCGCAGAACTAGTGTTGACGCCTGCGAATCAGGGTATGAAAGGGGCGATCGCAAAGGCTGAAGAAATCGCCACTCAAGTGCCCGATGCGTTCATGCCTCAGCAGTTTAAAAATCCGGCTAATCCTCAGATTCACCGCACAACTACGGCTGAAGAGATCTGGGTGGATACGGACGGCCAGGTGGATATGGTGGTGGCGGGTGTGGGCACGGGCGGCACGCTGACGGGCATTGCTGAAGTGCTGAAGCCTCGCCGAGAAAACTTTCGGATGATCGCTGTAGAACCCACTAGCAGCCCTGTGCTTTCTGGTGGGCAGTCTGGCCCGCACAAAATTCAAGGCATCGGGGCTGGCTTTGTGCCTGATGTCTTAAAGGTGGCGCTGATCGATGAAGTGGTGACCGTCACTGATGAGGCTGCGATCGCATTTGGCCGCCGACTCGCCCGAGAAGAGGGTCTGCTCTCTGGAATTTCGACTGGGGCTGCGCTGGCTGCTGCCATTGAGGTTGGCAAGCGACCGGACAATGCCGACAAGCTCATTGTGATGATTCAACCGAGCTTCGGTGAGCGCTACCTCAGCACCGCACTGTTCAAAGATCTAGAACCGGCCTATCCGAGCTTGGTTTCTAATCTCCAATCTGTAAACTATCAACCTCAGAATTCTGTTGTTTAGGGTGCGCTTTTATCTTCTTCTTTTTGTGCTTGCTTAGGCGCTAACTCTGTTACTCGTACATGTTATGAACCGTCGTCAGCTTTGGGGTTTTTGGGTTGCTTTTTGGGTGGGAGTGCTCACCTCTTTGTTGTTGAGTGCCTGTCGTGGAACGCTGTGGGAAGCGGGGCAGCGGGCGTCAGCTGCTCCGGCTACGCTGACTGTTTCTGCTGCGGCCAGCCTACAGGATGCACTAGAGGCGATCGCACCCCAGTTTCACGACGCCCATCCCGACATTGCTCTCGAATACAACTTTGGTGCCTCTGGCTCACTCCAGCGGCAAATCGAACAGGGCGCTCCTGCTGATGTGTTTTTTTCTGCGGCTACTAGGCAGATGGACACCTTAGAAGAGAAGTCTCTGATTTTGTCAGAGACTCGCCAAGATCTCGTGACCAACCAGCTTGTGTTAATTGCACCATCCGCTTCTCAGCTACAAATCTCTGACGTTGCTCAGCTCAAAACGGCTCGCTTTGACCGATTAGCCGTAGGGGAATTTCGTAGTGTCCCCGCCGGACAGTATGCGCAACAGGTATTTGAAAAACTGGACTTGCTAGATCCGCTGGCGACAAAGTTTATCTTCGGGAAAAATGTGCGCAGTGTTTTGGGCGCAGTAGAAACCGGAAATGCAGAATTGGGGATAGTGTATGCGACTGATGCAGCCCTTTCGACTAGGGTAAAAGTAATCGCCGCTGCCCCCGAAGACGCTTACGAACCTATCGTGTACCCTATCGCCGTTGTGAACCATTCGCCTATGCCAGAAGCCGCCCAACTCTTTATCGATTTCCTAACCACTGAAAACGCCCAAGCAACATTCGCAGAATTCGGATTCGGCACACTCTAACCCGCCGAGTTCTGCCTTCCCGTCTCCATATATTTCACTCCCCTAATCCCCCCACTCCCCTAATCCTTCACTTCCCTAATCCCCCGCATAATGCTCGACCTCTCCCCCCTATGGATCTCTCTCCGGATTGCCGCGATCGCAACTGCCATCACCGGAATACTCGGGGTCGCAGCAGCTCGCTTCATGCAGCACTATCGGGGCCGCTGGCGATCGCTCCTAGAAGGATTTTTCTTAGCGCCTATGGTATTGCCCCCCACAGTGCTGGGCTTTTTACTGCTGTTGCTTTTAGGTAAAAATGGGCCATTCGGTTCCCTACTTTCTTTTGCCGGTATCGATGTGATTTTTACCTGGTATGCCGCTGTGATAGCCGCGACGGTGGTGGCCTTTCCGCTGATGTACAAAACGACCTCAGGCGCGTTTGAACAAATAGACAGCAGCTTACAACAGGCCGCAAGAACCTTGGGGGCTTCTGAAACAAGCATTTTCTGGCGCATTACGTTGCCTTTGGCCCTGCCGGGACTCTTTGCTGGCATCACCCTGGCGTTTGCTCGTGCCCTAGGTGAATTTGGTGCGACGTTGATGCTGGCTGGAAACATCCCTGGGCGTACGCAAACGTTGCCAATGGCTATTTATTTTGCAGTTGAAGGGGGAGACTTTCGGGAAGCCGCTCTGTGGTCGGCGGTGGTATTGGGGATATCTCTGTTGGGGCTTTTGCTGGTAAATCGTGAATTTGCCAATCGGCGACTTGGGCGGCAGCGAAGAAATGTTGTTTGGAAAGGTGTTGGGTCTAGGCAAGCAGGTGCCAAAAGGCAGACTCACTGGGGTGAGTGTGGAGAGTCTCACTTAATGGTGGATATTTATAAGCAGATGCCTGGGTTTGAGCTTGCGGTCAGCTTTGTTGTGGGGGATGGTCAGCCGTTGGGGCTTTTGGGGGCTTCTGGCGCGGGCAAAAGCCTGATTTTGCGATGTATTGCGGGTATTGAAACGCCGGATTCAGGGCGTATTGTGCTGAATGGACGGGTTCTGTTCGATTCAGCAGCAGGTATTAATTTACCGAGCTGCGATCGCAAGGTAGGCATTCTTTTTCAAAACTACGCTTTGTTTCCTCATCTGACGGTCGCTCAAAATGTTGCCTTTGGGGTGGGGCAACAGCGATCGCCCAAACAAGTCGAAACGGCTGTGGCCCAGCAGCTGGCCGCTGTTCAGCTTGGGCCTTTGGCTGAGCGCTATCCCCATGAGCTATCTGGCGGGCAACAACAACGGGTTGCTTTGGCCAGGGCGCTAGCTAGCCAGCCTGAAGTTCTACTGTTAGATGAACCTTTTTCAGCCCTAGATACTCACCTGCGTAGCCAGATAGAACGGCAGCTCACTGCGCGATTGCAGAGCTATCGTGGCATTACCCTGCTGGTCACTCACAATTTAGAAGAGGCTTATCGGGTGTGCCATCAGCTACTGGTGATAGATGGCGGTCGTGCGATCGCTCACGATACTAAGCACCGTATTTTTGAGCAGCCACGCACTGTCCGCATCGCTCAGCTCACTGGCTGCAAAAACCTATCTCCCGCCGTCGCGATAGGCCCTAGCCAAGTCGCGGTTCATCACTGGCAATGCCACCTTCAAACGGTCGAGCCGCTGCCCTCTAATCTCTCACAGGTTGGCATTCGCGCTCATCAAATTACCTTTGTGGAGTGCGATGATATTGAATGCAATGACCATACAGCATCGTTGTCCAACGTATTTCACTGCTGGCTCGCGTCCACCAGCGAAACGCCCCACCGCATGACTCTTTACCTAAAGCTACATCATCCGCCCGCTCATAAACAGGACTATCACCTGCAGGCAGAAGTCTTTAAGGAAAAATGGTTTCAGCTAAAAGATCGACCTTTCCCGTGGAAAGTTCATTTAGATCCTCTCAGACTATTGTTATTGAAAGCGCAACACACTCTCGACAACAATACGCTACCCAGCCAGAAGCAAATCCCCTCGGGAGCGGGAATGCCTACCAAGACAGGAGTGGCCGGAGCGTAGCGGAGGTCGGGGTGGGTTCCTACTTGCGCTACCCACCGATCAACTTTCCACATCTAAACTGTTCAGGCAAACAGTTCAGAGAGCGTACTTAAGGAATGTTCAATACCTGACGCAGCAAGGCTTGATCGTTAACATTAGCCTTAAAGCGACCTTTTTCCACATCTCGGATCCAGCTCTGACTTTTTCCAAGGCGCTCGGCGAGGGCCCTTTGAGATAGCTTCTGCCGGAGGCGGGCAAGATTGATGTCGCTTCCTGAGAGTCTTCCTTTCTGGGTTGTGGTCCAGGTTTTAGTCTCTTTTTTACGATGCTTCGAGACTTTTCTCCGGACGGTTTCTTGCCAGTCTTCTGAAAGCTCGAAGCCCAAAAGCCGAGCGTTTAGTAGCCGCTGCCACTTGTCTCTGGGGGCATTGTCAGTCAGAGAGCGATTAGCCTCATCCGCCCAAAAGTCGAGCGCCTCGTCAACATCGTCTGGAATTTCAGCGGCCCTAAACCACAGCGGCTGAATGTCGGTTGGATAGGTCTCTGGATCAAAAGTAGGCTTTAGGCCATAGAAGTGGAGGGTCTCAAGGTCGCTTTCAAATGTTTTGAGTAGGCGCTTGTGGGCGCCGCGCACGGTGGTGGCTTGCTGTAGCCGGGCTTCTCCGTAGGCGATTCGCAGCAGGGTCTGCACCTTCATCCGCTGTTCATTACCCAGCCTAAACTTGAACAGATTCCAGAGGAGAATGCGAATGGCACCCTCATGTTGTTGCCAGTGACTCATTACTTCTTTTAATAGAGACTGGGGAAGCGTGCCATATTGATAAAATGCCTTTTGGCTGCGATAGTCTTGTTTGTTCAAAAAGTGTTTGCTCCACTGTCCTGCCCGTATCGTAAAGCTTAGCCCGATTAGCCGCCGACAGCCTTTGGCATCCTCTTCAAAGTAATATTGTGTTTCTTGCAAATGCCAGACAGGATGTTCATTGAGCGTGAAGGCGTTGACTTTTCCTTGGCGAGGCCACTTGAGACCTACCAGAACCTGACAAGATTGGTGCACGAGGTTTTTAATCAAGGTGAGCTTTTCTAACTTGGTTAGGTCTTTGCGCTTATCGAGTCCTAAATAGTGCTCTATATGTTGGTTGTTGAGCACGAAAGTTTCTTGCCAGGGATGGTCGAGCGTCATAGCGTAGGCTGCAAAGATCAGATGAACGCAGGTTGCGCGGATGTCGAAGTGCGCGATCGCAGCTATTGCCTGATCCCTTTTCATGGCAAGCGGCCTTTCTATTTCAGGGTCCACGGCCAACCGAAACCGCATTTCTCCTTTCTTTCGATTGACAGGGCGATGGTAGTAAAAGTCACCATCAGTATCGACTTGCCAAGGAATGCTCTGCCGTTGGGCTAAAATGTTGCAGGTTTCCCACACCACCATACAAGAGGCAAACGGTGCGGTTTTACGGTTGAGAAAAATTTTGGGAATGGCCACCGGAAGCAGTGAACTCTTGCAACGTCCCTTTTTGACAGGTAGCGGGATGAGGGCATTTACATCGCAAGCTCCCACACAGCGAGGAACTTCCACATCCGGACAGCCATCACACAGGGTAGGGTCAATCCAGTAGCCCTCTCCTTCTATATTTGGTTTGATGGCGCCATGGGGACATTGAGATTGACAAATATCACACGAAATACAGTCGTCTTTGATAGTGTAAGTCATATGCAAGATGAACCTGCTGGCTTACAGAGCAGGTAGCGGATAGGCGGGCAGGAAGCGATCGCATGGAGTCTGTATGATTCAGGATTAAGCTGTAGAGTCAGTCTTTCTCCCTTGTTCTTGTAGTGGCTGTATGGGGAGAATGATTTGGTCCTGTAAAAGTACGTTACTGCTTCTGAAGCATGTTCGGAAGCGGTAGCCAAGAACAATGTTTTTGCGGTATCTATGTGCACAGGTATAACAATCTGGTTTGGACTGTTCTATGTTCTTTGATACAGTTTTATGATTTCTTTATTCTTCAACAATCGCTAGAATGCCTTTTATGCAAAGCTTGGCAGCAAAACGAAAGCTGTTGAAAATTCTAGAATTTTCAACAGCTTTCGTTTTGCACTTATGTTCACCTGTGAATTTATATGTGAATTTATAAAAGTGGATTAATGCTGCTAATGCTGCGCTGATGTAGGAATATCTGTTCTATTGTTTGGCTTGATAATTCTTCACTCGTTTACCGGCGGCAATGCCGAGAAGCTTGGCTAGCCAAGGTGGCGGAGATGTTGCGATCGCTTGCTGTAGCGCCGCGAGCAGTTCTCTAATTTCGCCGCCAGTGCCTACTTTCATAGGGTATATGTTGGCCTGTATAATTTTTGCGGCAGCAGGGCCCCCAACCGAAACCATATAAACAACCGAACAGTCTCTAATAAGATCGATGCGGAATTTGTTTTTATCTTGGCTTAGGTCGGCTTCTAACGCGGAGCGAACGTCGATGAGCTTCAGGCTTTTTGCCGATAGCTGATAAATTAGGTAGCGGTGACATGAGCCAAAGTGCCCGTCTAATTTCTCATCGGTATTAGAGGCAGCCGCTACTCTAATTGAGTTTGGCATGTCTCCTGGTTGATAGGGCTCCACTAACAGAGAATGCTCGCACGCCTGCTGTTCTCCCCATAGGATGCGCACGGCTTCTTTGAGCGCGGTGACTTCAAGGTTTGCTGCACCTTTGTCTTTTTCTTCCTCTGAGTCAACCTTGTCGAGATGGCTGAAAGCATTTTTTAGCTGAGTTACGCTCAAACTGCTGAGCGACTTCTCCGAGATTCCGTCATCTAAACTGGCTTGCAGTGCTTCGATTAGGTCCAAAATTGAGACATCGGGTAGGACCCTCGCAGCTAAAGCAATCCGCAAGGCTACCTCATTGGAAATGGGTTGATCTGTCATGGTATGTGTCTTCTGTAGTCCTAGGGTGTCTTCATAGAATTGCGGACAAGAGAGGGATAAGAGGGTTATAACAGAGGGACAAAAACGGACTGGAGGGGGTGGTTCGGTAAGATTAATTAAATAATTAGCCTTGTACTCAAAGAGGGCAAACCTTTGAACGCGGGGCGAATTTTTTTCGTGGGGAGGGGGGACGAGTGTTTTAGAATGCTGGTCCTTGCGTTTTAAGTCTTTGGCTCGATTATTTTTGTACTCAGGGAAAAGGACTCCGTCACAGGGGACTATGCATCATTTTGCTGTTCGTTAGAAAGCGCTAGGCTGCGGACATGGTCGGTTTTTCTTCTCAAGGGCCAGATAGTTTGTTTAATGAGGTTGCGATCGCAGATCTCAATCAGTTTCAAATCGCAGTTTTGACAAAGACTCAGCAGACTAAGCGGAAGGTATTCTCAGCTTGGGTGCCCATCCCTCAAAGAATCTATCAGTCTCAAGGCTGGCTGATTTATAACCGAAGGGTGATCGCTCACTTCGACAAGCTTGAAATAGGATTAGTGTTTCCGACAGACTCGCCCTTCAAGGTTGGCCGTAGAATTGCACCGGGTATTCCGCTTGCATTTGAGGTGAGTAGTGCCCAGCCACTGCCCGCACAAATCTGCGCTCAAGCAGCCCTAGTGTGCCAGCTTCCAGAAGCTGACTTTCCCCATCGCAGCGTATTTCGCCAAAGGCTGCCTCGATTTGTAAAAATCTATGCTTACCAGTCAGATGAGTCTCTTTTAGACAAGGTTGATGAAATGCTGTTGGCTATGAATTTGTTTATTTCTAAGAACTACGACCGTTTGAAGAAAATTCCGTTCTACCGTGACAGTTTTGGCCTATGACACATCTTTTTAGCTTTTTACACCCCTTTTGGGCTTGCGGCACACCTTGGCTGATGGCACACCCTTGTTATCAATTGTGTCTATAAAAAAAGCTAAAGGAAAGGTTTGTGAGTAGCCTAGAGACCTTCAGTACTATGGAGGTCTTGTGCTTTTAGCCTATTTTTTGGGATTCACAATGCCCCCAGATCTAACTGTGCTAGGACTACCAGCCGCGCGAGGTCGGTGGCTATTGGTTTTATTCGGTATGAGCGTAATGCTCTGCTTGGGAAGTGTTTATGCTTGGAGTGTTTTTCGAGGGGCCTTAGAAAGTGAGTTGGGTATAGGTGCAACAGAAAGCCTTTTACCCTACACATTGGCGCTGTTTTTTTATGCTTTTCTGATGCCCGTTACGGGGTTCTACATCTCTCGGCTGGGGCCACGGCCGGTGGCTGCGATTGGCGGTGGGCTGGTTGGTCTTGGTTATGTGCTCTCCAGCATTGCGACGAATATTTTTGCCCTAACGCTGACTTATGGCGTTATTGCGGGAACTGGGGTTGGCATTACCTACGGGGTGCCTATGGCGGTCGTGGCAAAGTGGTTTCCGGATAAAAAGGGTTTGGCTGTCGGCCTGACAATCATTGGCTTTGGGCTCTCTCCTTTGATTACTGCGCCGCTGGCGAATTACTTTATGGGTCTCTATGGCATTAGAACAACGCTGCGAATTTTGGGTTTGGCCTTTGCTGCGTTTATTCCGGTAGTTGCGCTGACGCTCAAGTTTCCGCCCGAGGGCTGGCAGGCTAGGCCGCATGCGCAACACCCGCTTCAAAGTGTGGTGACAAAACCGCACTCTTCTAAGCTGCTGTTTTCCAGTCGGTCTTTTTATGGGCTTTGGCTGTGCTACGCGATAGGCGCGTTCATTGGGCTAAGCGTCATCGGTATTTCGAGTCCTGTGGGAGAAGAGATTGTCCATCTTAGGCCCGAGCTAGCCGCTGGTAGCCTCTCTCTCTTTGCGCTGTTCAATGGTATTAGCCGTCCTTTTTTTGGCTGGCTGAGCGATCACTTCAAACCGCGCTACGTTGCCATCTTCAACTACACGCTCATGTTGATTGCTAGCCTGAGGATGGTCAGTGCGCAGACCGGCCAACTCTCAACGTATTTATTTTCCTTTTGCTTACTATGGTTTTGCCTGGGTGGGTGGCTGGCGATCGCACCGACCACAACCCTGCGTTTTTTTGACTCTGAGCAATACGCTCAGAACTACGGCATCGTCTTTACGGCCTATGGCGTTGGCGCAGTGTTCGGAACGCTGGCTGTCGGTCAAATTCGAGATTGGTTTGGCACTTATACCTATGTGTTTTATCTCATGGCTGCGCTGGCTATTATCGGCATTGTCATCGCGAGCCTTTTGCTTAAGGCCGATGGCAAAGATCTGTCGAAGGGCGAGCGTGCATCCCTCCTAAAAGGAACTAAAAGGAACTAAACCCCAGGCAAGTTTTAAGATCGTAGAGGCTACATAATGAATCGCTCTGTAAAACTGGTTCTCGATATTGTGATGGGTGCCGTCATTCCCATTTTAATTTTGAATAACCTCAATGAGCAGCTCGGCACGGCCACGACGTACGTGGTCGCTGCTTTAGTTCCTGTTGCTTGGGTGTTTATCGATCTCTTCTTTATCACCAAGCGGTTTAATTTTATTACCACCTATATTGGTGCTTTCGCGATTGTCCGCGGGGTATTGGCGTTTTGGTTTGTCGATGGCCTTCAGTTTGCCCTAAAAGATACGCTGGGTTCTATTTTTACGGTCTTGGCATTTTGGCTATCGATTGTGATTGGGAAGCCATTAATAAAGTACTTTCTCATTCAAGGGCTCGATCCGCAAACACCACAGCAGGAGAAGTCGCTGAGTACATTACTCGCAGAGCCTGCCGTCTATCGGTCACTCGTCAAAGGGACAAAGATTGTGCTGCTGACGAACTTAGCGACAGGTGTTGCAAACTTCATTCTAAACTTTCGAATCGTGGTGGACGAGTTTGGAACGACTGCGTTTAATCAGCAGGTTGCGCAGGTGAACGCAATCACCCGTATCGCGCTGACAATTCCTGAATTTATAGGTATTTGGTTGACTGTCATTATTGTTCGCCGGGCGATAGATTATCACCTTCCCGAAGAAGAGAATGAGGAAGATGAAGCTGATTTTTGGGAGCTGCTACAGCTGCGTGAGGCTCAAGAGAGCGCGTAGTTTCACAAATCAAAATGAGGACTCACCCAGTGATTCTATCTCTCGCAGCAATGAATCTATCTGTGCTAACCGATGTAAGACCTCTGGATTGTTAAACAGGTCTGTTCTTTTCCTGACGAACTTTATCCGGCTGTAGATTTGATCAGAAACCACTTTGCCTGCTGATATTTCATCCATAGGCTCATTTTCTCCTCGGCCAGAAGGGATGGTAGCCTTAATGATGGCAACTAGCTCGCCTTTGGTTTTTCCCTGTGCCTGAGCAATTAATGCCTCGTGAAATGCGGGTGACTGGCGGTTCACCAAAACGGCATTAGTAGGTGAGAGCTTTCCGGCCCTCACTGCAAAGAGAATGGGAGGAGAGAGGTTTAGCAACGGTAAACGGTTTGAAACAAAGCTCGATAGCTTCATGCCAAACTCGCTCATGATTCCGTGGACAATTTCAATTTGTTGTTCATGGGGTTGTTCATGGGGATTTTCAGAGTGACTCCTTCCTCGCATCTGCGAATTTTTGATTTGGTAGAGCAAGCGTTTAAGCGCATCAGGAGACAATTTTAGCCGCAGCGATAGCAGGCTTAGGATGCTCTCCGTTTGCTCCAGAGGAGAGATCTCTTCGCTCAGCAAGTGGGCAACAATCGCAGTCTCTAAGGCCATAATGTCTGACATTTGGCGAACAACGCCTGGAATGATCCTTATTCCGAGAGCCCGGCAGCAGCGCCATCGCCTTTCGCCACTAATCAACTCAAACAGGTTTGCTTGAGAAGGTGGACTGTCTGAGGTCGTTTCTGACGTGTCTTCTCGGGATAGATCCTGAGAAGGCCTGAGCAGAACCGGTTCAAGCACGCCGTACTTATCGATAGAGGCTTTGAGTAACTCCATTTTGTGATCGTCAAAATACAGTCTGGGTTGCTTTAGGTCGTTGGGTAGCTGAAGCGGAATAATACTACTGATAGGAACTTCTAGGGCGGCTGTTGGTTGAGATTTTAGACTTTCTATCTCTGCTTTGAGCTGAGGAATAGTGTCTACTGATTGTCGGGTTTGTTTGGCACTCCCATACATGAGCATTCTCCTAGCGTGCAGCGATCGCGCAGAGAGCAGTGCGGTAGCGCAACGGCTAAGCGCGGTTGCTTACGGTTATAGCAGGGGAAAATTTTGTGAGGCGATCGCCTCGCGCTATCAGAACTTACTAAACTGATTGTGCCTATACTCAACCGCTGAGAGTTGCTTTTACCGAGGGTTAGAAAGATTTCACTAGGGAGGGGTGCGAGTGTTTTGCCGATAGGGGTTGAGCGTTTCTGTCGGGCTATACAGCTATTGTGTACTCAGGTCGAATGTCTGTAGCCGCTTGCTGTGGGGGACGTTGGGCGATCTCAATCAATAGTGCATGTGTTTGATCGCCGGAGTCCCTGCGGTGGCGCTATGCTAAACGAACTGACGATCTCTTACTGGCAATCATCATGTCTGACGTTTCATCACCGATCAGCACCGCTGACGCCCTGCTAAGGGCCTACCGTGCCGGTCAGCGCAATTTTACAAATATCAGCCTGATTTCCGCAGAGCTAAGCGGTGTTGACCTCAAAGGGGCTGATTTAAGCTACGCCGACTTGAGTGAGGCGAACCTAAGCCAGACAAGTCTGCGAGGGGCTGATTTGAGCTACGCTCGCCTTTGTGGAACCAATCTTGTGGCGGCTGACCTGCGGGGCGCGATGTTGATTGGCACCGATCTGCGAGAGGCTGTACTTGAGGAGACGCTTTTTCAGGCAGCCGATTACGACCCAGATGAAACTCATTTTCCAAAGGGATTTGACCCCGAAGCTGCCAATATGCGCGCCGACCGATAGCCACCAACACTACCAGTCGTTTGCCATGAGAATCACTGAGGTGCGGGAGTCTACTCGGTAAAAAGACTGTTGTACTTTAGGCGCGTGTTCTGGCTGGCAAAAGTCTTTTGGGGCCTCTAGCGCGGTATCTACCACGCGCTGCCAGTGTCGCCCGCTGGTGAGCGGTGGTAGCTCAAAGGTGAGCGGCTCCCAGAAGGCATTGAAAATAACATGGAGCAGCTCGCCGTATTGGCGGTAGCTCAGGGTAAATGCCAAGCTGCGAGCGTCTTCACTCCAGTCGGGCTGGCCGAGGTTGACGCCATGCCAAGTGATGGCAGGTTCTACAATTGGCTGAGAGGTGACAATCAGCGGCTCGTCGTGTTTGAAAATATTTAGGCTTTGAATGAGGGCGATTAGCTGTTGAACAAAGCTGAGGAAGTCTTTTTGGTCTGAGAGGCTTTGCCAGTCGAACCAGCTGAGCGGGTTGTCTTGGCAGTAGGCGTTGTTGTTGCCACGCTGTGATCGCAGCACTTCATCCCCCATCAATAGCATGGGTGTCCCCTGCGACATCGCCCACAAAACCAGGAAGTTTTTGGCCTGTTTTCGTCTCAGGGCTTGCACACTGATATCTTCTGTGGGACCTTCTGCCCCGCAGTTCCAGCTCCAGTTGTCGTTTGCGCCATCACGGCTGTGTTCACCGTTTGCCTCATTGTGCTTGTCGTTGTAGCTGACGAGGTCATGGAGGGTAAAGCCATCGTGGCAGGTGACAAAGTGAATGCTGTAGTTGGGGCCTCGCTGCAGGTGAGGATACAGGTCGGGGCTGCCCATGATGCGGTGGGCAATGGCGCCAGTGAGGGCGCGATCGCTCCTTACAAAGCGCCGCACTTCGTCCCGATAGGGCCCGTTCCACTCGGCAAATCGCTCCCCTGCGAACCGACCGACTTGGTAGAGCCCTGCAGCATCCCAAGCTTCGGCGATAATCTTGGTCGAGGCCAGCGCCGGGTCGGTGTCAATCATCCATAAGATAGGCGGCATGGTTTGAGGTTCGCCGGTTACGCTACGGGAGAGCACCGAAGCCAAGTCAAAGCGAAAGCCGTCTACGTGCATCTCTGATACCCAGTAGCGCAGGCAATCCAAAATGAGATAGCCGCTGATGGGGCCAGTTTTGAGCGTGTTGCCGCAGCCGCTGTAGTTTTTGTAGTAGGCCTTGTGATCTTCGAGCATGTAGTACGATTCATTGCTCAGGCCTCGAAACGACAGCGTGGGTCCGTCGTGGTTGCCCTCCGCAGTGTGGTTAAACACCACATCCAAAATGACCTCAATGCCCGCTTTATGCAGGGCTTTGACCATATCTCGAAATTCATCTACTGGGCCAAGCCCTTCTTTGCGCGCGCTGTAGGCCCAGTGCGGCGCAAAAAAAGCAACAGAGCTGTAGCCCCAGTAGTTTTTTCGACCGGCCGGGGCATCGCTGGCATCGAACTGTTGTACGGGCATCAGCTCTATGGCTGTAACGCCCAAAGATTTTAAGTATGGAATCTTTTTGATCAGTCCTGCGTAGGTGCCTCTCTCGTGCGCTGGCAGGCCCGAATTAGGGTGTTTGGTAAAGCCGCCTACATGCAGCTCATAAATGACTGTTTCTGCGTAGGGCGTTTTGGGATGGCGATCATCTTCCCAGTCGTATTGCCAGGGATCGACGACAACGCACCTCAGCGCTTGCTCGCAGTTGTCATCAGGGGTGCTAGCGGCCTCGCGGTCGTAGTTTTGCCAACCGACGACTAGGCGGGCGTAGGGGTCTATGAGGACCTTGTTGCGATTAAATCGTAGGCCGGCCTGAGGATCGTAGGGGCCATCTACCCGGTAGGCATAGACCTGCCCGGAGGTGAGCCCCAGCACAAAGGCATGCCAGTATTGAAAGGTTTTGTTGATTTCAGGATCTAGCCAAATCGTTTTGTAGGGGCGGGGGGCTTCTGCCGACTCAAACAACAACAGCTCGACAGCGATCGCACCTTTGGCATACAGGCAAAAATTGACGCCTCCATCTCGCAGCGTTGCCCCCAACGGAAAGCTGCTACCGGGCTGAATAATTAGCTTCATATTGGGCTCTGTTGCGGAGGGCTAGTGGGGCTATTAACAGGACTATTCATGGAGAAATCGTTAGCGTGGCTTTGACCATATCGCCGAGCTGATGGGTCTCAATCTCAAACCCGTATTTGCGGCAGAGCTTCTGCATTGGCCTATTTTCGGGCAAGATCTCAGCGACAATTTGGCTGATATTCTCCTGCTGGGCAACCGAGATGAGTGTCTGCATGAGCTGGTTGCCGATGCCCTGGTGCTGGTAGCGATCGCTCACCAGCATAGACAATTCCACCGTCTGCGTCCCCGGCAGATGACTGAGCCGTCCTACGCCCAATATCGACCTTTTCTCTTCTGTATTGACCTCTACGACGAGGGCCATCTCATGGTCATAGTCAATAAAACAAATGCGCGTTAGCCGCTCGTGGGCCGTTCGCCGACTCAGCTTAAAGAGGTGGGCATATCGCAGATACACGCTCTCGTCTGAGAGGGTTTGGTGAAAGTCCACAATCAGTGGCTCATCTTCCGGTTCTATCGGGCGAATTAACGCGGATTCTCCATTTTTGAGCGTCCATCTTGTTTCATACTGGTGCGGATAGGGGCGAATGGCGGGTCTCGGAAGATTTTCTACCGGAAGATCTAGCGGATGCAAAATGATCCGAGCATCGAGTGCGATCGCACAGTGTCGCTGGGGTTTCTCGGTGACTGCTCGCTGTTCTGCCGTTTTCTGTTTAGCGCTCTCGGTCGGCGAGGTCACTCGCAACGGGTTAATTTCAATCTCTTTTATCCAGGGTTGTTCTACAACGAGTCGGCTAAACCTGACCAACAGCTGTTCTAGCTCGCCTAGGTCAACCGCCGCGCGACCCCGGACGCCTTTCAAGGCCTGGTAGATTTGGGTCCGCTCCATCATTCGGCGGGCCAAGGTAGTGGTCAAGGGCGGCAGGCCCAGGGCTCGGTCTTGAAACACTTCTACCAGCTCTCCGCCCAGCCCAAACAGCAGCACCGGGCCAAATTGAGGGTCGCAGCTGCTGCCCAAAATCAGCTCGTAGCCGTCAGTGGCGATCATCGGCTGCACGGTCACCCCAAGGAATGCTGCCGGGTCTGGCAGGGTTGACTGTACGGCAGTTTGAATCGCTGTGAAGGCGTCTTCTACGGCGCGATCGCTGGTTAAATTCAGGTGCACGCCGCCCACATCTGTTTTGTGGGTGATGGTTTGCGACCACAGTTTGACGGCTACCGGGTAGCCAATGGATTGGGCACAAGCGATCGCTGCGGCTGCTGAGGTAGCCGTCTGGCTGGTGACTGTCGGAATCCCGTAGGCCGAGAGTACCTTTTGTGACTCTAGCTCAGTCATGAGGGTGCGATTTTCTGCTCGGATGCGGTTAATCAGGGCGGTAGCCACGCTGGCTTGAGCAATCTCTTCGGTAAAGGCCGGAGTTTCGTAGAGGCTGCGCAAATTGCGAGAGTATCGCCACATCTGCGTAAACACCCTGGCGGCGGTATCTGGATAGGGCAGGGTAAATATGTCTGCCTGATTGAGCAAATCTTCACCGGGTTGAATGGTCTCTTGGCCCATCCAACTTGCTAACATTGGCCCGCCATCCGCCGGACGCAGAGACTGAATCGTTTCAGCTGTCCGCAGCGGATCGGTCATGGCTTGCGGCGTCAAAATCACCAGCAGTCCATCGCTGTTTGGCTCTTTAGCAACAATCTCTAAGGCTCGCTGATAGCGCTCAGGGGTAGCATCCCCCAAAATGTCGATTGGATTGTGCCGGCTCCACTGGGCAGGCAGGCAAGCCTCTAGCGCATCAAGGGTATGGGGAGATAGCTCAGCCAGCTTGCCGCCATTACGAATCAGCGCATCTGTTGCCAACACGCCAGGTCCCCCCGCATTGGTGAGAATGGTTAAGCGATTGCCCTTGGGTCGGGGCTGTTTGGCCAGTATTTGGGAGAGATTGAACAGTTCATCAATGCTCTCTACTCGCAAAACACCGCAGCGGCGAAAGGCTGCATCTAAAACTTCATCGCTGCCGGTGAGTGCACCGGTGTGAGAGGCGGCAGCCGCAGCCGCAGCTTCGGTGCGTCCGGCTTTGATCACGATAATGGGTTTGGTGAAAGCCACTTCGCGGGCTGCTGACAAAAACGCGCGAGCATTGCCAATAGACTCCATGTAGATAACGATGCTATCGGTATGAGGATCATCGCCTAAGTAGTTAATCAGGTCTCCCCAGCCGACATCCAGCATTGATCCGATGGAGACAAAGGCGCTGAAGCCCACATTTTCTCTAAAGCTCCAGTCCAATATGGAGGTGCATAGCGCGCCGCTCTGGCTGACAAAGCCAACGTTGCCCGGACGAGCGATCGCACTGGTAAAAGTCCCGTTGAACCCCGTATGGGGATTCATTACACCCAGGCAGTTGGGTCCAATCAGCCGTAGATCTGACGTTTTTAATATGGCGCGGATCTCTTCTTCTAAGGCGATCCCTGCCTGCCCGATTTCTTTGAAGCCTGCGGAAATGACGATGGCGCCCTTGACACCACCTGCCACGCAACCGCGCAACACTTGAGGCACCGTATGGGCTGGCGTTGCAACAATTGCCAAGTCGACCGGTTCAGGGATATCCGTCAAATGGTCGTATGCTTTGATCCCTAGCACGCTGGCACGTTTAGGGTTTACCGGGTACACCGTGCCGCCAAAGGGGCTCTGGATTAAATTCCACAGCAAGCGACGACCCACGCTATCAGGTTTGTCAGTTGCGCCAATCAGCGCCACGGTTTGAGGATTAAAAAACGCATCTAGCGGTTGATAACGGGTGCGAAGAACATCGTGGGCTGGGTCGGAGCGGATTTGCATTACAGATGTCATTGGGGGGTATCCTCTCAGGTCAAAACTTTTTTGCTCAAAAGAACAGATAAAAAGAATAAAAACAACAGAAGAATGAGGGAAAAACAGGCAAGAGGACAGCGCGTTAGAACCCCTTGAATCTAGACGATAAGCGCCAAAGAGCAATCCAACTAAAAGGGCTACTCAAAAAAAGCAACCCGAAACCTTTTTCTTTACAATTTGTTGGGCTTTGAGCGATCGCTCAAAGGAAAATCAGGGGGAGATATGTTTCGCTTCATAATTTCCCTCAAATTTCCCTCCATAATTTCGCCCCACACTCTCTGAAGGCTGATTTGCAGGCCTCCCGTAGGGGCCGTTCCAATTTTCAAGCAGGGTTATCTACCGATCAAAACAATTCTTAGGCTGTTTTAGTAAAGGTAATCAAATAACTTTCAAAGACTTCTAAGAATATTCACTACGCAAGAAAAAATCAAGATTCATTTTTGATGACATTCGGGTTCAACTTTCACAATTTAGACTACGCTTAGCACATGCAAGCGTGAGGACCCTGTAACCTCTTCTCGTGATGCGAACCCTAGGAAAATCAATGGATTGAAAAAGGTCTATCTCTAAAATTGATAGATGCTTTTCTTAAACACGACAACAATAGCTAAGGTTGTGCGTAATCGTCGAACCTATGGGTCGTGCCTAAGCGAAAATTCTGAAGGTGACACAGGTTCGATAAGAAACTTTAGCCGACAACAAGTAAAGAACAGCTCTGTATCTGTGAGGTCTTTGAGTATGGTTGATCAGCCTGAAACGAACTCTATTGAGACATTGGAAACCTTGATTGAATCAGTCAAGGTGGCGCAAGCTGAGTATGCTACCTACTCTCAGGAACAAGTCGACCATATTTTTAAGATGGCTGCACTGGCTGCAAATACGGCTAGGCTGCCGCTGGCTAAGCAGGCCGTTTTAGAAACCGGTATGGGCGTCGTTGAAGATAAAGTGATAAAAAACCACTTTGCCTCTGAGATTATCTACAACAAGTACAAGCACGAAAAAACCTGCGGCAT
>JBCBFY010000032.1:43454-45063 GCA_038527325.1 Cyanobacteria bacterium J06614_10
GAAGATAAAGTGATAAAAAACCACTTTGCCTCTGAGATTATCTACAACAAGTACAAGCACGAAAAAACCTGCGGCATTATTGAATCTGACCCTACTTTTGGGATTCAAAAAATTGCTGAACCGATGGGCGTATTGGCGGGAATCGTACCTGTTACGAACCCAACGTCAACTGCAGTATTTAAAGTTTTAATCGCGCTCAAAACTCGCAATGCGATTATTTTGTCACCGCATCCTCGTGCCAGGATTTGTACAATTGCGGCGGCTCGCATCGTCCTGGATGCGGCGGTCAAGGCAGGTGCACCCCCTTCTATCATCGGCTGGATCGATCGGCCTTCCATTGAGCTGTCTCAGGCGCTGATGAGTCATCCGTCGGTTAGCTTGGTGCTGGCGACGGGCGGGCCTAGCATGGTAAAGGCTGCCTACTCTTCGGGGCACCCTTCTCTAGGCGTTGGGGCTGGTAACACTCCGGCACTCATTGACAGCAGCGCGGATCTCAAGACAGCGGTCTCTTCTATACTGCTGAGCAAAACGTTTGATAATGGCATGATTTGCGCTAGTGAGCAGTCTGTTATTGTCGAAAGCAGCGTGTATGAGGCTGTTAAAGAAGAGTTTTTGAGTCGGGGGGCTTATTTTGCTACCCCAGAAGAACAGCAGCGACTTGCTAGTAAGATTTTGCGGGATGGTCGATTGAATCCAGAGATTGTGGGTCAGCCGGTGTCTAAGCTGGCTGAAATGGCTGACATTAAAGCCCCTAGAAATAGCCGAGTTTTGATTGCAGAAGTGGGAGAGATTGGCCCAGAAGAGCCCCTTTCCTACGAAAAGTTAGCGCCGGTCCTAGCGATGTACCGGGCTGAAGACTTTGACGATGGCCTAGGCAAGGTGCAGAGCCTGGTGACGTTTGCAGGTCGCGGTCACACGGCAGTGCTCTACACCAAGCCAGACAATATTGACCACATTCACCAGTTCGAATCGCTGATAGAAACCAGCCGTGTCCTGATCAATACGCCTGCTTCTCAGGGGGCGATTGGCGATCTGTACAACTTCCGGCTCGATCCTTCTCTGACGCTGGGCTGTGGTAGCTGGGGAGGCAACTCTTTGAGTGCCAATGTAGAACCTCGCCACCTGCTGAATGTTAAAACGGTGGCTGAACGGCGAGAGAATATGTTGTGGTTTCGCGTGCCGCCAAAAATTTACTTTAAGCCGGGGTCGTTGCCGGTTGCCCTTGGTGAGCTGAGCGATCGCCAGCGTGCGTTTATCGTCACCGATAAGCCGCTCTATGATTTGGGCATGACCGGCGTGGTAGAAGAGACGCTCGATGCCATTGGGGTCAAGAGCCAAATCTTTTATGACGTAGAACCCGATCCGTCTTTGGATACGGTCAATAAAGGGTTGGCGATGATGCAACAGTTCAATCCTGATGTGATTGTTGCGGTGGGGGGGGGATCACCCATGGATGCGGCCAAAATTATGTGGCTCATGTATGAGCACCCGGATATTGCCTTCGATGGATTGGCCATGCGGTTTATGGATATTCGTAAGCGGGTGTATGAGCTGCCACCGCTGGGCGAAAAGGCCATCTTGGTCGCGATACCAACGACCTCTGGCACAG
>JBCBFY010000033.1:0-44117 GCA_038527325.1 Cyanobacteria bacterium J06614_10
CTAACCACGCGTCACCCAGACGTGCCCCACCAAAAACGTTGGCCACAAAAGGAGCAAAGCTATGAAGCGCAGAGACTTATTCAAACAAGGCACTGCCTTCACCGCAGGCATCTCACTCGCCGCCCTCGCCAACGCCTGCAGCAGCGACTCCACAACCTCCGCAGACGGCACCGCTGCAGACTCCGAAAAAGCCAGCACCGCCAGCGGCGAACCCACCGTCCTCACCGTCGTCCAAGGCGGCGGCTTCCCCAACGGCCTAGATCTCCACCAAGTCGGCACCAACCGCCCCGCCTACGGCACCTCCTGGGCCATCTACGATCGCCTCGTCACCTTCGGCACCAAAACACTCGAAGACGGCTCCCTCTCCTACGACTACACCGACATCCAACCCGAACTCGCCGAATCCTGGGAAATCGCAGAAGACGGCCTCTCCGCCACCTTCAACCTGCGCCAAGACGCCACCTTCCACGATGGCACCCCCGTCACCGCCAAAGACGTGAAATGGTCCTACGATCGCGCTGTCTCCGTCGGCGGCTTCCCCACCTTCCAAATGAAAGCCGGAGCCCTAGAAAGCCCTGATCAATTCGAAATCGTTGACGACTACACCTTCAAAGTCAGCTTCATCCGCAAAGACAAACTCACCCTCATGGACATGGCCGTCCCCATCCCAGCCATCATGAACTCTGCCCTCATAGAACCTCACATCACCGAAGACGACCCCTGGGGCCTAGAATGGGCAAACGCCAACCCCGCAGGCGGCGGCGCTTACAAGCTAGACACCTTCACCCCCGAAGAGCGAGTTGTTCTCGTTCGTAACGAAGAGTGGAAATCTGGCCCACTGCCCGCGATCGCAAAAATCATTGAACTCAACGTGCCCGAAGCCGGAAACCGCCGCGCCCTGCTCGAAAAAGGCGACGTAGACATGGTTCACAACGTCACCGAAAAAGACATCAGCGAACTCAAAGACACCAACAAATTCACCATCGTCTCCACTCCCATCGAAAACTGCCTCTACGCCGTAGACCTCAACACCCAGCCCGAGCTAAAAGGCGCAGCCAACCCCTTCAGCGATGTCAAAGTCCGTCAGGCCGTCGCCTACGCCATGCCCTACGACGCCATCGTCGAAACCGCCCTCTACGGTGAATGCGTCCCTATGTACGGCGCCGACAGCATGGAACCCAGCACCATAGACTGGCCGCAACCTTTCCCTTACTCAACCGATCCGGCCAAAGCAAAATCTCTCATGGCCGAAAGTGGTTTCCCAGACGGCTTCGACACCACCCTCGCCTTTGACCTCGGCACCAAAGAATGGGCCGAACCCATGTGCGTCCTCATCCAAGAAGCCCTCGCCCCCATCGGCATCAACGTCACTTTAGAAAAAGTCCCCAGCGCTAACTTTCGAGGTGTGTTGGTCGAAAAAAGTAGGCCGATGATCGTCAACGGCTTCGGCGGCTGGCTGAATTACCCTGATTACTTCTTCTTCTATTCCTACCATGGCCAAAACGCCACCTTTAACGGCAGCTCGTATCAAAACCCCGAGTTAGATAAGTTTGTGGATGCGGCGCTAAAAGAGGAAGCAGGCACGCCTGAGTACGAGAAGAACGTGAAAGGTTTCTTGAAAATTGCCTTTGAAGAGATGCCCCGAATTGTGGTGGCGCAGCCGTATTTGTCTACGGCGATGCAGACAAATGTGGATGGATATCAATATTGGTTCCACCGGCAGCTTGACTATCGTCCGTTGAAGAAGGTCTAGAGGATTGGTTAGTGTCGTAGCGCCTGAGGACCCACCCCGACCTCCGCTGCGCTCCGGCCACCCCTCCCAAGAGGGGATCTACTTCAGTTTGTGATGATAAGCGCAGTCCCTTTCGATCTTATAAAACTGCGTAGCCGGAACAAATCCCCTCTTGGGAGGGGTGGCGCGTAGCGACGGGGTGGGTCCTCGGCAAATCCAACACTGACCAGTCCCCTACTTTTCTCTTTTCTGTACAAGCCCACCCATGTCTCGCCCCTCCACCCCCACGCTCATCTTCCGCCGCATCCTCGCCGCCCTCCCCAGCGTCCTAGGCGTCATCGTCCTCACCTTCATTCTCACCCGCGCCCTCCCCGGCGACCCCGCCGCCTACTTCGCAGGCCCTGCCGCTAGCCAAGAAGCCATCGACCAAATCCGAGAAACCCTCGGACTTAATCGCAGTCTGCCAGAACAGTTCTTCATCTACATCGGCGAACTCCTGCGTGGCGATCTTGGCAACTCACTCACCACCGGTCAAACCGTCCTCTCCGACCTCCTCACCCGTCTCCCCGCCTCCCTAGAACTCACCCTCGCCGGTCTTCTCTTCTCCCTCACCCTCGCAATTCCCCTCGGCATCCTCGCCGCCACCCGTCCGGGCTCCTGGATAGACCACGCCGTCCGCGTCATCGCCACAGCGGGCGTTTCGCTGCCTACTTTTTTCACCGGGCTGCTGCTCATCTATATCCTGTACTTTCTCCTCGGCATCGTTCCTGCCCCACTCGGAAGGCTCGACATTCTCTATTCAGCCCCACCGCAAGTCACTGGGCTCTATCTCCTAGATAGTCTCATAGCCGGTGATTTGGAACTCTTCTGGGCCTCACTCTCACAGCTCATACTCCCCGCCGTCACCCTCGGTCTATTTGCCCTCGCTCCCCTCGCTAGAGTCACCAGAGCCGCCATGCTCGCGGTGCTTTCTAGCGACTTCATTCGTACAGCCAAAGCCAGCGGACTCTCTCCTACTACTGTGCTATTTGGCTACGCCTTTCGCAATGCTCTGCTGCCCATTGTGACGACGCTAGGGGTTGTTTTCTCTTTTCTCCTAGGGTCCAATGTACTGGTAGAAAAAGTATTTTCTTGGCCGGGGATTGGCTCTTATGCGGTCTCGGCGCTGGTCGCTTCAGACTACGCCGCGGTACAGGGATTTGTGCTGACGATGGCGCTGCTGTACGTGGCGCTCAATTTGGTCATTGATTTGTTGTATATCGTGATTGACCCCAGAGCAGGAGTAGAGTCATGACACTATCGCCGTCTGGTTCTACACAGTCTTTTATTTCTCAGGCTCGCTATGTGATCAGTGAGAATGTGGTCACCTTTGGCGCATTTCTGTTGTTCTTTGTGTTTGTGTTGTTTGCGCTGTTTGGGAGTGCGATCGCACCCTACAACCCTCTCACCAGCAACGCCGCCGTCGCCCTCTCACCCCCCACCTTCTCCCACTGGTTCGGCACCGACGACCTAGGCCGCGACATCCTCAGCCGCGTCATCGTCGCCACCCGACTAGACCTGGGCATCGCCGTCGTCGCCGTCGCCCTCTCCTTCTTTCTCGGCAGCATTCTCGGCACCTGCGCAGGCTACTTTGGTGGCTGGACCGACCGCATCATCAGCCGCATCGTCGATACCATCATGGCCTTTCCCCTCTTCATCCTCGCCATGGGCCTGGTCGCCGCCCTCGGCAACACCGTCGAAAATATCATCTACGCCACCGCCATCATCAACCTGCCCCTCTATACCCGCGTCATTCGCTCCGAAGTCCTCACCCGTCGCGAAGCTGGCTACATAGAAGCCGCCCGCCTCTCCGGCAACAACAATCTCCAAATCATGGCCTTCCACCTCTTCCCCAACGTCCTTCCCGTCATGATGGTCCACATCTCTCTTAACATGGGCTGGGCCATCCTCAATGCCGCCGGACTCTCCTTCATCGGCCTCGGCGTCCGCCCGCCCACCCCCGAATGGGGCATCATGGTCGCCGAAGGCGCCACCTACATCATCTCCGGCGAATGGTGGCTCGCCATCTTCCCCGGCCTCATCCTCATGCTTGCCGTCTTCTGCTTCAACCTCCTCGGCGACGGCCTCCGAGACCTCATCGATCCGAGGCTCAGAACATGAGCAACCAACCCACAACCACATCCTCCCAGCCTGAAGTAGATCCCCTCTTGGGAGGGGTGCCCGTAGGGCGGGGTGGGTCCCTTGGCTCTTCCCGTGGACTGAGCGGAGCCGAAGTCCTCTCCCTCCGCACCCTCTCGCTAGAATTCCGTACCCGCACCGGTACCGTCCACGCCCTCGAAAACATCAGCCTCCAAGTCCATCAGGGCGAAACCATCGGCATCGTCGGCGAATCCGGCTCCGGCAAATCCGTACTCGCCCTCGCCATCATGGGCATCCTCGACCCCGCCGCCCACATCACCAGCGGCGAAATTCTCTGGCATTCACAACCTGAGCAACAACAATCCAACACATACGACTTACTCAAAACCTCCGAGAAAAATCTCAGGCAGCTACGCGGCAAATCCCTGTCCATGATTTTCCAAACCCCGCGCACTGCTCTAAACCCCATCCGCAAAGTCGGCAAACAAATTGTCGATGTCCTCCGCTGTCACACCGACCTGCCAAAATCTCAGCTCAAACCTCGCGCCCTAGAACTGCTCGCCAGCGTCAAAATTCCCGATCCGCAGCAGCGATACAACGCCTACCCCTACGAACTCTCCGGCGGACTCTGTCAGCGAATTATGATTGCATTGGCGATCGCATGCTCCCCCCAACTCCTGATCGCCGACGAACCTACCACCGGGCTCGATGTCACCACCCAAGCCACCGTGATGAATCTGCTAAAAGACCTCGCCACAGAGCAACAGATGGCCACGGTATTAATTACTCACGATTTGGCGTTGGCGTCTGAGTATTGCGATCGCATCCTCGTCATGCACGCTGGCCACCTTGTCGAAAGTGCCCCCACCCGTCAGCTATTCGCCTCGCCTGCGCACCCCTACACCGCCAAACTCATCGCCGCCACCCCAGAGCCACACAAAAGCTTGGGAGAGTTGATCCCAATACCCGGTGGCCTGCCCGATCTGCGACGAGAAGACCTACCCGCCTGTCGCTTTGCTAGTCGGTGCGATCGCGCCACAGAAAAGTGCAACAATACCGCCTTACAACCGCAACAGATTGCAGCAGACCATCAGGTTGCCTGCTGGCATCCGATTAACGTGCCAGTCAAAACACCAGTCAAAACACCAGTCAAAACACCAGTCAAAACACCAGAGGAGGAATAAGGCACGATGAACGAAACCGCATTGCTACAAGTCTCGGATCTCACTAAGCATTTTCCGGTTGCCTCCAGTTCTACCCCCTGGCTTTTCGGGCAAAAAAATAGCCAAAAGCTCCATGCGGTAGATGGCATCACCCTCAGCATTCAACCGGGTGAAAGCGTCGGACTCGTCGGCGAGTCGGGCTGCGGAAAGTCTACGCTCATTCGCCTGATCGCTCGTTTGCTAGAACCCACCGCTGGCAAAATTCTGTTCAACGACAAATCTATCGACCAAATTCCCGTCGGCATGTTCTCTCGCAGTCCTTACCGGGCCGAGCTGCAAATGGTATTCCAGGATCATACCGACAGCCTCAACCCCAGGTTCACCGCCTTCGAGACCATGACCGAACCGATCAAAAGGCTCAGCCCCTCATACAGCAAGCCACAGCTAAAATCGCGGGCCGCTGAACTGGCCCAGCTCGTCGGTCTCCCGATAGAATTGCTGAGCCGCTTTCCGCATCAGCTCTCTGGTGGCCAAAAGGCTCGCGTGGGGATTGCTCGGGCCATTGCTCTTAACCCCAAGCTGTTGATTTTAGATGAACCGACCTCTGCCCTTGATGTCTCGGTTCAAGCCATCATCCTCCGTCTGCTGATCGCGCTTAAGCAACAGCTCAATATGAGCTATTTGTTTATTTCCCACGATTTGAATGTGGTGCGGTTGTTGTGCGATCGCATCCTAGTCATGTATCTTGGCAAACTCGTCGAAACCGGCCCCACAGACGCCGTTTTCAACCATCCCCGCCATCCCTACACCCAGGCGCTTATCTCCGCCATTCCCAGCTTTGCTACCGCCCCACACCCAATCCCGCTGACGGGAGAACCTCGCAGCCCGGTTAATCCTGATCCAAATATCTGTCGTCTATACGGCCGCTGTCCAAAAGGCGACAGTCAGTGCCAGCAGGTTCAACCTCAGCTACAGACCATTCATGGCAATCACCAAGTCGCCTGCCACTATCCCACTGAATGAACCGTTATGCTCGCTAGCATCGCAACCCTCAGGATGAAAACGCTGATAGAGTCATGTTGACATCAAGGCTCCACAATAACCTGTGTACCCACATCCACCATCTCGTATAGTTCACGGACATCTTCGTTGTACATGCGAATGCAGCCGTGGGAGGCGGCCTTCCCAACTGAATCGCGATTGGGCGTCCCATGAAAGCCAATGGAGTTACTCCCATCTGTCCAAAAAGCAATCCAGCGATCGCCCAAAGGATTATTGGGTCCAGGTGCCATCACTTCATCCGTGAGGGGATTCGTCCAGCCGGGATTGGCAAGCTGATGAAAGACTTCAAATTCACCTGTGGGTGTTTCCCAGCCTGCACGCCCTACAGCCACTGGGTAGCTCTTCTCAATAGTCCCTTCTCTGAGCACATACACTCTGCGATCGCTCAGCCGCAGTAGCAAACTAATAGGCTGCTGTTCTACTAACGTCGTCTCTGCACTGTCGCCTACCGACTCCGAGATAGGCGCAATCGGTCTCTCTGGTACGGTCTCGATTAGATCTCTCAACCTGGAATAGTTCGACAGCGCGGTGTTAGTGCCCCCCTGCGATTCTGAAGCAAAAGTAGCGCTCGGCATCAAACCAGACACCATCCCAACCGTCAAAGCCGTGCCGAAAAGCACAGTAAGAGACCGCCGAACCCCGCGCTGGGCATGACAGGCCTCTAATACAGTTCTCTTTTTCACGAAGTAACTAATCCGAAATCTCATACTAAATAGCTTTCTTGATTATTCAAACAGTAGTAGGAATTCTCTACTTATCGCTCTATCTTTCGACGCGTATCTTTCAACTTGCACTCCATCAATGCACAACTTCCCTCAATTCACAATGACACTTTATACATCAACAAATCCTGAAACCTTGCAAGACAAACGCGCTGCTTTCTGAATATTCTCACAAATCACATATCAAAAGACAGATATCAAAAGATAGAGAAAGCGTTCGCACGTACGGTCACTCACCAGACTTATCTCGGCTTATATGGAGCTTTCGGTAGAGAGGTAAAACGGACAGCTATGAGAGTATGCTTATAACGGCCTGCGGAGCTTGCAGTCAGTGATTTCAGAAGTCATAGCTATGGGAATGCAGGCCTGTTAATAATTACAAAATTAGGAGATACCTAGTATTATGCGTACGCTACTTAACAAAACCTTCCTGGCCGGTGCATCAGCTCTATCCATTCTGTCTCTTGTTCTCGTGGCACCTCTATCTGTGAGTGCACAAGAGACCATCGAAGAAAGTACAGGAGAAACTGACTTTACAGAGACTGTAGAGGTAGAAAGTAATGACGTCGACCAAGAGGTCATGAACAGTTCTGATATGGATAGCGATGTCGACGAGATGGATTTTGAAGATAGCGACACGGAGAGCGACATCGACTACAGCGATGACGATGACTCCGATATCGAAGCTGAGTCTTATTCGAACAGCCCCCGCGCTCTTTGGTAAACCATGACTGAAAGCAGAGGAATTAGCTGGTCTGTTTTCTCGGCCTAGGCCTCTCCCAATTTGCCCTGTATCTCTTCAAGGAGTGCAGGGCATTGCAATGATGTTGCATGCCCGAGTTGAGTGATAGAGATGTTGCGACTATGCCCACACACCCTTAGCCATGAAGAAAAAAGTCACTAGATCGCTCTCAAATCGAATTGCTATTGTGTTCGACTTTGATGAAACGCTGACTCCCGAAGATAGCTTTGCAACCATACTACGAGACCTAGACTTAAATCCTGACGCCTTTACTTCAGAGCGGATTCAACCCCTGATAGACCAAGGATGGGAGGAGTATTTGGCTAGAGCCTACTGCTTGGTCCAAGAATCCAATCAGCGCGACGACAAAATTACCAAAGACAGGCTAGCTGCCATTGGCCAAAAGATTTCCCTGTATGAGGGCACAACGGAACTATTCAGCAAGCTGCAGCAATCAATCAAGGCAATTGCAGAAAATGTTGAGCTAGAGTTTTATCTTATCTCGGGTGGGTTTGTAGATATCTCTCGAAATACGCCTGTTGCAAAAGACTTCAAATGTATGTGGGGCTGCGAGTTTCAATATGGCCCTTCTGGAGAGATTGAGTTCATGAAAAAGCAGATGACCCATGTCGAAAAGACGCGGTATCTGTACTATCTCTCGAAAGGAACAGATAGCCAAAACGAGAAAGACTTGGTGTACAACTACGACAGCGTTCCACCCGAGCAGCTTCACATCCCGCTCGAACAGGTCATTTACATCGGTGACGGCGCCTCAGATATTCCGTGCTTTGCTGTGATGAAGCAATATGGCGGCATTGCCATCGGCATCTACACGTCAGAAGCGACGCCCGAGTCGTGGGAGCATTTGGACCGGGTGAACCGAGACCAACGACTGTCTAATCTAGTGCCTGCAAGCTATGCGGACGACTCTGAGCTAGTGCGATCGCTCATCCTCAGTGTAGAGTACCTCGCCAAACGCATTGCCCTACGCCAGATGAGTAAAGGCGAATAAGAGAGCGTCACCAGAGAAGTCAATCAATAGGGGGCCAGTTGTCTTTCCTCCTGAACAATTGCTCAACAAAAGGGAAAAAGAAGTAGTGTTAAATAAGTCACAGGGTCATCTGTGTGTATTTTTACACGCCGTAAATTAACAGGTACGACAGCAAAAACGACAGAGCACGGGAGAGAAGCATTTTGAATCATATCCAGGTTCTTGAAGGAAACGACGCTGAAACAGCCATTCGTCAACTCAAAAATGTGGTTGCCCTATCTTCTAGTTCAGACGGCTCCCCCACAGTATCCCTACTCAAGCAAGAGGGCTACATCGTCGCCCCGGTTATTCACAAAGGGACGCTCACTCAAGACATCCTCAAAACAATTTTTGAAGCTGCTAAAACGACCGGCCACGATGCGATGACGGCGATTGGGCTGTATAGCGCAGAAGAGCTTCACTGCTACGGCATTCCGATGACATTTGAAGGATTAGATGAGCTACGGAGTACCTCCTGCAGCGTCGTAAATTTTGTGCTGTATGCTGGCGCGCCAGACTGGCTGGTCATCTTCGACGACCAGCTGTATGTTGCCTACGGTCCCCCCGCCTTTGTAAACGCGCTGGTAGGCGATGTCGGCAAAGCTTACCAAGACCTAGAAGCTAAGATAAACGACCTGGCTACAGAGTTTCAGGGCGATGTTCCTAGCTACGTGGCGCAGGAGATAGAGCGCATGGGCAGCTACCTCGATTCGGCTCTGATCAAGCTCGGCAAAAACTATCCAAAGGCACAGGCCGGTGAGCTAGTCAGTGTGCTCTAGGCACGGGTTACGGCTCAGCCTAAGCCAAAAGCTGTAGCGATCGCTGCTGCTCATAACCCGGGAAAATCTGCGCGATCGCTGCCGAATCCAAATCAAACTGATCCGTCATCAGAGAGATCAGCACATCCCGAAAATCTGTTGTAATATCCAAATCACGCGACTCGTGCTGAGCAGCCGCAGAGAGCCCCGGCCACTCACCATATACCTGGCCGCCCCGCACCCCGCCGCCCAGCAGCCACATTGCATTTCCATAGCCGTGGTCTGTGCCGCCATTGCCATTTTCTGCCACCGTACGCCCAAATTCAGACAGCACCACAATCGTCGTCTTGTCGAACACTGGTCCTAGGCCGTCAGCTAGGGCAGCCAGCCCAGCCCCTAGCCCACGCAAGTTGCGAGTGAGGCGCCCCTTTTGGCCCACGTGAGTATCCCAAGCCCCAATCTCCATAAAGGCCACTTGGGTCGCCGCATCACCGTTCATTAGCCTAGCCAAGTAGCGAGCACTGGTCTCAAAGCGGTCGGGCCTTTGCGCCCCCCGAGAAGCTTCCATCTCCTCCTGCTCCAGGTCCCCCAGCAAGACATCGCGGGCAGCGCGCCCTTCGCTGTATACCTGGGCCAGCCTCGGGTCGTTCGCATAGAGCTGGTCGAAGGCGGTCTGTAGCTGAGGCCGGTCGATGGGCATGGGTCGGCTGCCCGCCCGCCCAACGGCCAAGTTAGCAACCGACTCTGATCCTGTGAAAATCAGCGGCAGCGTAGTGCCAATATTCACTGCCCGCGTCGGGGTACCCGCAGGCAAAAAAGTCATCAGGCGATTGAGCCAGCCATCGGTGCTGTTTTCCTTTGTGCCTGGCGTGCCGCTCTCCATGTAGTCTTGCGCCTGAAAGTGCGATCGCGAGAGCACAGACGACCCCGACGCATGTACAAAGGCCAGCTGCCCCGCCTGCCAGGCAGGCATGAGATCTTCCAGGGCCGGATGCAAGCCAAACTGACCGTCGAGATCGAGGGCACCATCAGATTCACCGGGTTTGGCGATCGCAATCGTCGGCCTAGCCGCGTAGTAATCAGCCTCCTGGTAGGGCACCACGATGTTCAAGCCATCCGCCGCACCCCGCAAAAACACCACCACCAAGCGCGAATCATTTCCACCGACCGCGTAGGCAGGCTTACGCCAAGCCCATCCGTGGGTCCCGACAGCCGTCAGGCCAGCAGCAGCAAACTTTAGAAGATGGCGTCTTTTCATAGTAGAGCGACCAAAAAAGGGCTGAGAAAAAAAGGAACTAAGCAATAGATGGAGAAACCGCTAAGGGAATTAGCGATACATCATTTCAGGACTGCCCAAAATAAGGGAGGCTTGGGCAGCTTCCGGCGCTTGCCGAATGGTCGTCAGGCTACTGTCCGAAAAAGGGTTACCCAGCGTGTCCAAGAGGGCATCCGGTTCTGGAATGAGATCTTTGCGCTGATTGACATAGGAAATAGCCAGGCTCACCCGTCGCAGCATAGAGTCTGGGCTCAGCCAGGCAGATTCTACCTGGGCATAGCCATCGGGCATCCGACAGTTGTACAGCGGCATGTTTAGCTGCTTCATCGCCCCACCCAGCGGCTTGATCTGATCTTCTTTTGGGTCGGTTAGGCCAATGGCGCGGGCCATCGAGAGCACGTACTGGTGAGGCGTTTTGAACTTACGCTGGTAGTGGGCCGTATCCCAAAATTCATCTTGGGAAAAGAGCGTAGAGAGCACATCTCGAATATTTCCCTGGGTCTCAGTAAATCGGCCAGCGAGCCGGTCTACCAAAGACGACGGCGGCTCATCGGCCACAAAATACTGTGCCAGCTTGTAGCTAATATGCCGGGCCGTTGCCGGATGCTCGCTGAGCAGGTCTAGCGCTGCTTCGCCCTCAGCCACACCCCCACTGGCAATTGGCGTCTCCAGAAAAACCTTGTCAGAAGCATCGTGGCGATTATCAACGAACACGAAGCCGCTGTCATCTACCGCTTCTTGCTGGTGATGCACCAGGCTCCAACCGGTAAAAATGCGTGCGAGCGCTTCTACATCGCCCTGGCTGTAGCCGCCGTCGATACCCAGGGTATGCAGCTCCATTAGCTCACGGGCGTAGTTTTCATTTAGCCCCTTAAACCGCCCTTTGGCCGCATCGCTGCTTGGGTCAGTATTTAGCCAGTTATCCAGATACGACAGCATTGCCGGATGCTTGGCCGTCGCGCCCAGCAACTCTCTAAACTTGCCCAGCACGTGCGGGCGAATGGCCGCCTGCTCGTAAGAGCCAAACCATATCCGCGTCAGCGCTTTCCCGGCAAACACATTGAAGTGGTTAAACCAGAAGTCCACCATGACTTCCTGCAGCTGATATTGGCTTTCGAGCGATCGCAAAAGCCGGGCCTGATGAGTTTCTGTCGCAATTTGGTCTTGGCTTTCATTGGCCTTTCGGCGCTGCTCATCGGTCGGTTGCCTGGGCGTGGCGTGGCGCTCAAAAATAGCCGTCGGCGACAGCTTCAGCATCGAAAAGCCATTCAGCCGATCAGCCAACTCCGCCGGTTCGATGGCCTCAGGCGGGTTTAGCTGCTGCTCGATGTAGGCCTCTACGCCCATATCCTGAACTCTCTGGCGATCGCCAGGCCGAGGTCCAAAACTAAGTCGATTTAGCACATGGGTAATCTTCTGAGAGGTCTCCACTGCAGCGCTCCTAGGCAGACGGGTACATTCGAGAGCGAGCTTATTTTACCGAGGGATTTTCTAGACCTTTTTTCTGTAGTGGCCGAAAATGAAACTGTCCCTTTCCGTAGATACGAACGGTAGGCAATCCGCGCAGCGACCGGTTTCCGTCGCTGCCACACCCTAAGGAGCAACCACCTCAGACGCCGACCGATACCAGTTGGAGGGTAAAACAATCGTAGGCGCTGAGGTATTGTCTACATCTAGCGGGTGGGGAAACCTGTGGGCGTAGCGGCGATCGCTCAGCCGATCACTTCTCAGAAACGTAATTTCTAAGGTCGCTGGAATCGGCACGCCATCGTTGTTCAGCAAAATACCGCAGTTGTTGGGATGGATATGAACGCAAGTGTGGGTTTGCAGGATTTTTTCGAGCGATCGCGAAGCCAGCTGAAAAAAAGACCAGCCCCACAGCTGATCGAGCCAGTGTAGCTCTATTACCATGATGCGAAACCGCCTCATCAGCGAGTCAGGCATATTCAAAAACGTCTCATACTCAAAGCCTTCAATATCCATCTGCAGCATCAGCTCAGCAGACGAACCCGGCAGGACCGCCCCCACCCAGTCCTCCATCTTGATAAAGTCATCATTATTCAGCGCCCCCACATACTTCCGCATAAAGTGGAACCGCTCATGGTCTATGCTCGGCCCCGCTACCGACTTATCCGCCAAAAATACCGACATACCCAAGTCGGCACAGTCTTTCTCAAAGCCTGATACCGCACTCACCCCAGGCGAAAAGCACGCCTCAATACCCGCCAAGTCATCCGGCACAAGGTAGCCACCATCACCCTTCGGCCCCAGCCGAATCAGGCCCTGTTCTGGGGAAATAGGATGCAGCTTATTGATTAAGGACTGAACAGCTTGCCTATCGGTCGCGGTGCTGGGAAACACCTTGCCCGGTGATAGGGCACGAATTGCGATCGCCTTTAAAAGCTGCTTCATAGATTCAGGCGCAACCCTCTACGCTGTCTTAATCGCAATTCTGCCAGAAGAATCGATCCGGTTTAGCAAAATGCGGACGTTGTTATTGGCAATATATTCATCGACAGCCTTCCGCGCGCCTTCCCAATGGCCATAGTCATCCAAAATCAGCACGCCGCTGGGCTTGAGCCGTGGGAAGAGGTGCTCCATCTCATGCTTAGTCGATTCGTACCAGTCGGTATCGAGCCGGAGAATGGCGATTTCATCGGGAATCGTGCCGGGAATGGTGTCCTCCACTTTGCCTTGCACGTAGTGAATCTTGTCAGTAGGGTAGCCCGTGCGGTTCAGATTCTCTTTTACTTCGTCTAGAGGGGATAGGCACCAGTCAGACTCATCTTCTGCGAGCTTCACGGCAGAAAACTTTTGCTTGGCATCTTGCCCATGAATAGAAACATCCTCATCGCTCGGGGCACTCATACCGGCAAACGTATCGTACAGATATAGCTCTCTTTCTTTGTTGCCAATATCTTGGAGCGCATAGGCCATGGCCATAGAAGAGCCACCCTTCCAAACGCCGCACTCTACCATCGCCCCTTCAATATTGTGATTCACCACGTAGTGCACAGCATCTACCAGTGCATTCACCCTTTCTAGGCTGGTCATGGTGTAAGGCTCCACCTTGCCGAATATGTCTAGGTTCTTGGGGCTAAAATCTCGGGAGTGCCGAACAATATCGAGCCCGAACGTCTGTGCAACTGATTTGATGGTTTTTGTCAGGCTGACCATGTTGTCTCCTTGATATGCAGTCCTAGTAGTAGCTCAGCGAAGAGGCTTCAGCGATTTTCTGCGCTGGCCACAAGCGCTAATCCATCCTATGCCCGCCTGTACATACATCAGACGTTGTGAATGATTGAATACACACCATCTTTAAGTACGACTGAGCAAATATGAGTAAATACTGAAGTATTAAATGCTTTCCGGAGAGATTAGCTATTTTTCTTTTTCAGTAGCATCACTGAAGAAAGCAAATGATCCCAAACGTTTTCAGCACATTGCTGCCTAGCATTAAATCAAGCTCTCCTTCGATTGGCAAGCGACCAAATCACTAGCCTTATCAACGGGTCAACAATAAGACTCATCTAGCTTTAAATCAGGCATCTAATGCTCAAAGACGCCGCTGTACTGCTTGAGATCGAGCGCTACGAACGTTGGTAAGCAGGCCAAACACTGCTGTGCGATCGCCCACCTATCTTCCCGCTTGAGCATATCGGTGAGCTTGCTGCGCAGCGAGTGGAGGTAGCGCACGTCATTAGCGGCGTAGCTGAGCTGCTCCTCGCTGAGGGCGCTCACGTTTCCCCAGTCGGAGCTTTGCTGAGTTTTGTCTAGCTCGATGCCTTCTAGCTCCTGTACGAGCGCTTTCAGTCCGTGCTTGGGGCTGTAGGTACGGGCAAGTTTACTGGCAATCTTGGTACAAAAAACAGGCGTTGTCACAATGCCGAGGTGGTGCTGCAGGGTCGCTAGGTCAAAACGGGCAAAGTGAAAAATCTTGGTAATGTGCTCAGTTTCTAGCAGCTGCTTGAGATTGGGCGCTTCGGTCTGCCCTAGGGCTACGCGGATGGCGCTAACGTAGCCTTCAGGGTCGCTGAGCTGAATCAGGCAGAGGCGATCGCGCAGTGGATTGAGCCCCATGGTTTCGGTATCAACTGCGATCGCACTTGCCTGGAGATAGCGCTCCAACAGCTGTGGCGACAGGTCCTGGTCGCACACTTCAAAGTTTTCCATCCCAAACGCTCCTGTGGTGGGGAAACACACTGCTAGAACATACACCTTAATCGGGGTATGCGTTCGCCCAACTTTGGCCAACCTTTTTAGCCAACCTTCAGCCAGACTTCAGCCGGGCTTTAGTCAAACTTCAGCACCTTTGCCACCGTCTGCACATCCTTATCGCCCCGACCAGAGCAGTTGATCACCACTTTCTCAGTCGTCAGAGTAGGGCATAGCGACTCTAGGTAGGCAAAGGCATGGGCCGTCTCTAGCGCCGGGATAATGCCCTCTAGTCGCGACACCAGCTGAAACGCCTCTAGCGCTTCCGCGTCTGTCACGCTGTAGTACTCTGCCCGGCCCAAATCTTTGAAGTAGCTGTGCTCGGGGCCCACACCAGGATAGTCTAGCCCCGCGCTCACAGAGTGCGCCTCAATCACCTGGCCCTCATTGTCCTGCAGCAGGTAGCTCATCGCCCCGTGCAGCACACCGACTCTCCCCTTCGTCAGGGTAGCCGCATGCTTATCGGTCTCAGCCCCTTCGCCCGCCGCCTCAATGCCGATCATCCGAATTTCAGTATCTGGCACAAACTCATGAAATAGCCCCATCGCGTTCGAGCCACCGCCAACGCAGGCTAGCAGCACATCCGGCTTGCCGCCCCATTTCTCCAGGCATTGCGATCGCGTCTCCTCACCGATCACCCCATGAAAATCTCGGACCATCATCGGGTAAGGATGGGGACCGGCCACCGAGCCCAAGATATAGTGAGTGGTTTCTACATTGGTCACCCAGTCGCGAATGGCCTCTGAGGTTGCGTCTTTTAGCGTGCCGCTACCCGCGCTGACTGGGCTCACCGTCGCCCCCATCAGCTTCATTCGAAACACATTGAGCGCCTGCCGCTCCATATCTTCGACGCCCATATAAATGACGCAATCTAGGCCAAAGCGAGCGCACACCGTCGCTGTCGCTACCCCGTGCTGTCCGGCCCCCGTCTCAGCAATAATCCGCTGCTTACCCATGCGCTTAGCCAGCAAAACTTGACCCAGCGCATTGTTGATCTTGTGGGCACCTGTATGGTTAAGGTCTTCACGCTTGAGGTAAATTTTAGGGCCGTTGTCTGTGTCCCAGCCGTGTTTCTGAGCGTAGTATGCGGTGAGTCGCTCAGCGAAGTAAAGCGGGTTGGCTCTGCCAACGTAGTCTTTCAGCAAGCCCTCTAGCTCAGCCTTGAAGGCAGGCTCATCGCGATATTGATAATAGGCCTCCTCTAGCTCCTTGAGGGCGGGCATGAGCGTTTCGGGCACGTACTTACCGCCAAAGCGACCAAAACGGCCAAAAGAATCGGGCCGAGCTTCTAGGGAAAGCGATTTTTCGTCGAGAGGTTGAGCTTGGGGCTTGGAAAGGGGAGTAACGGTCACAGCGCTTACCTATATAGAAGAAGATGTTTGGAGAAGATGTTAGAGAGTCAGAAAGACAGCGTTAAAAAGAGAGTCGGCTGCGGAAGCAAATTTTAGAAGTCCCCCATTGTATATAAATTAGTGCATATATAGTGCATATAAATTAGTGCCACTGGCAAAATTTGCTTTGAAATTTCGTTCTACCAGTATCCTTAACGCTGTTTTAATACCGCTCTAAGGAGGATTGTGAATAGTTTTTACGGCGGATAGAATGACTTTGAAAAATTTGCTTACTGTATAGCAAGCTCTAGCCTGTCTCCTACACATTCGAAATATCTAAACCAATGGCACAACTGCTCGCTGGCGATATTGGTGGAACCAAGACGATTTTGCGTTTGGCCCGGGCTGACGACACCGATATCAAACAGAATCCTACGCATCAACTCACGGTAGAAACGCTACATGAGGCCCGCTACCCCAGCGCGGACTATCCCGAGTTTGTACCGATGGTCAGAGAGTTTCTGTCGTCGGCAGCGGATGTTGTTTCTGAGGTTAATCCAGAGGCTGCTTGTTTTGCGATCGCAGGCCCCATCGTCAACAACACCTCCCAGCTCACAAACCTCTCCTGGTTTCTGCGCGCCGAGTTTCTCAGCGGCGCACTAGATATTGCCAACGTACAGCTCATTAATGACTTCGAAGCGATCGGGTACGGCATCCTTGGCCTCCAACCCGAAGATATTTATGAGCTGCAGGCCGGTGAACCTTCCAACGCTTCTCCGAAGGCGGTCTTAGGCGCAGGAACAGGGCTAGGACAGGGCTTTTTGCTCCCCTGCGGCGGCGAATATCACGTCTTTCCGTCTGAGGGAGGGCATGTCGACTTTGCGCCCCAGTCTGAGCTGGAGTTTCAGCTGCGCAAATACCTGCTCGAAAAGCACTGCATTTCACGGGTATCTGAGGAGCGGGTCGTCTCCGGCATGGGCATTATCTCGATTTATCAGTTCCTGCGCGATCGCCAGTACGCCAGCGAGTCGGCAGAACTCCAAGCCGCCATGGAAGCCTGGGAACGACAGGCCGGGCAGCGGAGCAAGCTCACTGACCCTGCAGCCATTATTTCCAAAGCCGCTACCGAAAAAACAGACCTGCTCTCCCAGAAGACCATGGAGATCTTCATCCGTGCCTACGGATCGGAAGCGGGCAATATCTCCCTCAAGCTGCTACCCCGAGGCGGGCTCTACATTGCAGGCGGCGTCACCGCCAAAAACCTTCCCCTGATAAAAGGGGGCGAGTTTATGTACGCCTTTAGCAGCAAAGGACGCGTCAGCCACCTGCTCGACCAAGTTCCGGTGCGAGTTGTGCTCAATCAGTCGGTCGGCCTCATCGGCGCGACGCTAAAGGCCTCGCGCAACTACAAAGAATCGATTCTGAACTGCGGCCAAGCCTCCTGCGAAGGTGCAGACTAGGTAAGGTACTGGCGAAACATACCGGCGAAGGCCCTGTGACCTTCCAAACCATCGCCTCCGGTCAGATGTACTGAAAAAGGCGCTGTAAGAGGTGTCTATACGCTTGTCTGTGTCCTTACATCGCAACAACTTTTCCTTGTAGGGAATGCTAGGGCTTGATTCTGATAAATCCCCTAGCTATGACCATCACAACACCTGCAAAGTCCTTACCTCGTGTTTATGGCTACACCCTTTTAGCCCAGCTATATAAAAAAGGGCGCATTGGGGTTTACCGGGCAATGCTGGCGTCGGCGGTCGAGGCAGATAGCAGCGGACGTCCTAGGACGGTTGTGATCAAGCTCTTGGAAACGCTGTATCCAACCTTGAATGACCTAGCCCAGTTTCGCAATCAATACGCGATCACCAAAAATCTAGAAGTCCCTGGTGTCGTCCGCTCGCTGAGCCTGCAACCTTGGCAAAAAGGCTACGCCCTGGTGATGGAAGATTTTGGTGGGGTCTCTCTCGATCACTATCGAAGCCTCTATGAAACCTCTCTGGTCGACTGCCTAAAAGTGGCACTGCAACTGTCAGAAATCCTTCATCAGCTGGCCCAGTGCCACATCGTGCACAAAGATATCAAACCCGCCAATATCTTAATCAACCCAGAGAATCTGCGCATTGAGCTGATTGACTTTTCTATTGCATCTCAGCTCACGAAGGAGAATGCAGCGGTCCAAAATCCTAGCGGGCTAGAAGGAACGCTAAACTACCTAGCCCCAGAGCAAACCGGGCGGATGAATCGAGGCATAGACTACCGCACCGATTTCTATGCCTTGGGTGTCACGCTGTATGAGCTGCTCACAGGCGAGCTGCCTTTTCGGGCTGAAGATGCGCTAGAGCTGCTGCACCATCACATGGCGGTCGCACCCAAGCCCCCCCATGCAATCAATTCAGACATTCCTGAGATGGTTTCGAAAATCGTACTCAGGCTAATGGCTAAAAATGCAGAAGATCGCTACCAAAGTGCCTACGGTCTCCGCTACGACCTAGAGCGATGCTTCAGCCAGTGGCAAGAAACTGGCAAAGTCGCAGCCTTTGAATTAGGTGCTCGGGACTTGAGCGATCGCTTCCTCATCTCCGAGCGGCTCTACGGTCGTGAAGCCGTCGTCCGAACACTGCTCGACACCTTCGCTCGCGTCGCCGCCTCAGACAATTCTTCAGACAGTCCCTCAACTGCAAACCTTACGAATGGCGCCAGTGGCATCACCCCACAGCATCGCTCAGAGTTGCTCTTAGTCGCTGGAACCTCCGGCATCGGTAAAACCGCCGTTATCAACGAAGTACACAAACCTATCACCCAGCAGCAGAGCTACTTTCTCAAAGGCAAATTCGACCAGCTCAATCGCAACCTGCCGCTCTCTGCTTTTCTCCAAGCCATTCGGGGCCTAATTCAGCAGCTACTTTTAGAATCGAATGAAAAGCTGACCCAATGGCGACGCAAGATTCTCGAAGCCGTCGGTGAAGACGGACAGGTTCTCACCAAGGTGATTCCAGAACTGGAAAGCATCATTGGCACCCAGCCTCCAGCGCCCCCACTCACCGGCACCGCTGCCCAAAACCGCTTCACCCAGCGCTTTCTGCAGCTGATTGATGTTTTCGCTAGGCCCCAGCAGCCACTGGTACTCTTTTTAGATGACTTGCAGTGGGCAGATTCTGCCTCCCTGCAGCTAATCGGCAAGCTGATGAGCGCTCAAGGACCGCTCCTAATACTGGGCGCATACCGCGACAATGAAGTCTCCCCGGCCCATCCCCTCATGCTGGCCCTAGAAGAGCTAACCAGCCAGACCGCAGACCAGGAAAAGACGCCCGTCAACACCATCACCCTGACGCCGCTAACCCGGCGCGATACCAACGGCTTAGTAGCTGACACGCTGCACTACGACATCGAGTACGCCGCACCGCTAGCCGACCTAGTCTTTCGAAAAACCAAGGGCAACCCATTTTTCACCACTCAATTTCTCAAGTCTCTCCACGAAGAGGGCCACATCCGCTTCGACAACCAGCAGGGTTCTTGGGCCTGTGATATGGACCAAATTGCCCTCTGCTCCTTCACAGATGACGTGGTGAAATTCATCTCACAGCAGCTGCAGAAGCTACCAGACGAAACGCGGCGAATAATTCAGCTGGCGGCCTGTATTGGCAGTTCCTTTGACCTAGAGATGCTAGCGATCGCAGCTGATCGGTCGCCCACACAAACAGCCACAGCGCTATGGCAAGGCTTACAAGAAGGGTTGATTGTTCCCCAAAGCGAAAAATATAAGTTCTACATAGGCAGCGAGCCCTCACCTGCCGATCAGCCCGTAGACCAATCGGCGGTCCCCCAAGCAGCAGACCTAGGAGACCCTCACAACAATATATATAGCGGTGACATCACCTATAGCTTTTTCCACGACCGCGTTCAGCAGGCCGCCTACAGCCTCATCGAAGAAACGCAAAAGCAAAGCACCCACCTCAAAATCGGCCAGCGGCTGCTGAGCAATCTCTCCGAGACCGAACAAAAGGAGAATCTCTTCGAGATTGTCAATCATCTAAACGCAGGGATTGTGCTGATTTCAGATGTATCCCAGCGAGAACAGCTCGCCAAGCTAAACTTCGAGGCCGGTCAAAAAGCCAAAGCGGCAACCGCTTACCAGTCTGCGGTCGAATACTTTTCTACAGGCATTCAGCTGCTGAAAAAAGACTGTTGGCAAAGTCAGTATCCGCTGGCGCTAGGGTTGCACACCCTGGCTGCCGAAGCCTGCCTTATCTGCGGCGATATAGAGAGTATGGAACAGCGGGCAGCCGTAGTTTTGCAGCATGCCCAAGCCACGCTAGACAAGGTCAATATCTACCAGTTCAAGATTCAGGCCTATACCTCTCAAACCCAGCTGCAAGAAGCGTTGACCACGGCTTATCAGGCCTTCCAAACGCTGGGACTGACCTTTCCAGAAGCCCCTGGTCCTGCCGATATCCAACAGTCTCTTCAGCAAACCAGCGCGCTCTTGCAATCGCGAGATATTCTCTCTTTAGCTGAGCTACCCGAGATGACCGCAGCCGACCAGCTGGCCATCATGCAGCTAACATCTACAGTCATTCCGGCGGCATTTTTAAGATTGCCCCCACTCTTTCCGCTGTTGATTCTCCTGCAAATACGGATTTCTATTGAGTATGGGAACGCGCCGCAGTCGCCGTTTAGCTACGCGGCCTACGGTCTCTTTCTCAATACGATGCTAAATGACCTAGCGGCTGCAGAACGCTTCGGTCAGCTGGCGCTAGATCTGGCAGCAGATTCTGTTTCGAAAGCGCTAAAGGCCAGAACCTATTTCGTTGTGGGCTCTTTTATTAAGCACCACACGTGTCACTTACAGACTGCGCGATCGCTGCTGGTCGATAGCTACAAAGTTGCCCTAGACGGCGGCGATTTGGAATATGTGGGCTACGCAGCATTTCACATCTGCCAAGACGGCTATCTGATAGGTCAAGAACTCACCCAGCTAGAGAAAAGCATCAGCGCCTACAGCCAAGTCCTGGCCGACCACAAGCAAGTTGTCACATTTAACTATTGTCGAAGCGTTCAGCAGGCCGTTCTCAATCTCATCGAAGAACAAGAACAGCCCTATCGACTGGTGGGAAAGGCCTTTGATGAAGAGACTGTTCTACCCCAGCTGCAAACAGCTAACGACGCCACCGGGCTCTACACCGCATACGTCCACAAGCTTATTTTGAGCTACTTGTTCGAAGCCTGCGCGCAGGCAGAAGACTACGCAGCCAAAAGCCGAGAGTACCTCACAGGCGGCAGCGGTTTTGCAATCACGCCACTGTTCTACTGCTACGATTCACTCACGGCACTACAAAAGCTCTCCCAGCTGCTGAGTGAGCCCCAAAGTGAGCCCCAGAGTGAGCCCCAAAGTGAGTCCCAGAGTGAGCCCCAGAGTGACCCCCAGAGTAAATCAACCAATGAGCACAGCGGTGAACGCAACGAACAGGCAGAGAACAGGTCAGAGAACGTCGACCCTGCAAACAGCGAGCTACAAGACCAGTCAAAGGCGCTTCTCCAACGGGTTGCTGAAAACCAAAAACAGCTTAAGCACTGGGCTGACCATGCGCCCATGAACTATCTCCACAAGTTTAACCTCGTTGAGGCTGAGCGCTGTCGCTGCTTGGGCAATATTCACCAGGCGATTGAAAAGTACGATTTGGCAATTTCTGGGGCCGAAAAGCATGGCTACATTCAAGAAATCGCCCTAGCAAACGAGCTAGCGGCAAAGTTCTATCTCAACTGGCGCAAAGAACACCTTGCCGTTGGCTACATGCAAGAAGCCTACTACGGCTATGTCCGCTGGGGAGCCAAAGCCAAAGTCTTGCAGCTAGAGCGCCACTATCCTCAACTGTTAGCCAGCGCTCTAGCACATTCAAACGGGCTCAACATCACCGCGTCGTCGATGCAGTCTGCAACGGTAATCAGCAGCATTAGCCACATCACAAACACGCAAAATTTGCGGCTGGATTTTTCAGCCATTATGAAAGCGGCTCAGGCCATCTCTCAGGAGATAGAGCTAGAGAGCCTGCTGACGACGCTCATGAAAATTGTGCTCAGCATTGCTGGTGCTCAGATTGGCACTTTGCTGCTTCAGCAAGACGACCACTGGAAGATTGTGGCAAAAGCCGATCAGCACCAGGTCAACATTACAGAAAGCCACCTTGAGCAATACTCAGATATTCCCCACAGTTTGATCTATGCAGTGGCGCGATCGCAGCAGGCAGCCGTATACGAAAACTTGGCCGTTGTAGAGCCCTTCGAGAGCGATCGCTACATCAGCCTCTATCAGCCCAAGTCAGCTATGTGTGTGCCCGTGAGTCGCCAAGGTGAACTCATCGGCATTTTGTACCTAGAAAACAGCCTAACCAAAGGAGCATTTACACGGAACCATCTAGAAACCCTGCAGCTACTCACCAGCCAAGCCGCCATCTCCATTGAAAATGCTCGGCTCTACCAGCAAACCGAAAACTATTCCCAAAACCTAGAAATAGACGTTGCTAAAAAGACCACAGAGCTAAACCAAAAAGTTATTGCCCTTGAAGCCGCCCTCAAAAAGCTAAAAGAGACACAAGCCCAGCTGATCCAAACTGAAAAAATGTCATCGCTCGGGCAGCTTGTTGCGGGCATCGCCCACGAGATCAACAATCCCATTAACTTTATCCACGCAAACCTCAAGCACATAGAAGGCTACAATCAAGACCTTCTGACGGTGATTGACGCCTACCAAGAAAGCACAGACACGCCGCCAGCAGACGTCGAGGAAGTACTGAGTAATGTCGATTTGCCTTTTCTGGTAGAAGATTCGCAGAGCTTGCTGAGTTCAATGCGGCACGGGAGCGATCGCATTAAGCAAATGGTCCTCTCGCTACGCAATTTCTCCCGGCTAGATGAATCTAATACTAAGCGTGTGAATGTCCACGAAGGGCTAGAAAGTACGCTGGGCATCTTGCAACATCGCCTGCAGGAGACACCTACGCGATCGCGCATCAACATCCTTCGCAGCTACGGAGAGCTCCCCCTTATCGAGTGTCGGCCCGGCCCGCTCAACCAGGTGTTTATGAACCTTTTGAACAACGCAATCGATGCCCTCACCAACAACCTAGACACCGAAAAGACCATTCACATACAAACAGCCCAAACAGCAGAAGGACTAGTCAGCATCCAAATCACCGACACTGGCACCGGCATTCCAGAAGCCATCCGAACGCGCATCTTCGATCCGTTTTTCACCACTAAGCCTGTGGGCAAAGGCACAGGCTTAGGGCTATCCATCAGCTACCAAATCATCACCGAGCACCACCAAGGCAAGCTCTACTGCGAGTCCACCCCAGGCAAAGGCACCCAGTTCACCATTAAGCTACCAGTTCGCCTGTAGAGACGGCACGGATTGAGCGGGAGCGGGTTGCGATGAAGAAGGCGGCACCAAGCTCGGTGATGAAGTCAGCGACAGCCCGTGCTGCTTCTGTATAAAGTTCACCAGCGGCTCAATGTGAACCGGCTCTTTCCATTCGGCCTCCAAGTCTTCAATGATATGCAGCTCATCGACCAGCAGGTGCCTAAAGTAGCGACGCACAATCGGATGGATAAATTCGCTATCTTCCGCATTGTTCACATCTTCGCGATGCACGCGATCAATAGAGAAGGGATCAGGCAGCTTGGCCACATCCTGGCCAAACTCCAGCGTCACCACATAGTAGTAGTCAGCCATACCAAAGGCGCTGCTATGCACATAGTCACGCGGCAAATCTCTGTAGTAGCGAGCGGTTCTATCTGCTTCATTAATGGTGACTACATCGCAGAGAAATCCGGTTTGCTGCCAGAGGCCCGCGCTGCGATTGACCCTTGCTAAGATGGCCGCCGTAATCGCCTGGGGCGACACCTCAATCTGCTCGTTAGGCCAAGACTGTTGATGATATTTACACTCCAAAATATGATGGAGCGCCTGGATGTTATGACGGAAGCCATGAATAAAGCCAGACTGCTTTTTCTTAAAGTCTCGCATGTGCATCAACACACCTGCGAAATACAGCCCTGAAACGTTGACAGACTCCCACTCACTCGTCTGTGCCGGAAACCGATCGTTGATGGTTAGTCGTGGCTGACAGCTATCGTCAAATAGGCTATTGTCAAACTGAAAGCCGGTACACACCAGAACCCGGTCGTAGGCGAGGGTTTCTTGTTCCCCATTGGCATGGGTATAGCTAAAGGTCACTCGAAATTCGTCACCGTGCCGCTCAATCTTCACCACTTCAGCATCTAAAACCGCGTTTTGGGACTTCAGCTGATAGGTGTCTAAAAAGTTGTTGTTCACTGCTCGAAGATGGCCAACATACTTTGTCCGCCAAGCCATCCGAATCGGCTCTGGGCTAGCCACATGAATCAGCGCAGTCGTACCCACAAGATTGTCTGCTGTTTCAAAACCAGAATTGCCTTTGCCGATAATGAGAACCCGTTGATTCTTAAAGTCATTGGGATCTATCGACATCGTGGTGTAGTTCTCAGCAAGCTCAATACCCGAAATAGCCGGAATGTACGGTTGAGAAAGCCCCGTCGCCACGATGAGATGATCGGCAATAAAGAGATTGCCTGCCTGGTCAGTCACATGAAACTGTTCTGCGGCAGGGCAGGGAGCTTCTGCAGGGGTATCTTTCTGAGGACTGTGCGATCGCTTACAAACATGCACAACGCTGGTGTTGTAGCTAATCTTCAGTTGAAACTGTTCTGCATAGGCCTGACAGTAATCAGTGAAGGCTCGCCTGTCTGGGAAATAGTCTTGACTGAATTTGGGTAGGCGAAGCGTGGGATCGTCACTGATTAGAGAGTTCCAGTCCCACCTCAGATTAATTTCTGGATCGTCGTAGCCGGTATATACCTTGTTGATAGAGATTAGCTTGTCATGGCGGGGATATTTTTGGAAAAAAGAGCCTACCGAGTCTGAGGCTTCGAGCACCGTGTAGTGCCGCTGCGCCTTTTCTAGAAAATACGCCAGCTGTAGCCCGGCCGGGCCCGCACCAACAATTAAATACTCCACTCGATGAGGTGAACTGCTATGGTTTGTCATTCTCATTTTTCTACAGTATGGGACAGATTACTCACACAGATAGTCGTAATGCATCTAAGAAATTGAAGCGATCACACGACCCTCCACCGACTGACCCGTCTTCTCTTGAGACGCCTCAATGTGGTCATAGATATCAGAAACCATCATCGTCAGCGCTCTAAAAATACGATCAACAACTGCTAGGGCTTCTTCCCTAAGTTCGTCCGTTAAATGAATAGCCTCAAGCCTTTCGTTAATCTCCTTATCAAAGATTTCGTGATTCAGCTCTACCCGAAAATGTTCTTCTGAAAAGTACTTCAGCTTTTTCTGATAGCCAGCTCTCGCAAAAAAGTGATAAGCCCGGCTAAAAAAGACATGCCCTGTCGCTTCTAGCGTTAGGGGAATAACCAAACGCACGCGGTCATCTGAGGCCTTGTATATTTCAGAGACAATCTCGTAGGAAGCGTCCCTTGTTTTCGCGTAGGTGTGGCCAAACAGCAGCGCGGCATCGCAGTTTGCATCTAGCTGCTTCAAATCGTGCAAAAACCAAGCATCATGGCCCAAGTCTTCCTGTCTGTGGTGTTGCGCAATCGGTAGCAGCTCGGGATCGGTTATTTTTGCCTCGTTAATCCGTAGCATGTCTTGAAAAGCAAGCACAAAAAAGGCAATGCCCGCAATAAATATTTTGGAATCTTCTATCTGATTTCCCTGCTCTAAAAACTTGAAAAAAGCAAGGTTCGAGAACTGAGCCTGACGAACATCTATGTCTTGCAGAATACGATTCATAGTGAAGAAGTACCAAAGGTGGTTAAGTGAAACGCTCTAGAAACACCGTGGGCTAGAATTACTAGAGAGTGATGTCATGCTTACGCTAAAATGACAACGCTTTATAGGAAGGACTCTCTTTCGGAAAAGGTTTTTATTGGCAGCACGATTAGAGGCAAAGCGAAAAGCTCTACCAAGGTAAAAACCATACTGTTTTCACCTTTCACAAATTGTGTATTTACAAGTACAAAAGAGATTTAAACCGCTTAGCAGAAAAGGCTACGGACCTACCTCGTCGCAGGGCGAGATGCCTGTCTTGACAGGCATTTCCCTTTCAAATGGCGCGTTGTTAGCGAGGTGTTGTTATGGGTGCTGTTTTGAGCTTGAAAACGATTTTCAGAAGTGTTTGACTTCACGCACAGTATAACCACCGATCTTCAGAAAAGACAACAGTAATAAAAAACCTTTTTGAGTTCTCTTTTCCCTCACAACAAGAGAGTTTCTCGGGGTTGTAGGCAATCGTCAAGCGCTATGTAAAGAAGCGTTATTTAGTAAGAAGAGTAATATCTTGACGAAAACTCTTCTATGTGCGGATCGTCTGTCGTTGTGGCCATTTTGCACCTTACCATCGGCACACTGCATGCCAAAACTCTCTACCAAAGGAGATCGCCATCTTGCCGCTGTGTTTTGCAGTGGGCCAAAAAACCGCCTGTGAATAATGTCTATAAAAGTCGGAAAATATCTTCTCGACCTGACAAAATGAGGTGACTTGCAAGGCCGCTTGCAGCGTGTACGATATTTTATATATTGCGTGATGTTGTCTATTGTAATGAGTGATTGCGACACCAATGGCAGGACATAGTAAGTGGGCAAATATCAAGCGCCAAAAGGCGCGAGTAGATGCCGTAAAAGGTAAGGTATTTGCTAAGCTCTCCCGAGAAATCATTGTGGCGGCCAAACAGGGGGGCGGCGATCCGGATGGCAATTTTCAGCTGCGTACGGCTATTGACAAAGCGAAGGCGGCTGGCTTTCCGAATGACAATATTGACCGTGCGATCGCAAAGGGCTGCGGTAGCTTAGCCGGAGAAGGGGATTTTGAATCTATTCGCTACGAAGGATATGGTCCTGGTGGCGTTGCCGTGCTCATAGAAGCCCTGACAGACAATCGCAACAGAGCAGCAGCAGACCTGCGAACGGCCTTCGGTAAAAATGGTGGCAACCTGGGTGAGACGGGCTGCGTTGGCTGGATGTTTGACCAGAGAGGGGTGGTGACCCTCACCGGAGACATTGAAGAAGAGACCCTGCTCGAAGATACGCTCGAAGCGGGCGCAGATGCCTACGAGCTGGCCGATGACATTGACGAAGGCGTCCCAGGCGCAGAAGTATTTTGCGCGGTGGCTGACCTCGAAGCCGTTAGTACGGCGCTTAAAGATAGGGGCTACAGTGTCGAAGCGGTCGATTTGCGGTGGATTCCTTCTAATACGGTGCAGGTAGAAGATCCGACCTTGGCAGTTTCGCTACTGAAGATGATGGACGCTCTCGAAGAGTCTGACGATGTCCAGTCGGTCACGGCTAACTTTGAGATGTCTGAGCAGGTGATGGAACAGGCGATGAGTTAGAGGTCTAAGTTGGCAGGCTGAATTGACTGCCTGAGTTGATGGATTCTGGTTTGCGCGTAAGAATATAGAGGAAGAATGTAAAGGAGCGTAAATAAAGTCGTCCTTATGGCCGTAAACCTATCACCGAGCGCTGCCTTTTCCCACTCAGCGGATTATCCAACGCGATCGCACTCCCCAAACCATCAGCTCACAGAGCATCTTACTTACCACTACGACGTTGTCGTCGTTGGCGGCGGCATTGTAGGACTCACCTTTGCCTGTGGCCTGCGCGATAGCGATCTGCGAGTAGCGGTCGTCGAAGCTCAGTCAGCCCAGCAGGCGGCTGGTCGGGAGAGAGCCTATGCCTTTTCGCCAGTGTCGGCCAGAATTCTAGCGGGCTTAGGCCTCTGGGAATCGGTCGGTCCTAGGCTGACTCACTTCCAGCGAGTGAAGCTTTCCGACGCAGACTACCGGAAGGCCATCACCTTTCACCCTGAAGATGGCCGCGGGGACGCGGTGTATTACTCGGCAGAGCACACAGTGCTGATGGGTGCGCTGCAGGCAGCGGTGGCAGCCGCGAGCAATATCGACTACTGGTGCGAGACGCAAATTCTCGCGGACGATGCTGGTCAGGCAATGGATCTGTCTGAAGATTTGGCTGAGCGATCGCCTGAAGTCACAACGCTACAGGTCGCCCAGGGAAGCGATCGCTACTGCTTTCAAACCCGGCTGATGGTGGGGGCCGATGGTGCACGGTCTGGAGTGCGCGATCGCGCCAACATCGACACCTTCGGTTGGAAATACTGGCAGTCGTGCATTACCGCCGTCCTCGAACCCGAAAAGTCGCACCGCAACACAGCCTACGAGAAGTTTTGGCCCAGTGGCCCCTTCGCTATTTTGCCCCTACCAAACAACCGCTGCCAAATCGTATGGACAGCGCCCCACGAAGAAGCCAAAGCCATGCTCGCCCTGCCCAAAGAGCAATTTTTAGCAGAACTCAAGGCTCGCTACGGAGACGACATGGGAGACCTCAAGCTAGTGAACCAGCCAATGATGTTTCCGGTGCAGCTGATGCAGAGCAAACAATACGTGCAGCCGGGTGTTGCGCTAATCGGCGATGCCGCCCACTGCTGTCACCCAGTGGGCGGCCAAGGCCTCAACATGGGCATTCGCGATGCCACCGCGCTGGCCGAAGTGCTTCAGATCGCGGCCCAGCGCGGTGAAAATATTGGCAGCTTCAGGGTTCTTAAGCGCTACGAACGATGGCGAAGAACAGAAAACTGGTTTACGCTGAGTCTTACCGATTTTTTGAACCGGGCTTTTTCTAACCGCTTTTTGCCGCTGTTGGTTGCCCGCCGAGCTGGCATCTGGGTGCTAGAAGGCATCACCCCTCTCAAGCGCCTAATCCTGCAGCTAATGACCGGATTTTTTGGTAAGCTTCCCGCCTATGCCCACTACCATCGCACTCATCGCCCACGACAGTAAAAAAGAAGGGCTGGTCAATTTCATTAGGGAGTACTCCGCGCTGCTGAGCGGCTATCAGCTGTTGGCAACGGCAACCACCGGCGAGCAACTCTCTCAAAATACGCCGCTATCGGTAGAGACAGTCTTGCCCGGTAGCCAAGGCGGCGATGTACAAATCGCTGCCCGAGTCGCTGAAGGCACCATCGCGGCGGTCATTTTTTTAACCGATTCGCTCAATGAAAACTACTGCAGCACAGACGTCAGTCTGTTTTTGAGAATTTGTCAGCTGCACGATGTACCGCTCGCGACCAATCTCTCGACTGCGCGAGCAGTGGTGCTTTCATTGGCCAAAAGCCGAGTTGCCCACCTGATTTTCAATCCAGTTTCTGGCCAAGGCAATCCCAATCAAGATCTCAAGCTCATCCAGCAAATCTTGGAGCCGCAAATTCAGGTCAATGTTATTTGTACCACCGCTGACACCTCACCTGGGCAGCAGGCTAGAGAAGCGATCGCAGCTGGAGCAGACCTGGTCATCGCATCGGGCGGCGATGGCACTGTCTCAGCCGTTGCCGAAGCCGTCATGCAAACCGACATTCCCCTGGGAGTGATTCCGCGAGGCACAGCCAATGCCTTTTCTGTCGCGCTAGACATCCCAACAAATCTTCGAGCGGCCTGCGAAACGATTCTGGCAGGCACCACGAAACAGGTGGATGTCGCCACTTGCAACGGAGCCCCCATGGTGTTGCTGGGCGGCATCGGCTTCGAAGCCGAAACCGTGGAGCGCGCCAACCGTGAAATGAAAAATCGGTTTGGCGTCTTGGCCTATCTCCTGGCAGGCATGCAGCAAATTGCCGACCAGGATTCCTTCGAGACAGAAATCGAAATTAGCGAACAGATCAGCAAGTTTGACTGTATTGCCATCACGGTTGCCAATGCCGCCCCGCCAACCTCAATCATGGCCCAGGGATCTGGCGAAGTCATTACAGACGATGGCTTGCTAGATGTGACCATTGGGCTATCGCCGGGAGAGGCGCAAGGGATTGCTGCGCGGCTGCAGGGAGTGGGTGCGATCGCCGACCTGCTCACCGCCGCCCTTGCCAAGCGCCCCACCCAAAACGAAGACATTATCAGCCTCCGCGTTCCTAGCATCAAAGTCACCACGGTACCGCCCCAAAAAGTTGTCGTCGATGGTGAAATCATCGGCACCACACCGGTAGAATTTCTGTGCATTCGCCAAGGGCTAACGGTTTTAGCACCCATCTCAGAACAAAATTAGGGCGGCTCTCAAAATAGAACAGATTGAGATGGAACTGGAATCAAAGTAGAACAATCTAAAACAACAGAGATAGCGTCAGTGAATCCTATGCTCACCACGGTGGCGTCACACGTTGAGAACGTCCAACCCGCGAGCCGAAGCCGGGCGCTGCTGGCAGCGATCGCACCAAGCCATTACAGCCGAGAAGTCTTTTAGCTGCAGTGTTTCAGCAGCATGGAGCCCCCAGTCTAAGGAGCCTACCCAAGGGAAAATGGCCATGTCTGCAATTGTGTAGTCGGCACCTAGCAGAAAATCTCTACCCTGCAGCCGTTTATCGAGTACGCCGAGCAGTCGCTGAGTCTCTGTTTGGTATCGCTCAATGCCGTAGGGAACTTTCTCTTTTGCATACTTATAAAAGTGACCAAACTGGCCAAACATCGGGCCAACACCCCCCACCTGAAAAAACAACCACTGCAAACACTCACTGCGAGCAGCCGGATCGCTCGGTAAAAACTTCCCCGACTTTTCAGCCAGATAGACCAAAATAGCCCCTGACTCAAAGACAGCAAAAGGCTCTCCGTTTGGCCCCTGCGGATCCACAATTGCCGGAATTTTTGAGTTTGGATTAATCTCAATAAAGTCTTCCGTAAACTGCTCACCCTTCAAAATATTGACTTTGTGAGCTTCGTAGGGCAGCGCCATCTCTTCTAGAGCGACAGAGACTTTTTGACCGTTGGGCGTACCGAGAGAATAGAGCTGAATTCGCTCCGGGTGTTGCACAGGCCATTGTTTCGTCATGGATACATTCCTCAGTGGGGAAATCAGCAGCGTAACGATTACAGACAACAGACCAACGGTGGCTATTCTATCGAATATTTTTAAGCACGCAATATTACAGCAACAATCACGTTGCTGTAATGGCACTTCAGAGACCAACAAGCATCTATCGGCTTACAGGTCCGCATCAGGGCTCATGACAGACTGCAGATGGCGAGGCGATCGCTCCACCCCTTCCACCGCTTCTATTCCATCACCGCTACCCGCCCCCAGTGCCTGTAGCTTCCGCGCACTCACCAACACTCGCCCTTCCAAAGAACCAACCGCCTTATTGAAGCTGTCTACCGTCGCGTCTAGCCCCTTCCGCATCTTCTGCATATGCCGGGCAAAGGTTCGCACCCGGTCGTACAGCTCCTTGCCGAGGTTGCTAATCTCCTGGGCATTTTCAGTCACCTTTTCCTGCTGCCAGCCGTAGGCAACCGCCTTCAGCAGCGCAATCAGCGTCGTCGGCGTCGCTAAAATCACCCGCTGCTCTATGCCCGCTTCGATCAAACTAGGGTCTTGCTCCAGCGCCGCACTAAAAAAGATCTCACCCGGTAAAAACAGCACCACAAATTCCGGCGTTGGCTGAAACTGCTCCCAGTAGCTCTTTTGACTCAGCTGAGTCAGATGGCGCCTCACCTGCTTGGCATGCTCTCGCAGTTTGCTCAGTCGGTCAGACTCACTAGCCGCTTCCAAAGACGCAAGGTAGGAAGACAAAGGCGCTTTAGCATCGACGACGATTTGCCTCCCACCAGGCAGCTGCACCAGCATGTCCGGACGCAGCCCCGTCACCTGAGTCACCTGCTGGGTAAAATCACAGTACTCAGCCATGCCCGCAATCTCAACGACCCGCTTTAGCTGAATTTCACCCCAGCGACCTCGAACGGTAGGCGATCGCAGTGCCTTTGCTAGGTTTGCCGTCTCTTTTTGCAGCTGGCCCTGACTGCTGGCTAGCGCAGCGATCTGCTCCGTCAGCTGCGAATAGGCCGATACCCGCTGATTTTCCAGGGTCTGCAGATAGGTTTCCACCTTGTTCAAAGACGTTTTTAGCGGCTCTACGACCTCAGCGATCGCCTGCTGCTTGAGCGCCAAATCCCCCTTCGCAGCCACCTGAAACTGACCCAGGTTCGCCTCCGCCAGCTTAAGAAATGACCGATTGTTGGCCTGCAGGGCTTCCGAAGAAAGCGCCTTAAACGCATCTGTAAACTGTGCCTGCGCAGAAGACATCAACGCGAGCTTTTCACTGGTGCGCTGCTGCTGCTGCTCTAGCTGCGTCTCCAGCTGGCTGAGCTGAGCCCGCAGCTCTGCGTTGGTTTCCTGCTGGGTCTGCAGCGATGTTTCGAGTACGGGAATGCGGAGGCTCTGAGCCTCAGCGGTAGCCCGGTGGGTCGCCTCCTGGGTGAGCTGCTGGTGGTAGGCCGCTAGGGTGCGATCGCGCTCATCCAAGGCCTGGCGCAGCTCCGCTATCTGCTGGTCCTTGCCTCGCAGCTGCTCCACCATACTCGCCCGATCTGCCACCAGATCGTTCTTCGTTTTTTCTCGAACGGCCTGCATCTTAGCTGCCAAAATCAGCCAGACAGAAACACCACCAAATACCCCACCACCGCAAAAAATCAGAAAAGACTGCATCAGCTACCGGTACAAGCTTACTAGTGCAGGCTACCACTGTTTGGCCTCAGGCAGTTGGTATCTCTATCACCCCCTTTAAAATTGCTCCGCTTAAAATCGGCCCCTTCACGAGCAGCCCGCTCGCAATAAACACTTCTACAAATAGCTAACCTTCGGAACCGCCTTCCTAACCCGCTGACCGACCGCCACGTGCAGCTGCTTAAATCCAATCGCAACCACCACAGCCACCGGCAACACAAAGGTCATCTTAAATATCCAGGTCGGCTCTCCGCTTGAAACGACCAAGAAAAGGCCTTTTATCAGCTTCCAAACCAAAATATGCACCAGATAAAGCTCAAAAGAAATCTTGCCTACAAATTCCACGCCGCGCTTTACCCACTTCCAGCGATCGCACAGCCCATAGGCCAAAACCGTCAGCGCCCCAAAGCCAATCACCGTCGGCACATCATTAAATGCGTTCCAGACCGGGTCACCCTGCATCGCCATAAACCCCTTCAAGCCAATGCCAATCACCGACAAAACCAGCATGTAGCGAACATTGACCCAGCTGAATAAATTTCCATTTTTCTTGTAGGCATCGGCAACCGCCATACCGAGCGCAAACTCCCACAGATGCGACAGGCAGGAATTTTGAAAAACCCGTAGCTCGGATAGTCCCAGATAGGCAGTCACCGTCCAAAAGCAGAAAGAAACCGCAACTGCGAGCAGCGCAAATTTGGCAGGCCGCAAGCGGCGCATCAGCTGGGCCAAGAAGGGATACACCAAATACAGCTGAATAATGAGAGACATAAACCAGAGGTGGTAACCCAAACTGGTGATGATGCTCTCATCGAACATTTTGTACCAGAAGATATGTCCAAAAAATGCATACAGGCCATCCTCTGGATAGATCGGATACACCTGTTTGATCAAAAACACCAAGCAGACAAATAAATAGTACGGAATAATAATCTTGGTGAATCGGCGCTTGTAAAAGCCCACAATATTCAGCCGCCTAGAAGCCAGAAAAAGGGTAAAGCCAGAAAAAATAATAAACAGATGCACGCCAGCCCCGCCCAGCTGAATAGCCTGTTCCCAAACACCTGAAACAAATGACTGACTGTAGTGAAATACAACAATTCCAAGAATGGCAAATCCCTTGCCAAAGTCTATAAAATTTAAGCGCTTTGGCGGATTGATATTAGGGAGATAGGTCTCTCCAACGGCGTTCAAACTATTCATACTAAGTTCACAATTAATGAAGTTAAGTTAAAATGAGCAGGTCTATTGCTAGTTCCCAACCTGGTGTTCCAAGGCTGGTTCGATATTCAACAAGGCATTCGATAAGAAATCAATTACAACAGATGCACAGTTCCGTCGTAAGCCATGCTTGAGCTGACCCACTACAAAGCAAAGCAGGTTTCGGTGAACCGAAAGCGTCATTACGAGATAAGCGGTCACTGCTATCCCGGTATCACGACGATTTTGTCTGCGACGAAGCCGTATGAAGACAAAAAAAGGCTGTGGGACTGGCAAGACCGGATTGGTAAGCAAGAAGCGCAGCGAATCACCACGCGCTCTGCTCGCTCTGGAACCCGCATTCACAAGGTGATCAAATCCCACCTAAAACGTGAGCCCTACGAGTTACTTGATGGATTGGACGGATTCTGGCATTCAATTGAGCCCGTTTTACAGAAAATTGATGAAGTTTTATTGGTCGAAGGCGCTGTATGGCATCCATTGAAATTTGCAGGCTACCCGGATGCGGTCATTGTGTACGACGGCGAACTGTGCGTGTGCGACTGGAAAACGGCCCGGCGACCCAAGCAGCTTGAGTGGATTGGCGACTACTGTATGCAGGTAGCAGCCTATTGCTACGCGGTGAACTGGGTGTATCGCGATACGGGCATCAAGATAGAGCGAGGGGTTATTGCGATCGCACTCGAAGACACTCCTGCCCAAGTCTTTGTCCTAGAAGCTGACGACCTCTTCTTCCACTGGCGAAATTTTCAAGCCCGGCTCAGGCAGTACTACCGGCAGCGGCTACGATAAGTCATCCAAGGTCATTTAGGTACAATTGGATTAGGCCCGTCTGAGTTAAATTCGTCGCGTTAATTGCACCGATGCAAGAGAGCTATCAAAGCAGTTTGAAATACTACCGGGACATGAACAACGTCATCGATACCTCTCGCGAAGAAGGGGAAGCAAAAGGACGTGCAGAAGGCCTGAAAGAAGGCTTAGAAAAAGGTGCGCAAAGAGAGCGCCTGCTAAACCTAAACCGACAAAAACTGCTCGTTAGCAGACTGTTAGACCAAACCATCGGCCAGCGCCCTAGCGACATTCAGACCAGAGTAGACAATCTTTCACTAGAGCAACTCAATCAGCTCACAGAAGCCCTACTATCATTCGACGATACAAGTGACTTGGCGCGATGGCTAGCAGCTCAAGATAATTGAACCTGAGAATGTCCGATTAAGCGCGATTCTGATATTCTGTGAGGCAAAGCGGCTCACATGAGCGGCTTATACGCAAGGAGTCTGTGAACCTATGGTTGGCCTCATCATCACTTGGATCATTACCACTATCAGCTTCATTATTCTCACTAAGCTGCCTACTGGCATTGAGGCAGATGACTTTGGCAAAGCAGGGCTAGCGGCCCTCGTCTTCGGCTTGCTCAACGGTCTCACCGGCTGGCTGCTAAACAGCACCATTCTCAATTTTCTGTCGCTAGGGCTTGTCTTCTTGATTGGCAATACGATTCTGTTCGGCCTAGCTGCGCTGATTGTCAAAGGGTTTAGGCTGCGCTGGGGGATTATGAGCGCAGTGATTGGCGCACTGGGCGTCACCATTATCAACTCTATTCTGTTCAAGATTTTGGCCGCAGTTGGCATTTTGGGCGTCGCTGCTTAGTCTTTATGCTGCATTAGTGCCGATGAACCACTAGCTGGCGTTGCGCCAAGGTCTCTTCAAATAGTGGTGTAGGCAAAGATTGCTCCACTGGCCATACGCCTGGCTTTTGCAAACGCCCTGAGAGGATGAGCTGAGCGATCGCACCCGTCCCGCACCCTGCACAATACGCCGTATCTTCATGGTCAAATGTGGCCAGATACGTTGCATCTTTCCCTGCCTTCTCTCCGGTTACCGCTATTCGCATGGCGATGCCGACCCCCGTCGCCGGGTCAGTCACCTGCGTCATCCGATAGCTAATTCGAGAAAGCGCCTCAATGAGAGCAGTTTGCCTTAGCCAAGATTTTGGCAGCCGGGCCGTCAGCCAAGTCAGCCGGTTGTAGTAGTCGGGCACCGAGCCAAACTTAGTCACGATGGTTTGCAGCTGAGGAAACGTATCTGCAACCGTCAGCGCTTCTACCGTGTTAAACCAGTACACTCCGCCACGGCCATAGCGCGGAAAGTCCAACACTTCTCGCTGACTGTAGGGCTCTACGGCTCGCCAGCGCCCCCCAATTTTTGACATAAAAGGCGTCTGCAGCTCAATGAACGTGGTCCGCATCACGGTCACCCCGGCACCGCCCGACCCCGCCACTAGGTAGCTCAGGTGCACAGAGGCCGCGCTATCGAGCTGCTCTACCCCTTGGCGCACCATACTGCCTGAGATCCCCGGAAAAATGCCAGTGCTAATGATCGCGGTAACCCCAGATGTCTGGGCGGCATCCCGATAGCTGAGCGCTTTGTTGACATAGTCTGGGCTGTCGGCCACATCGAGGTAGGGCGTCTTCTGAGCGATGCAGCTAGTCAAAACACGATGGTTGCGGCTGCGGAAAGGACCCGCGCAGTGGATGACGAGGTCGTGATCTGCGATCGCCCGCTCCACCCCATCCTCATCCGCCAAATCCAACACCTGATAAGTCTGACCAGGCAACAGCTCAAAATCAGGCATAGCTCGACGACCGGTTATGGTTACCTGCGCCGCCGTATGGCTCAAAATATCCGCCGCAACGCTGCGCCCAATACGCCCGCTGCCACCGATAATCAAAACCTGCTTCTGTGCCATTGCCCAGTTCGTGTGCTCTAATTCGCGTGGTCTAGTTCGCGACGTCTTAGGTCGACCTACAGACCCAAGTCAGATAAGACATCCGTCGCGTGGGTCTCTGTGTTGATGCTGTCGTACACCTTAGTTATCGTACCTTCACCATCAATCACAAACGTCACTCGCTTGGCGTAGCCGCCACCTTCAACGTCAAAGGCCTTGGCAATCGACCCATCCGTATCCACAATCAGCGGAAACGGCAAGCTGAACTTTTCCTTAAAGGCTTTGTGGGAAGTTTCATCGTCCATGCTGACACCCAGCACGACGATATCCTTGCCCTGGTACTCACTGTAAGAATCCCGGAAGCTGCAGGCTTGCTTCGTGCAGCCTGGCGTATCATCCTTAGGATAAAAATAGATAACGACCGTCTTACCGGAAAAATCAGACAGAGAAACGGCATTGCCCGCATCATCTGTAGAGCTAAAATTAGGGGCTTTAGTGCCTGCTGAAAGAGCCATCGTCATCTCCTAAACAACTACTGAAAATTTACGGATAGTGGCAAGCTTTGCCGCTAAACCTCAGTGATTTTAACAAGGCCCCGCCCATAAATGTAGGTTATGTACGCTTCCGCCCGCCAGATATCGCTACCAAAACACATCTCCTATGGAGTTTGAGACCCCGCGACTAATCCTCCGGCCGTGGCAGCCCACACAGGATGCTCGCCACGCTATGGATATTTTTGGAGATGCCCGGGTGATGAAGTGGGTAGAGCCCGGCAGCGAGGACAAGTCTATTCGCCAAGTACAAGGGCGGCTCCAGCGCTACCTCGACCAAAGCGCCCTCGCCCCCCGTAAGAGAGGAAGCTGGGCCGTCGTTCAAAAAGACATCTACAGAGTGATTGGTCACGTCACCCTACTACCCCTGCCCGACCTCAAAGAAGTGCGCGGTCAGCACGTAGCAGAAGACATCCCAGACGGGCTACCCACCGACTACACCGAAATTGGATGGCACTTTCGTCCTGCCAGCTGGGGCTTCGGCTACGCCACAGAAGCCGTTCACCGCATCGCCAAACACGGCTTTGAGAAAATGGATCTCTCCCTACTGCTCGGCGTCACCCAGCCCGACAACCAGCGATCTATCGCGCTGATGGAACGCATCGGCATGCGCTACGACGGCATTACCACCCGACTGTATGGCGGGCAGGAACTGCTCCTGTATCGGATGTCGCCAGAGCATCTGTCTGACAAACCGTCTGATCAGCCATCTGGTCAGGTAGCTGACCAGATGGCTGACGAGAAGGCTGATCAGTTGCCTGACCAGTAGAAAGCGGCCAAATCAACGTAAAGAAACGATAAACCTTACAAATCTCCGCAGAACCAGCCCTGACATTTCCGATAGTTCACCATACAGCATGTTCTTTTGGACTACGAAAATGAAAACTGCGCAACCCAAAGCAGCTGCTCTATCAGTCGTCGAGCCCCATCCGCCTTCCACCCAAACGCCCCACCAAGTTGGCATTCTCCGCGCCGTACTGGGCAGCTTGCAAGACGGGTTCATTATCGCCAGCCAGTCGGGCCATATCTACCAAATCAATGATCCCGCCCAGCGGATATGTCAGCTACTCGCCGATCCAGTGACCCCTAACTCATCGCCTGCAACAGAAAGCAACACATCAGCACTTCTCAACCAGCAGCTACCCGTCGAGATTTGGCGCATCTGCCAGTCTGCCCTGTGCAACCAAGATGTACTGTCATTTAGCAAAATTGGCCTCGATGCAGACATTATTTTGCCAAAAGTCGGCACGGTTCGCGTCCGGGTTCAAAATATCGCGATCGCACAACAACCCTACCTACTCATCGTCATGGAAGACCGTCAGCAAACCCTTCGAAACAGGGCCCTTTCTGACGCTGCGCTATACGGCCTCACCGAACGGGAGACCGAAATATGGCACATGAGACTGCGGGGCGCCGCCTACAAAGAAATCTCCGCCGCCCTCTGGATCAGCATCGACACCGTGAAAAAGCACGTAAAAAATATCTTGGCCAAACAGCGAAGCCATCAAGACGACATCGCCTTCGCCCTGATGGCCTAATTTGGATTTACTGATAGGTGTGCGACTCGGAGAAAATTACTTGAGCGTCTCTGGCGCGATCGCAGCCACTGGACTCACGTCAGCCTGTGTCGCCGCAATCTCAGCGGTACGCGCCAACACAGATCGCTGTAGCAGCGGTGTCCGCGCAACCGAGCTATTGGCCAAAGTCAGCAGCGGATTGGCCAGCACGCCTGAGAGCGCAGTAACCACCACAGCTAGCACCAGGCTCACCTGCAGCGGACGCATGCCCGGCAGCGTCCAGTCGTTATCGACATAGGCCCTAACCGCATCAGACATCTCCTGCGGCTCTTTGACAACCATCATCTTCACCACTCGGATGTAGTAGTAAATGGAGATAACACTCGTAATCAGGCCTACTAATACAAGGGTATAAGCACCCGCCTGCCAACCGGCCCAGAAAATGTAGATTTTCCCGAAAAAGCCTGCTAAAGGGGGAATGCCGCCTAGCGACAGGAGGCAAACGCTCAGGCACAGCGTCAGCAACGGGTCTTTTTGGTACAGGCCGCTGTACTCGCTAATCTGGTCGGTACCGGTGCGCAGCGAGAACAAAATCACGCAGGTAAAGGCACCCAGGTTCATAAATAAATAGATGAACAGGTAGAAAATGACGCTGGAGTATCCCGCATCCGTACCGATGATAAAGCCGATCATAATGATGCCTGCCTGACCGATGGAAGAGTAGGCCAGCAGACGCTTCATGCTCGTTTGCGCTAGGGCCACCACGTTCCCCAGCACCATGCTCAAAATGGCCAGCGCCGCAAAGACAAACCGCCACTGCTCCGCCACCATAGGGAATGCGGTCAGCAGCAGCCGAATCGCCAGGGCAAAGCCAGCCGTCTTAGAGCCGACAGACAGGAAGGCCACCACCGGCGTGGGCGAACCCTCATACACGTCAGGCGTCCACTGGTGAAAGGGCACCGCCGCCACCTTGAAGGCAATCCCTGCAATCACAAACACCAGCGCAATAATCAGGCCAATGGGAGCGGAGTCGTTTGCCAGGGCAATTTGCTCTGCGATCGCACTCAACTTCGTCTGCCCGCCCGATAGCCCATACAGCAAGCTCATCCCATACAAAAAGATCGCCGCACTCGCCGCGCCAATCAGCAAATACTTGAGGGCCGCTTCGTTTGAGCGGGGGTCGCGCTTCATGTAGCCCGTCAGCAAATACGACGAGATACTCAGCGTCTCCAGCGAGACAAACACCGTCACCAGCTCATCGGCTCCAGAGAGAAACATGCCGCCCAGCGTCGCCGTGAGCAAGATTGCCAAAAACTCCGCCAGCGCCGTCCCCGACCGCTCCACGTAGCGAATGCACATGGGCACCGTTACCGCCGCCGACAGCGCGATAATGCCCCGGAAAACAATGCTCAAATCGTCGCCATTAAAGCTGCCCAAAAAGGAGATCGGATTGGCCGCGCCCCACTGCAAAAAGAGGTCAGCAACGGCTGTTAGCAATCCTGCGATCGCCAGATAAGGCAACCATTTCGTGACCCCTCGTCCGCCGATAATATCCGTCACAATAACGGCCATAATCGTGACGATCACGATTCCTTCTGGCAAAATGACGCCTGCATTCAACTGCGCGGCAATATTGGCAAAGTCCATCGAGTACGGCCAATCTGTGGCCAGATAACGTTTTCCACTTGAAATCTTACCTTGTATCTTCCGATATCCCCACCGTCCCAAGAGGTTTTTTGTATAAATGGCCGTCAGCTTGTTTTATTAGCAGCCCTATCGACAACCGGGCGGTCATCCCTAAAAAAAATTAATAGACAGAATTCACGGAATAGCGCTACAAAGAAAAACAAGCATCCGCTAATGGATTCGCCCCGCTAACACCCCTGCACCCATCCGGCAAACCCGAAGATAAATTCGGCGGACCCGGCTACCAGAAAAAAAGTCAGGGTAGACGGATCGAACCATTTTGATCTATCGCTATATATAGCAATCGTACGGATAATTGCTGAGGATTGCTGCCACCGTGCTCCGGAGAGATCGGGCTGTATTTACCGATGATCGCCTCTGCAGCAAAGCGAAAAATATGTCATACCTTCCATATGTCATATATATAGAGGCCACTCGATTTATCCAACGCGACGTAGCCTCCTCCGATGGGTTTGTGGGAATGCTTTAGCCAAATGCGCTAGGCCGCTTCTTTTACAGCCGCTAACTACTACAGCAAAAAGCCAACAGGCTCGGCCACTCACCCCATTACACACCCGTCCACCCCGTTGAGAACGCATAGGTCGTATGTCTACGCTCGTCATTGTTGAGTCTCCTACCAAAGCCAAAACCATTCGCAACTACCTGCCCAAGGGCTACAAGGTAGAGGCCTCGATGGGCCACGTGCGAGACTTGCCCAAGTCCGCCAAAGAAATTCCGGCTAAGGTCAAAAAGGAAAAGTGGGCTCAAATTGGCGTCAATACAGACGCAGACTTCGAACCGCTCTATATCGTCCCGACCGACAAAAAGAAAGTCGTCAAAACGCTCAAAGACGCCCTCAAAGGCGCTGACGAACTCATTCTGGCAACTGACGAAGACCGCGAGGGCGAAAGCATCAGCTGGCACCTGATGGAAGTGCTCAAGCCCAAGGTGCCAACCAAGCGCATGGTCTTCCACGAAATCACCAAAGAAGCTATTCAAGACGCCCTCTCGAACTGTCGCACCATTGACGACAAGCTGGTTCACGCGCAGGAAACCCGCCGAATTTTAGACCGGCTGGTGGGCTACACCGTGTCGCCGCTGCTCTGGAAAAAAATTGCCTTCGGGCTCTCAGCAGGCCGAGTGCAGTCGGTGTCGGTTCGCCTGCTGGTAGAGCGAGAGCGGGCCAGACGCGCCTTCCGCCGAGGTTCTTACTGGGACCTAAAGGCTGCGCTTGTTAAGGAAAAGAGTGCCCCTTTTGAAGCCAAGTTGGTCTCCGTCGGTGGTACTCGCGTCGCGAATGGCAGCGACTTCGACGAATCGACCGGTCAGGTGAAAGCAGGCCGTAACGTGCTTTTGCTCAATCAAACAGAGGCTACTGCGCTCAAGGGTCGCCTAGAGAGCAGTGCTTGGACCGTCTCTAACCTAGAAGAGCGGCCCAATACGCGCAAGCCTGCCCCACCGTTTACGACCTCCACTCTGCAGCAAGAGGCCAATCGCAAGCTCGGCCTCTCCGCGCGCGACACCATGCGCACTGCCCAAGGTCTGTACGAAAAAGGCTTCATCACCTACATGCGGACAGACTCTACTAGCCTGTCTAAGCAAGCGATCGCAGCAGCCCGCAGCTGCGTCGAAAAGAAGTACGGCAAAGAATACCTCAGCGCCAAACCCCGCCAGTATTCCACCAAGAGCAAAGGCGCCCAAGAAGCCCACGAAGCCATCCGACCTTCAGGCGAAGTTTTCCGTACCCCCCAAGACACCCCACTTAAAGAGCGTGAACTCAAGCTCTACGACCTGATCTGGAAGCGCACCGTGGCCACCCAAATGGCCGAGGCCCGCCAGACCAACATCACCATGCAAATCGAAGTGGATGATGCGGTCTTCAAGGCCACTGGTAAGCGCATCGACTTCCCGGGCTTCTTCCGCGCCTACGTAGAAGGCTCAGACAATCCCGACGCTGCCATCGAAAATCAGGAAGTTGTTCTACCCAAAGTAAAAGCGGGTGACCCGCTCAACTGCAACGAGCTAGAAGCCATCGGCCACGAAACCCAGCCCCCGGCCCGCTACACCGAAGCATCCCTGGTCAAAATGCTAGAGAAAGAAGGCATTGGGCGACCTAGTACCTACGCGACAGTCATCAGCACCATCGTGGCGCGGCGCTACGCGGAGCTAATTGGCAATAGCCTGGTTCCCACCTTTACTGCCTTTGCCGTCACCGAACTCCTAGAGAAAAACTTTCCCGACCTCGTCGACGTTCACTTCACCGCCAAAATGGAGCAAACCCTCGACGAAATCTCCACCGGCCATGCCGACTGGCTACCCTACCTAAAATCGTTTTACGGTGGTGACGACGGCCTCGCCAACCAGGTAGAACAGCGGCAAGGCAATATCGACCCCACCGAAGCTCGCACGGTCGACTTAGACGATCTCTCTGCCAAAGTTCGCATCGGCAAATACGGCGCCTATGTAGAGTTAGAAAAAGAAGAAGAAACCGTCAGAGCTTCTATCCCAGATGGCGTCAGCCCTGCCGACCTAGACGACGAACAGGTCGAAGTTCTCCTCAAGCAAAAAACAGATGGCCCTGAAAAGATCGATCTGCACCCCGAAACCGGTGAGCCCATGTATTTGCTCATTGGGCGATACGGCCCCTACGTGCAGCTCGGCGACGTAACCGAAGAAAACAAAAAGCCCAAACGCACCTCTCTTCCCAAAGGCGTCAAGCCAGAAGATGTCACCACAGAAATGGCCGTTGGCCTTCTGTCACTGCCGCGTTTGCTGGGCGTCCATCCGGGCACCGGCAACAACATCAAAGCTAGCCTCGGTCGCTTTGGCCCCTACGTGGTGCACACCAAAGGACGAGAAGATGGCAAAGACGACTATCGCTCTATCAAAGGAGACGATGACGTCTTGACCATCACCCTCGACCGAGCACTGGAGATGCTCGCTCAGCCAAAGGCAGGCCGAGGGCGCAAAGCGGCTACCCCTATCCACCAGATTGGTAAGCACCCAGTAGACGAAGAACCTATCAACGTGTACGACGGTCCTTATGGTCCGTATATTAAGCACGGCAAGGTGAATGTTTCGGTACCTGAAGGGAAGAAGCCTGAAGAGGTGACGCTGGACGAAGCCGTTGCCTTGCTAAAAGAGAAAGGCGGCGAAGTCAAGAAAAAGACCACTCGAAAGAAGAGTACGACAAAGAAGAAAACAACGAAAAAGACAACGAAGAAAACAACTGCTAAAAAAGCCTCCACCGCAAAGAAAACAACCAAAGCGACGGGCGCTAAAAAGACGACGCGGACTGCGGCTGCAAAAAAAACAACAAAACAGTCGGCAACTGAGAAGATTGCTTTGGAAGAGTAGTCTTGAGGCAAGACTCTCTCTGATATAAGAGAGGCTATTTGTGATCGCCTATGGCTATGCAGCTCAGCCAAGTGGTGCCCTTCGGGCGATCGCTTGACGAATACAGTCAGATGTTTTCGCTCACCGCAGCCGATTTGCGCCAGCCAATACTCAGCGCGGCCGATGGACCGGCCAGCTTCAATGCGGAAGGCACTGCTAAGGGCTACTCCATTCAGTCTTGCGATCCGCTGTATGCTTTTAGCGCTGATGATATTCGCGATCGCTTCTACACCGTTCGAGAT
>JBCBFY010000034.1:0-40380 GCA_038527325.1 Cyanobacteria bacterium J06614_10
CTAGGGCTGTGAAGTCTTGGATTTGGGTTTTGCCTGAGTGGAGCTGTAGTACGTCCATGGCGCCATCTAGGCCGCTGACAAAGCCCAGGTTATGGCCGATTTCGTGGAGGGCCATACTGAGAAAATCTAGTGAGCCTTCTGTGGCTTCACTGGCCCGGGTGAAGTCGTAGTTCCAATCGAAACTGTTGTTGACAACGATGTAGCCGTCTAGTCCATTGGCGCTTACGAGACCTCTGTCCCAAGTTGTTCCATTGTCTAACGTGATTGCCTCATCCATGCCTAGGGCTTTTGCCTGAGCCGATGTCAGTAGAATGGTAGAGTTACCATCGACGACTTCGCCATCAATACTCAGGGCGACTGTGTTACCGCTCTGCATGCTTTCTATGGCCTGCTCGTCGGCGGAAGGACTCTCTCCTTCTGCGCTGAGGGTAGCGTCTTGTTGATAATATTCTTGGAAGACGCCGTAGTTTTGCTTGTGGAGAATAGGCACGGCGCCACCGACGGCTTTCTCATTGTCTAGGCCGTTGGTGGCACCGATGTGTAGGTTCACCTCAATGTCGTCTTTGAGAACAGACGACCAAATGGCGGCTGCCATCTCGAAACCGATTCTCTGTTCAATTCCGACGCTGGCATCGTAAGTGAAGTTGAACTGTACCATCGTTGTCACCTAAGCCCAATGAAAAAGTTTCATTTTTCGCTAGGGATCGGATGCTTTTGCGCGCATCTGAAACCTAGCGTCATCTAAAGGCTAACAACGCGGGTATAAAATACAACTTGAGAATATACTGAAGTGAAACTGCGCGAGATAATGATTTAGAAGGGCTTTATTTGTGTGAATTTCTCGCAAATTTGTTTGAAAAATCAGCGCGTAAATTTACTGAGAACAATTGGCTAATCGCTAGATGGTTAGGAAAAACAACTTGATTAGTAGCGTAGTGCGCTCTAGCGGTTTGGGCAGGCAAGCTGTTGCGCCGTACCATTTTGCTTTGAGTGAGTGCCACCAGGTTGCTTGATTGGAGAGCAAGATGATGGGGACGTGGCGGAAGGTGGGGTTTTTACGGAGGCGATCGCAGATTTGAAAACTGTTGAGCCCAGGCATGGAGGTTGTCATGAGGATGATGTCGGGCCGGTGGGTTGTGAGATCTGTGAGTGCGATCGCGGGGTCAGCGACTGACACGATAGAGAATGCTGTGTTGTCTAGATACTGGTGAATGCGACACAGGGTATCGAAGTCGTTTTCGATGCAGGCGATTTTGTAGGTGCATTCTGCTGCGTTTGGGAGTTGGCTTTGTGGGTGTGGCTGTGGTTTTGGAAAAGGACGCTCAGTAGAATCAACAGGTTGGCTAGACGAACTTGAAAATGGGGGCACTGGAGAAGGGGTGTCAACAATTGCTTTTGTCTGAGTCATTAAGAAGGAGGACTGGGGCGTACGCTGTGAATGATTGGGTTTGATAGGAGAGAGGCTAGCGGCTGCATAGACGGGAACTGGCTGGTTGGAGCTGGGGAGAAAGCGTGATGAGGCGGATATACGGTGCGTAAATACCCGATTGAGCCAGTTGGGAAGTGCGGCGAGGCGTTGTTGTAGGCCCGCGATGTAGGTGAAGCAGACGGGTACAACAATGAGTGTGAGTAGCGTTGCCGTTGAGAAACCGCCGATGACTGCGATCGCCATGGGGCTGCGTACCTCTCCGCCCGCACCTAGCTCAAGCGCAATCGGCACCATGCCAGAAACTGTAGAAATAGAGGTCATGAGGATCGGACGCATGCGAGTAATGCCTGATTCGATGACGGCCTGCTTGAGAGATAGGCCGCGTTCTTGAGCCTGCAGCGCACAGTCGACCAGCAAGATTGCGTTTTTGGTGACGAGGCCCATTAGCAACACAATGCCAATGAGGGAGTAGAGATCGAGCGGTTTTTGGGTGAGCATGAGGGCAATGAACGTGCCACCGATGCCGAGGGGTAAGGATGACATGACGGCCAGCGGATAAATGAAGCTGTTGTAGAGCAGTACGAGCACCGCGTAGATCATGATGATGGCGGTGCCGAGGGCAAACGTGAAGCGCTGAAAAACATCTTGCAAGATATCGGCGTCGCCTGCTGTCTGCTCGGTGATGCCTGCTGGGAGCTGCTTGAGCGTAGGGAGATTGTAGACGCTGTCTAGGGCTTGGCCGAGGGAGATATTTTGTAGGTTGGCGGCGATGGTGACTTGGCGGGTGCGGTCGAAGCGGCGAATGTCGGCAGGTCCGCCGCCGAGGGAGATGTCTGCGACGGCGGAGAGGGGCACTAGCTGCTGGCTGCCCATGACGCTGAGATTGGCAAGGGCAGTGAGGTCGCTACGAAACTCGGGAGCGAGGCGAGTGCGAATGGGAATTTGGCGATCGCCTGCGTCTAGCGTGGCTAGGTTTGTATCGGTATCGCCTAGGGTGGCGAGGGCGGCAGTGGTGGCAATCTCGCGAAGACTAACGCCCAAGTCTGTCGCTTGCTGGGCGTTCGGTATGATCAATAGCTCTGGTTTGGTGAGTCCGTTGCTGGTGCTCACTTCTACTAGGCCGGGGAGGGCCTTCATTTGTTGAGCGAGGTCTGCGGCGGTTTGATTGAGTAGGGTGGGGTCGGCGCCTTTGAGAATGATGGTGAGCGCTTTTTCACTATTGCCGAGGCCCTGACTGTCGAAGGTGAAGCGCAGGTCTGGGTAGCTGAGCAGCAGTTCTCTTACCTGCTGTTCAAAGGCTTGGCGGGAGAAGTCTCTTTCACTTTTGGGCTTCAGCTGAATGACGTATTCGGCGTCGGCGACGTTTTGGCTGACGTAGATGCTGGCGACAGCCGGGTGCGTTTTTAACTGGGTCGTGAGCTGTTGGGTGGCTTGTTGGGTTTGCTGGAAGCGGGTGCCGGAGGGAAGCTCGACGGCTAGGTGAGAAAGGTCTGTGTTGCTGGCACCAGAGAGGCCGGTGGGAATGTGGGGAATGAGGGAAAGGCTGGCGATGAAAATTGCGATCGCTAGCATCATCGTGACCAGTCGATGGCGAAGTGCAGTCCGTAGCAGCCGTTCGTAGGCGGTGAGCTTTTGGGGAGTGTTCTGAGCTACCGGAGCAGATCCGTTGGATGTCTGCAAAGCTGGCTGAATAGCGGAGGTATTTGGCGATGCTGCCGGTAACAACAACCTTGATGCCAAGAGCGGCGTGATGAACCTAGCGACTAGGGTGGAGAACAGGGTAGAGACTGCGACCGTGACGCCGAATGGCTGAAAGAACTGCCCTGGGATGCCACCCATGAATGCGACGGGGATGAAGACTGCGACGACGGTGGCCGTGGTGGTGATGACGGCAAGGCCGACTTCTGCAGAAGAATCTAGCGCTGCGCGGGTGGGCGTTTTTCCCATGGCGATGTGCCGCTCGACGTTTTCGATTTCAACGATGGCATCGTCTACCAGGTTGCCAACGGCGAGGGTGAGGGCTAGCAGAGTCATGCTGTTGAGCGAGTAGCCAAGTGCCCGAATGACGATGAAAGTGGGGATGATGGAGAGGGGTAGGGCGGCTGCGGTGATGAGGGTGGTACGCCAGTTGCGAAGGAAGCAGCCGACGACGATGACAGCCAGAATAGAGCCCAGTAGAAGCGCTTCGATGGAGGCTTTGTAGGCTTCGCGAATGTCGGTCGCTCGGGTGAAGACGAGCTGAAGGTCGGTTTTGGGTGGGAGGGTGGATTGTAGGGATGCGATCGCTTTCGTGACGCCATCTTCTACGTCTACCAGCAGGCTGCCGTTGCTTCTGAAGATGCTAAAGGAGACGACGGGCTGATTGTCGACGGTGGCTGCCTGGCGGACTTCTGCGAAACCGTCGGATACGGTGGCGAGAGTTTCTAGAGGAACACTGCGGCCTGAGGGGAGTACGATGCTCAAGTTCTGGAGGGCTTGTAGCCCTGCCGTGATGCCGGGAAAACGACCGAGCGCTCGGATAGTTTGCTCTTGGCCGGAAACCTGCGATCGCCCCCCGGGAAGATTCTCGTTAAAGGCGGCAATTTGTTGATTTACCTGAGCAGCGCTGATGCTGTAAGCCTCTAACTGAAGCGGATCGAGATCGACGCGGATTTCTCGGTCGACGCCCCCTACGCGGCGAACCTCTTCTACCCCTTTTACGGCCATGAGCGCAGGCTGAATGGTGCGGTCTACAAAATCGCTGAGTTCTCCGATGGACTGGGTTTCAGAGCGGATGGCGTAGGTGAGTACTGCGCCGTCGTCGTACCGCATCTGTTGGATGGTCATGGTTTCGGCGTAGGGGGCGAGGTCTTGCCGAATGCGGTCCATGGCGTCGCGAACCGCGTCCATACTTTTGTCGGTGTCGGCGCTGAGGTCGAAGCGGACGTTGGTGTAGGCGCTGCCGTCGCTGATGCCGGAGTAGATTTCGGTGACGTCGCCGAGACCGGCAACGGCGTCTTCTACTTTTTGGGTGAATTGCGTTTCTAGCTCTTGGGGGCCGGCGCCTGGGTAGGTGGTGCTGATGGTGATGATGGGCAGGGCGATGTTGGGATTGGCATCGATGCCGAGCTGAAAAAAGGAGGTGATGCCCATGAGAATGAGCACTAGAAACAACACCAGCGTGGGCACCGGGCGGCGAATAGACCAGCTAGAGGTGTTGAAACTCATGGGCAAGTGGTTGGGCGAAGACCTATGGAGTAGTTGACGGGGGAGCTGTTGGGGCGGCTATTGTGACGCGATCGCCGGGCTGTAGGTAGCTGGCGCCGCTGGTGATGATGCGATCACCTACTGATAGGCCGGAGAGCACTTGAACGTAATTTTGCGTTTGTTCTGATGTTTGGCTTTGTGAGTTGGTGACGGCAGAGAAGGGTGCTGTTTTTACTGAGTGTGCGATCGCTGTGTAGATTTCTTGTGCATTTTTTGGGGCGTTCTTCTGGCGAGAAGAGAGAGAATTACTTGCTTTTTCTACGGTGTAGATAATGCTTTCACCATTAGCCTGAGTGATGACGGCTGCGGCGGGAACAACAATGCCTTTGCCCTTGCTAGTTTGAATATTTGCTTGTAAAAACATGCCGGAGCGTAGCGCTGCGGGACTGCCGGAAAGCGCAATTTTGACGGTGGCCTGACGACTGTTCTCAGTGAGTATGGGATCGATGCTTTTGACGCTGCCGGTGAGTGATAGTTGATTGGCCCGGCTGGTTGAGCGAATGCTGACAGGGGCGTTTAGCGCGATTTGTTCTAGCTGGGATTGGGAGGGGGTGACGGTTAATATTAGCTGGTTGTTTTCGATGAGGCTGTAGAGCGGTGTGGTGGCGGAAACGGTTTCTCCTAGGGTGGCATGGCGTTCGGCGATGACGCCTGCAGTGGGGGCCAAGACGACCGTTTGAGCGAGCTGGGTTTTGATCTGGTCTATGGTGGCGAGCTGGCTGGCTACTTTTGCTTGGGCGTTGCCACGCAAGGCGAGGGCGGTTTCTACGTTTTGCTGAGCGCTGAAGGTGTCGACCTGGCGCTCGCCGAGCTGCTCTTGGCTGACGGCACCTTGCTGGTAGAGGGTGCTGTAGCGCTGAACGTCTGTAAGGGCGGCTTGTTCGAGGACTTTTGCCTGGGCGATCGCAGCTTCTTGGGCACGGATTTCACTTTCTGCTTGGGCGAGCTGGGCTTGGGCTTGGGCGATTTGGGAGCGAAGAATGCGGTCGTCTAGGGTTGCGATGGGTTGGCCTGCTGCGATCGCATCGCCTGGCTGCACCATCATTTCTGTCACTTTGAGCCCGTCTAGGGGTGGCGTGATGCGCAGTAGATTTTCGGGGATGACGGTTCCTGTGAGCGTTAGCTTACGTTCAACCGTGGCAAGCTGAGCAGTGTGTAGTGTGACTTGGGGGATGTTGGCTTGGGCGTCAGACTGCGTGATGGACTGAGGCTGGGCAGAGTCGCTAGTTGACTGGATGCTGCCTTTTTGAGCGCTTTGCTGAGTGATGTGCTGTTCTGCAGCGATCACGGCTAGTGCTAGAGAGATGCCTAAGAGAACGCCTTTGGGTCCGCGGAGTGCACTGGTAAGTGACCGGGTGGTTGCGCCTAGGAAGCCGATAATAGAGAACCGATGTCTGGGGGCAACGAGTCTGGGAATAGTGAGCGGATTATCTGAGTTGGCGTTGCGGTTACTCATGGCATAGGTCGCCTGGTGAGAAGGCAGAGCGGTAAATCTGGGTTAAAAAAAGGTGATATTAAAGAAGCCTTCAATATCATCAAAGAAGCTCTCAAGACTGTTTTGGAAGGCAGACATTTCGTTCTGGAATTCTGAGATGTCGCTATCTAGGCCATTGCTAGCGCCTAACACGTATCCGGGGCTAATGTCAGCCGCTGCGGCACTCTTGCCGCTAGGTAAGAACGGCTCTCCAACACTTTCTAAAACTGTCTCAGCGGATTCTGCAGAGAGTCCGCCACCCAAGATGACATCGGGGAACATGTCCTCATCGCCGGGGGTGAAGGCATCGCTTAGGTTCGTGAGTGCTCTCTCGAAATTGAGCGGCCCTAATCCTGTCGAGATATCGTTATCGCCCTCGGGAAGGGCATCACCGGTCGAAAAGCTATCTGAGGCGTCGGTCGTTGAGAAAGCGCCGGTCACCGTAGCGCTCACATCAACGCCGACATCCTGGATTTCGTTGGTAAATGCACCCATCTTACGTTTTCCTTATTTTGGATCGGTTGCGCGTTGTGTAGTTTTAGTGGTCAGCTGGCTCAGCTATAGATGAAGACACTGCTGTCTGTGAGGCTGAGGTCTTTGGCATCTTTTACGATGCCGACTAGGTCGCCTTGATAGAAGATGGCAGCTCCTTTTTCGGGTTCTTTTACATCGTTGCCGAGGGTGTAGTCGCTGGCGCTGCCTGCGAGCTGAATGAGATCGCCTTCTTTGGTTTCGAAGTCTTCAATTAGGGCGTAGTCGTTGATGCCACCGCCTTGGTAAAAGACACCGTTACTATTTCCGAGCACAAAGATGTCGGTGTTGTCTTCGCCTTTGAGCTTATCGACTTCGCCCCCGCCGAGCAGGCTGTCTTCGATGTCGATGCCAAAGATTGTGTCGTTGCCATCACCGCCTTTGATTTTATCGTTGCCTTTACCACCGTAAAGCGTATCGTTGCCCTCTTTACCCTCCAGTTCATCGTCGCCATCTAGGCCAGACAGGGTGTCGTTGCCTTCATCCCCCTTCAGTTTGTCCTTTTCGCTGGTGCCGACTAAGCTGATGCCTGGTATGACGTCACCGTCGTCACCAAAACTACTTGCGCCGAGTCTTTCTCTTAGTGTGTCTGTGAGGGAGCCGTCGCTACCCGGTTCGAAAGCACTTTCTAGGTTTGAAATGCCACCAAAATCGACGAAGCCGATGCCGGAACTGACGTCGTCGTCTCCGTCTGGTAGGTTCTCGTCGGTGACGAAATCGTTGGAGACATCGGAGACTGAAATATTGCCAGCCCCTACAAAAGCATTGAAGTCTCCTTTGTCTTTGCCGACAAATTTCTCTAAGTCTCCTTTTTCTTCATCGAGTCTGGCCGTCCAAGAATCGATATTGCCGGAGAACTTCTCTCCAAGCGCACCTTCGGTAAATCCAGTGACGATAACGCTGCCTCTGTTGTCGACTGCAACGCCTGTGGCATAGTCCAACTTTTCTTTTACACCGAGCTGAGTAACCCACTGCTCGTTTAAATTGTTGTCGAGCTTGGCGACAAAGGCATCGGTATCTTCTCCTTTCGATTTACCTCCGTCACCGAACTTTTCGTTGTTGGTGTAGCCCGTGATGTAAACGTTGTCTCGATCATCAATGGTGAGGTCGCTAAAAAACTGACCGTCGTCGGTGTTGGTTCCTAGCTCTTTGGTGACTAGCTGGTTGCCGCTGGCGTCAAACTTACTGACAAAGACATCGTAGGAGTTGGCAGTGGGGCTAGTTCTGTTGCCAAAATCGCCGGTTGTCCAACCGGATGTGATGATGTTGCCCTGGCTGTCGACATCGACGGCCCAGCCAAATTCGAGGCCTTCGCCAACGGTACCAAACTGCTGTACCCATTCGACGCTACCGCTGTTGTTAATTTTGGCTAGGTAGGCGTCGTACTTGAGCAGGAGGCGGGAAGGATCAGCTTCTCGCGAGAGACCCTGGGTCCATCCGACGAGATATGCATTTCCGGCGTCGTCTACAGCGACGTCGTAGTTTTCGTCGAAGAAGGGGGTGATGCTCAGGGGAAAAGGTGCGTTGGGGTCTACGACCTGGGTGAATCTTCTCTCTTGGCCGCTATTTTTGTCGAAGACGCCGAGCCAGGAGTCATCTTGAGCGGAGAAGTCGAAGATTTGTCGGTTTTGGTTGTTTTTGATGGCAAGGCCAGAGACGTATACCTGGTCGCCTTGAACATCTAGACCGAAGGCAGAGTTGGCAAATGAAGGGTTGGCCGTGTCGCCTGCTCTGACGCCCGCGTTGAACTGTCTGCCCCACACGAGGTTGCCGCTGCTACCACTGAGCTTGGCAACCCAAGCATCTGTATCGCTGGCGCGCTTGGAACCAAAAAGGTTGCCGGAGGTGTCGCCTGCGATGTACACATCTCCTGACTCATCTGTGACGATTTCAAAACCGTTGTCGCTGCCGCTGGAACCGAGCTGCCGCTGCCAAACTCGGTTGCCGTTGTTGTTGTACTTGGTAATGAAGACGTCAGACTCTCCTTGGTTTAGCCCACCGATGGAGCCGCTAGTGGAGCCGATGACGAAGATATTCCCGAATGCGTCGATTGTCGTATTTTGTCCCCTGTCAGAGCCTGGGCTACCTTGCTGAATGATATCCTTTTTGCCCTTGTCATCTTCTTCTTTGACAAACTCAAAGGCATCTTTGTCTTTAAGTTCAAAGTCTTGCTCGGGGGTAGAGACGATGAAGCCGATGAGGTCGGGAACGCCGCTGTCTTCGTCTACGTATACGATGGCTTCGCCGCTAAGGGTTTGCGAGACACCAGAAATTTCGAGATCGTTCAACTCAATGAGTCTGTAGTCTTTGTCTTTGCCGGTGAGCTGGATGACGTCTTGACTGGGGTCGAAGTCGTAGATGACGGCAAACTCATTGGTGCCGAAAAGGTTATTTGTAAGTCTATCGGCGGGGTTGGGTTCTGTGTAGAAGACGTTGCTGCCGTCTCCAAGGACGAAGCGATCACGCCCTACAGAAGGAATGTCTCTGTCTAAAATGCTGAAAAGATTGTTATTGGTGATGTCGACAATGACCTCAAACTCTTCTGCCGAGTTGTCGAATAGGTCACCGAAGAGGAAGTCGATGTTGGTATCGGGGTAGTCGTCAGTGGGGTCGAACGGGTAGAGAACGTCATTACCGGCGCGACCGAAGATGACCTCGAATTCGGCGTTGCTAGAGCCGCCAACCAAATCGCTAGCTGGCGTAAGCAGAGAGAAGCTTAGGTTGTCTTCCATGTTTTTATCTTTCTGACCTGGTTGGTCAACGTGAAGGGGCTAATGAATTTGGTTTGATGGACTGACCAAGCACCGAGATCCCACCATAACTTGAGACCGGAAAGTATGGAAATGGTTTCCGAACCTCTAATATTTTTTACATAAATTAAAAAAGGTTATGTACTACGTCACGCTCTAAACGATAGAAAAATTGGGGGATCGCACTATGCGACAGAATAATCATACATAGTTATGTATTTATTATCCACTGGTTAAAAAATACAGCGCAGCGGCTAAGCATAAGCTCGCATTTTCGACCGGAATGAAGAAGTTGTCAGTGCCTCTGGGTGCGGCTATTTCGATGAGTGTGATGATGGCTGAGCCAGTAAGGGTCAGTCATTAATAGGCCAATGGTAAATGATTTAGATGGGTGGGGTAGGGGACGAGGAGGAGGGGAATAAGGCTGCCAAAGAAGGCGGTTGATATGCCCAATAGGGACTTACGGTTGATGTGGTCGATTCATCGATTCACTATGGGCGTTGAGGGAGCGGCTCGGATGTGGCAAAAGCTGAGGCCTGCGCTAATGAGTAGGGCGATCGCACCGACCCACAGCACCTGCTGCAATCCAGATATAAACCCCTGATGAACAAGGCTTTTGATTTGTTCAAAAGAAAGCAGGTCGCTTTCTACTAGCTGCTGGCTCAGTAGGGCAGGTCTGGTAGCGCCGTGGCTAAGGGCTTCGGTGATGATGCTTTGCTGAGCTGAGGCGCTGAGATCGAAGCTGGCTAGGCGCTGCTGGAGGTGAGTGCCCATGGTGCTGGTGAAGAGGTTTCCTTGGATGGCAATGCCTAGGGCGCCACCTAGCCGGGTGCTGGTATTCATGAGGGCGGCTGCGATGCCTGCGTGGTGCTCGGGGGCGCCGCTCATGGCGGCTGCGGTGAGGGGCGATAGGGTGAAGCCTACGCCGAAGCCTACTAGCGTGAGGCGCACTAGGAGCATGCGAAAGGGTGTGTCGGCCTGTACCTGAGTGAGGGAGAGAACGGCGATGCCTGCGATTAGGAACCCGAGGGTGATGGTGCTTCGCCAGCCCAAGCGGGCAGAAAAATAGCCGGAGACGATAGACGCGAAGATAAATGCACCATTTAGCGGGAGAAAGCGGAGGCCTGTCGCGATCGCAGAGTAGCCCTGAACCTGCTGAAGGAACAGACTGAATAGGAACAACAGGCTGACCAGCATAAAGAACAGAAACGCATTGGTGATGAAGGCGATCGCAAAGGATAGCTGGCGGAAGAGCGACGGCGGTAGCATGGGCCGAGCGCTGGCAGCTTCGATGATGATGAAGGCGATCGCACTGATGAGGCTGAGGATGGCTAGAGAGAGCGATCGCAAGGTGAGACCTTCTCCTAGCATGAGGAGGGTGATAAAAGCTGCGATCGCAACTACGCTGAGCACCATTCCTGGCAGGTCGAGTTGTGAGGTTTTTTTGCGACGATTTGGCCTCTTAACAGGCACGACCTGCGCCGTTAGCCAAAAAGTACACAACCCCAAAGGCACGTTTAGAAAAAAAATACTGCGCCAGCCCAGCGTATCGACCAAGACGCCGCCTAGCGCAGGTCCGATGATCAGCGCTAGGCCTGACACGCCAGACCAGAGGCCAATCGCTTTGGTTCGCTGGGTGGGATTGGGATAGGCCTCGGAGAGGATGGCTAGTGAGCTGGGGAGGAGTGCCGCTGCCCCGATACCCTGCAGAAGACGGCCCGCAATGGCCATTTCTCCATTGACCGAGCAGCCCACTAGGATAGATGCCGCTACGAAGCCAATGAGTCCTGTGAGAAACACCCGCCGCCGACCGTAGATATCACCCAAGTTGCCAGCGGGCAGTACCAGACACGCAATCGGCAGCAAGTAAGCATTTAAGATCCACTGCAGACCCGATACGGTGATATCTAGGTGGGATTGAAGGCTGGGTAGGGCAACGTTCACGACCGTGTCGTCTAGAGCGGCCATTCCCAGCGCTAGGCACATGGCGACCAGCGTTAGCGTTTGTTGTTTTGCGGTAGGGGTGCTTCGCTGTCCGAGGCTTTTGCGTTCTAGCGCCTCGGGCGTTTTCTGTTTTGTATTTCTGTGAGGTGTTGTACTCATGCCGATATCCCTGCCTGTGAGCCTACGGTGATGACATCAGCATCTGTTTGACTACCAGAATTTTTTGCAGATTTTTCTAATAAAGACTTTTTTAATAAGGTGGTGACCAAATCACAAACTTCTGATACGGCGTGGTTGTCATAGGCGTGGACGGTCTTTTGATAGCGCTCAAAGGTAGGCGGGTGGAGAAACTGTTCTACGGCGCTGGCAACTTTAGAAAAGCTCGGAAGAACAATTCCCATACCTGCTTGTTCAATCCAATCTGCGTTGTATCGTTCATGAACCAGCGTCGAAAAATTGCGCTCGGTGATGACCGGGAGGTTCATGGCTAAGGCTTCGCTGAGGCTGCCGGGACCAGGTTTGCCAATGAAGAAATCTGAGAGGGCCATGTACTCAGCGACATTTGGCGTGAAGCCCACTATCAGGCGGTTTTGAGAATTGGGTAAATCGTTTAGCTGATGGAATAGGGTTTCGTTGTGACCGCAGAGGAAGATGAGCTGAGTGCGATCGCCCAATCCACTTAACGCCTGAGCAATCTTCACCATCACCTCATTGCCATTACCACCGAACATAATGAGCCCTGTAAGACGGTCGGGACTGAGCCCTTGGTCAATTCGGCCCTGAATAATTTTCGGACGATCTTCTGGTGTGGGTGGCTGAAACTTGGAGTGGATGACCATCCCGGAGGTAGAGATAATTCTCTTGGAGGGAACGCCTAGTGCTTGGGCCTGTTCTACCGCGCGCTGTTTGCCGCAGATGAGATAGCTGTCTGTGTCTGGCTCAATCCAAAAGCCGGGAGGGACATCGGCGAAGTCGATCATCACAGTTACGTAAGGGGTGCCGGGCAAGGTTTCGTGGAGGGCTTGCCACAGCACTTTGTTGCACATGGTGACGACGGAGATGACAATGTCGGGCTGTTGTTGCTGCCAGTAGTGCCTGAAGTAGCTGAGGGCAAAGGAGAAATTGAGCTTTACAAGCAGCTTGTTTAGGCGCATTTGCAGGGGCCAGAGCCAGGTCCAGCCGCGCTTTAGCATGCTGTTGTAAAGGTCTGAAACTGAGCTGCCTAGCCATTTGTATGCGTTGACGCTGCCTTTGGTTTGGGTCATGTCCGCCATGATGTCGTCCATGTCGGTGACTTGAAACTGCCAGGGTAGGCTCCGTTCTTGGGCAAGGTCTTTTAGCGCGTGGTAGGTAGCGTAGTGGCCGCCGCCGCCTTTGCCGGTGACGATATTTACCTTGAAGGTGGGAGCGTGGTGTGCAGTGGAGTTTGGCATGGCGCGCTTTGTTTTTTTGGCTGTCTTGAGCAGTTTTATGAGGTTGTTGTTTTCTGCGAGAGAGGGATTTTTGTGCGGGGGTGGGTTACCGGTTCGAGAAATGTTTTGAGCCATTCGATAACTTCGAAAATGCCTTTGTTTTCAAAGTTGGCTACTTGGGTTTGGTAGTGCTCGAATGTGGCGGGGGTTAGGAATTTCTCGACTGCTTTGGGGATGTGCTTGAAACTTTTGAGGACGATGCCGAATTGATTTTCCTTTATCCACTGGGCGTTGTAGCGCTCGTGGATGAGGGTGGCGGCGCTGCAGTCTGTGATGATGGGGAGGTTCATGGCGAGGGCTTCGCTGAGGCTGCCGGGACCGGGCTTGCCGATGAAGAAGTCGGACAGCTGCATGTAGTGTGGGACATCTTCTGTGAAGCCGATGATGGCGCGCTGCTGCTGGCCTGGGAGCTGCTTGAGCTCGTTGACGAGATCTTCGTTGCGACCGCAGAGGAAAATTAGCTGCAGGTGGGGGTGGTAGCGCTCCAGTTGCTTGGCGATGTCGACCATGGCTTTGGAGCCGTTGCCGCCAAAGAGGACGAGGCCTGTGCGCTTGTGGGGATCTAGTTTCAGCTTTTGTCGTTCGGCGGGGATGTCTATCTTTGGTTGCTGGTAGAACTTGGGGTGGATGACCATACCGGAGGCTTTGAGGAGGCGATCGCTCTTGACGCCGAGCGATCGCCCCTGCTCTATGGCCTTATCGGTGGCGCAAACGGTGTGGCAGTCGGCATCGGGTTCCATCCAGAAGGCGGGCGGATAGTCGGCCAGATCGACCATGACGCTGATGTAGGGGGTGCCGGGTTTTGCCCGCTGCAAGCTTTCTGAGAGGCCTTTGTTGTACAGCGGCATGACGGAGACGACTAGGTCGGGCTGCTGCTGCCGCCAGTGCTGTTCGAAAAAATTGCAGCCGACGTCGTAGTTGAGCTTGACTAAAAACTTGTTGAGCCGCATTTTTAGGGGCCACATCCAGGTCCAGCCGTTCTTTTGCATGAGATTGTACAAATTGTGACCGCTGATGCCAAACATTTCGTAGGCGTTTTGAATTTCGTTTTGTGCGGATAGCTGGGTGATAATGTCGTCCATATCCGTCATCTGAAATTCCCAGGGAAGGCCCTGCTGCTCAGCGGCTGCCTGAATTGCGCGGTAGGCCGCATAGTGTCCGCCGCCGCCTTGTCCGGTCACCACGTTGATCTTTAGCTTTCTGTTGAGAGGGGGCATGGCTTGTATCATCGTTAGGGGATTTTTTACGACAAGGGGGTTGGTGCGGGTGGACGGTTGGCGTGGCTACACGAGGGCGGGCTGCCGGGCAATCTCTTTTTCGAAGATGCCGAGTGCTCGGGTGACAGCTTGATCCATGTTGTAGTACTTGTAGTCGCCGAGTCTGCCTGCGAAGAGAACGCTGCCGTTGAGCTTTTTGGCTTCTTTGAGGTAGTGGGATAGGCGATCGCGATTTTCGAGCTTGGGGATGGGGTAGTACGGATCGTTGCGTCCTGGGATGTAGGCTTGGGGAAACTCTCTGACGATGGTGGTTTTGGGGGAGACCTGGCCGGTGAGGTATTTCTGTTCTGTGATGCGAGTGATGTCGTAGTCGTTGGGGTAGTTTACTGTGCCAACTTCTTGGTAGCGCTCTTGGTCGAGCGTTTCGAAGCGAAAGTCGAGGCTGCGGTAGGGCATAGCGCCGTGGGCGTAGCTAAAGAATTCGTCAATTGGACCTGTACAGATGGCTCGATTGAAGGAGACTTCGTCGATGATCTCTTTGTAGTCGGTGTTGAGGAGGACTTTGATCAGGGGATGGTTGATCATGCGCTGAAACATGGCGGTGTAGCCGTGTTTTGGCATCGCTTGGTAGGGGTCTTGAAAGTAGCGATTGTCGCGGCTGATGTAGATGGGGACGCGGGCGGTGACGCCGCTGTCTAGCTCTTCTGGCTTTAGGTTCCACTGCTTTTGGGTGTAGCGTAAGAACACATTGTTGTAGATGTAGTCGGCCAGTAGGGCTAGGTCGGCATTGCGATTTTCTTTTAGCCGGAGGATGGGTACCTTTTTCCCAAAGCCAAAGTTTTCGAGCAGTAGGCCTTCTAGCTTTTCGGCGTAGCTCGGGGGGAAGAGCGCATATAGCGTGTTTAGATTGAACGGGATGGGCACCTTTTTGCCTTCTACGACGCCCAAAACATGGTGGTAGTAGGGCCGCCAGCCGGTAAACTGCGAGAGATAATCCCACACCTGCTTGGACTTGGTGTGGAAGATATGGGGGCCATATTTGTGAATCAGATGGCCGTGCTCATTGTAGTAGTCGTAGGCGTTGCCGCCGATGTGGCTGCGCTTTTCTACAATTAGGACTCTTTGTTCAAGCTGGGTGGCGATGCGTTCTGCGAGGACGCAAGCTGAGTAGCCCGCTCCGATAATTAGCCAGTCAAATTTCATGGTTTTACGATTGAACGGGATAGAGGGACATAAGGCTGATTACTCTGGAGAACAAATTGGGTATAGCCGCTGCTGGGGTACAGTCGCTGCGCTGGTTACTGGGGACCCACCCCGCCCTGCGGGCACCCCTCCGAGGAGGGGATTTACTTTGGGATTTGTGTACTTAATTGGCAGGGAGGTGCTCATGGAGATGCGGAGACCAAGCCATTTTGAATGGCGTTTTTACTGGTGAAGGTGGGTGCTGATAGTTGCTCGGCGATGTGTTCGCTGACGCGGATGGCGTTGGCGATGATCGTGAGGGTTGGGTTGAGGGCTGCGCTGGAGGGGAAGAAGCTGCCGTCTACGACGTAGAGATTGTCGACATCGTGAGTGCGACAGTTGAGGTCGAGTACGGCGGTGGTGGGGTCTTCGCCGAACCGGCAGGTGCCGCACTGATGGCCGACATCTTTGAGCGTCATCTCTGTGGTGAACAGGATGGAGAGCGGGTCGAGAGACTTGAGGATGCCTTTCCAGCGGTCGATCAAACGGTTGAATGATTCGTCGTTGTTGGGGGTGTATTCCAGGACGATTCTGTCGTTTTCATCAACCGAGATGCGGTTGTTTGGGTCGGGGAGGTCTTCGCCCATGAGGAACCAGGGGGTTGTTCTATCGGCGGCGGCCTTAAAAATGGACATTGGAATTAGTCGGCTGGGGATGAAGGGCGGGCTGTTGGTTGCGGCGCGATCTTCATTAATATTGCCGAGGGTTTGTACGTGGCCCATAGGGTAGGGAAAGTCTGCTTCACCCCAGTAGAAGTCGTTTATGGCCATTGTCTTTGGGTATACCGTGGGGTTTACTTTGAGCCCTAGGGAGACAATGGCGCAGATTTTGTGACGCATGAAGTTGCGGCCGACCAGTCCTGAACTGTTGGCTAGTCCGTTTGGGTGGTGGGCGTTGGCGGAGCGCAGGAGCAGTACGGCAGAATTTAGCGCACCGGCTGAGACGACGACAATCTCTGCAGAAAATAGGTGAGTCTGACCGTCGATTTCTGTTTCGACGGCGCTGATGCGTTTGCCGGTGCTATCGGTGTGGAGTCGAGTAACCTTTGCGTGGGTCTTGAGGGTGACGTTGGGATAGAACAGGGTGGGCCGGATGCCGTTCACATCGCCGTCGGCTTTGGCATTTACCATGCAGGGAAATCCATCGCAGGTGTCGCAGCGGACGCATTCGCTGAGGTTGCGATTTGCTTCGTTTAGTCTTAGCCCGAGGGGTTGGTAGGCGGGGTGGAGTCCCTTCTTTTTTAGGGCTTCGCCGATTTTGGCGATGGGGGGCTCGTGGCTGATGGGGGGATGGGGGAAGGGGCTATCGCTGGGGGGCTCTGTCGGGTCGGTGTTGCGTAGGCCGTGGACGTCGAAGAGTTTTTCTGCTCGGGTGTAGTAGGGCTCGAAGTCTTGATATTTGAGCGGCCAGGCGGGGGAGATGCCGCCTTTGTGCTGGACTTCTTCGAAGTCTCGCTCTCTGAGGCGGTAGTGGGCACTGCCGTAAAATTTGGTGTTGCCGCCGACGAAGTAGTGGGTGAAGGGACGGAAGGGATTGCCGTCTTTGTCGTACCACTGTTCTGTGGTGCGGTAGCGGTCTTTTCCGTAGACTTCTCTGGAGTCCCAGTTTTCTTTTTCTTTGGGGAGGAAGCCGCCGCGCTCAAGGACGAGGATCTTTTTTCCGGTGGGGGCGAGGGTGCGCGCTAGGGTGCCACCGGCTGCGCCCGTGCCAATGATGATGATGTCGTAGTCTGTAGGTTTCATGGTGGTATGGAGTTGGTAGGTGGCTAGCTATCGGCAGTGACTAAAGCTGGTTGAGCAGGCTGGGTGGCAGATGGGGATTCCTGCTGGGCTAGGCGATGGGCGCAGTCTCGGTTGGTTTGAACGATGCCAACTTTGTGGAGGATGCGATCGCCTAACTGAGGAGACAGCTGGCAAAGGGCAGCAAATACTCGGTTTGTAAGGCCATCTAGCATGACTTCGGGCTGATTTTTTAGGATGGACTGGAGCACAACCTCGGCGACTTCGGCGGGTGGCGTGACGGCCATTCCTTCTGGAGCTTCTGTGCCGAGTGCGTGGAACATACCTGCGTCGGTGATGCCTGGGCACACGATGGATACATTTACAGGCGTGTCTGAAAGCTCAAGCCTTAGCGCGTCTGACCAATTGATAAGCCCCGACTTCGTGGCGGAGTAGACACTGTTGAAGGGGGCACCTCGCTTGCCTGCCCCGGAGGAAATATTGACGATGTGACCCGCTTGGCGGGCGAGCATGCCTGGCAGCAGCAGGCGGCACAGCGCCATGGGAGCCAGCAGATTTGTTGTTGTCATCGCCTGAATATCGCTCAGGGAATAGTCTTGAAAAGGCCGGAATTTTTCGATGGCGGCGTTGTTGATTAGTACGTCGACCGGGCCTGCCTGTGACTCTACGGTTTGTACCAGGGTTGGCATGGCTTCTACGTTCTGCAGGTCGAACGGACAGGCGATCGCTCTCCCTCCTCCTTCCTTGAGTTCTGTGACGAGCGCATTGAGCGGGTCGGGCGATCGCCCAACGCAGACGACTGTTGCTTCAGCCTGTACCAGCGCCCTCGCGATGAAAGCACCAATGCCGCCAGCAGCGCCTGTGAGTAGTACCGTTTTTTGGGCCAGTGTTTTCATAGCGAGTGGAGTGTGAGTAGGAGTTTGAACAGTGTTTTGAGCAGGCTGGTGATTCAGGCAATCCGAATCTAGGCGATCAGCGGTTGCGGGACTTGGCCGTTGATGGAGGGGTCGAGGATTTTTTCTAGAATGTCGATGACTTCGAAGGCGGCTCGGTTGTTGTATTGGCTAACGCTGGCGCGATACTTGGCAAAGGCATGGGGGTCTAGCAGCTGCCTCACGGCTTCGCCGACTTGGCTGAAGCTGGGGACGACGATGCCAAATCCTCTGCTGGCTAGCCAGTCGGCGCTGGCACGTTCTTGAAAGAGAGTCATGCGACTGTTGCATTCGGTGATGACGGGGAGTCCGAGTGCGATCGCTTCACTAACTCCCACACTGCCGGGCTTACCAATGAAGAAATCTGCCGTTCGCATGTAGGTGGGCAGCTCTCTGGTAAACCCTTCAACATGTTTGGCATATCGTGTGGGCAGCTGGTGGAGGGTCTCGGCTAGCGATTGATTGCGTCCGCATACAAAAATAAGCTGCAGTGCCTGGTTGCTTTTGTCTAGGCGCCGGGCAATTTCGACCATCTCTCGGGAGCCATGACTACCAAAGCACACCAAGCCAGTGGGCAGATCGGGGTGCAGACCTAGTTTTTTTCTTTGGGCGGCTCGGTCGATGTTGAGAATTTGGTTGTATCGGGGGTGAATGACAACACCTGATGTTTTGAAGAGATTTTGGTCGGGGTATCCGGCGTCTTTTGCCTGCTCGTACACCTGGGCAGAGGGACAGATCAACAGCTGATTTTGCTGCTCTATCCAAAAGTGTTGCGGACAGTCGGCAAAGTCGGTGACGGCAGTGACGAAGGGCACAGTCGGCATCTCAGTCTGCAAGCTCTCGCACAGAACCCGGTTGAAGAGAGGCATGAGTGAGACGACAAGATCTGGCTGCTGAGCTTGCCAGTAGCGCCGAAGCTGCTTTAGCCAGATGGCATGCATCAAGCGAATGCGAGCTTTGAAAATGGGTACAGAAATGGGATCGTTAATCAGTTTGGCCCACTTGTGTTTGAGCGTCCAAGTGTTGTAAAAGTCTTGGGCGAAGGTGGTATGGAAGACCTCTTTTAGCACTTCTACAATTTCAACCTGCCAGGGGAGGTTGCAGGTCTCTATGACTTCTTTTAAGGCATTGGCGGTGCTACGATGGCCCGCGCCCATGTCGTAGATAGCAAAGTAGACTTTTTTCATGACTAAAAGAGATGTTTAAGGGTGGGGGAGTGTGTTTTTTAGCTTGTGAGATGCTTTTTGGGGAACTCGGTTGCTGTGGATGTGATTCGCTGCTGGTTTAGGGCGGTGACGCCTAGGAGCTGATTTGAGATATCGGTGAGGTCGGGAAAGAGTTGTTCTAGGGCGAGTAGGGCACGGGTGGATATTTCCATCAGGCGGTTTTGGTTGACGACGACTTCGGCGCGCCTGTGTTGGATTGTTTTTAGGACGGCTTTGGCGACGGTGCTGGCAGGCGATCGCCCTGCGAGTAGAGGCGCCTTTATGCCGGTGTCGGCCAGCATGCCAGTGCCGGTGACGTAGCCTGGGCAAATCGCTGAAACGGCCTGCCCAGAGCCTGCTAGCTCTTGCCTGAGCGAATGGCTCCACATGAGCAGACCGGACTTACTCGCGGCGTAGATACTGTCGTATGGATGGCCTTTTTTCCCGGCGAGAGAGGCCATGTTGATGATGTGTCCTCGTTGGGAGAGGGCAGGTAGCAGGCGCTGGGTGAGCCCCATGACAGAGAGCAGATTTACCCGGATGACGCGCTCTATTTCGTCGGGGTGGTAGCCCGAAAAGGCACGGTAGATTTCTATGCCCGCATTGTTGATGAGCAGGTCGATTTCGGGAGTTGTTCCGTTGGCCGCGCGTTGCTTGATCTGTTGAACAAGTTCAGGTAAGGCGTCTGTGTGGGCTAGGTCGAAGGCGATCGCTTTTGCCTGCATGCCCATGCCCTCCATCTCTGTCGCCCAGCGGTTTAGCCTAGCCTGCGAGCGGGCAATGCCAATGAGAAGCGCGTCTTTGTTTCCTGCTTGAGCGATCGCACGAGAAATTTCCAGCCCAATCCCCCGCGAGGCTCCGGTTAAAACGACTGTTTTTCCTGTAAGAAGGTTGCGCTGTGAGGGAGCAATCATCGCTGTACACCTCCACCAACGGGTTCTTTTTCTGTCTCTTTTGAAACTGCTACAGAGGCAGTGCCGGAAGACGGTTCTCTCAGGGAAGAGAGATGCTTGCCGCCTAGTTCTATTTGCGATCGCGCTACCCCAGTTTTCACACGCTCCAACAGATGCCCCAAACTGTTGGACAGTAGATTGATGCCATGGTCGGGCTCTACTAGGCCTACTAGGGACAGGGGACGCTGCGGGCTGCTTGCGAGCTGATGCAGACTTAGGAAGTTGAACACGCCAGACTCGTAGGTGCCGCAGGGGACGGCGGGGTTTTGAATACCGGCGTAGTCTTCTTGATGGTCGAACCAGGCTTGCTCTGGGTAGCCGTGGAAGTGAATGATGGGGGCGCCCGCTTCGATAAGCTCTGGGGTGTAGAGCGCGGCGGCAAGGGCGATCGCAACCATCACATAGGTGTCGTAGGATGGCTTGATATCTAGTTTGGAGCCCTGCAGGTCGATGCCTTCAGGCAGCTGGAGCTGGAGCGTTTCCTGTATGCCCAGGCGGAGAACGTCTTGGGTGGCATCGAGATCTGTTTTGTTCGCACCGGAACGGGAGCAAACTAGCCAGATATCGGGGATTTGTTTGTAAACGGTTTGCTTACCGATGGAGGTTTTAACGTATCGTCGGCCAGTTTCTGTTGTTCTGACTTCATCGTCTGAGAAACCTTCTACCGAGTTCAAGGTTTGCCAGTGAGCTGCTGAAATTTCCTCAGGGCCTACGTACTCTGGCGGCTCGGCATAGGCGACAAAGCCGTAGGAAACGCCGGTTCTACCATTGACGATGGCGCTGACAATGTCTCGATGGGATTGGCGACGGACGACTTCGGCGAGCTTGAAGCCGGAAGGGAGCAGTCCCGTTGTGGAGAGGGACTGGCCGAGGGCGACAAGCTTTTGCACGTAGGGTGATGTTGCCGGACTGTAGTGGCCAATCTCAAACCGGCTGAGGGGTAAGGGGGCGATGGGGACGTAGAGCTTGGGAATGAGTGATCGCAGGATGAATGGGTCTAGCTGCGATCGCGAGAAGCGAGAGTCAGACAGATTCATGTTGAGAATTGAAAGCTCTGTGGCGGAGACGCCAATGACAATCTCAGAAAACTGACTGACTAGGGTGTTTACGCCCAGTCCAATTTTTTCTACGTAGGGAATCTCGGGGTGAACAAGTCTTTCATCTAGCTCAGTGAGCATGACCACCTGTGTCGCGGTGGGATCTTCTAGCCTTTGGATAGCGTGATCTTCTGCCCAGCTAATGCTGCGGGTGATGTCGGCGACTGACTTGGGCGCTTTTGAGAGGCGAGCAGACAGCTGATAGAGGGCTTCGGCTAGGCGGCTCTTGACCGGGGAGATGGGACGCTCTACGTCGATGACGGCGCTGATTTCGGCGCGTACGGCCTGAATGGAGATTTGCTTAACCGAGGGCAGCCATTTGTTCAACAGTTTGCCGATGACCGGAAAGGGATAGTGAACGGTTCGCGTTGCAATTTCCCAAGGGACAATTTTGACGCCCTTTGCCTGCAGATTCTCTTTTAGCGTTTGCCTCAGCTGCAGTACCTCTTCTCCGATGGCGATGCCTTTCGGCAGTGGCCGAAAAGTCACTTTCAGTTGAGCGGCCATAGCCACAGGGTCTACCACGGGTAGCGCCTCCTGCCCACCCCCAATCAGCTGGCCAATAGTGCGCAGCGACAGCCCGCAGGCAGTTTGTGTCTCTGCTAGGGAAGCGTCGCCTGATTGGGTTCGTAGGCACTCCAGTATGTCAGCTTTGCAGGCTGTGATGTCGTTCTTTAGCTGCGCCGTGATTGCGCCTTTGGGTGCGTTTATCCGCAGCTTGTCTCCTTCAGCCCAAAGCTGAACGCCTTTGCTCTTGAGAGTGGTGATGATCTCTGATGTGTTCATGGTTCGGCGGGGCTCTATATTTCAGCGCTAGATTTCGAAGGATTCACTTTCACTGAGGGCGAGTTCTTTTGCGATGTATTCGGAAAGAGACGCGATGTTGGGGCAGTTCCACAGGGTGAGAGGCGAGATTTCTAGACCGAATCGCTGCTTGCCAAGACCTGCGATCGCCATTGCCTGCACAGACTGCAAACCGTAGGTATTGAAGGGGGTGTGGATATCGATATCATCACTTTCGATGCCTAGCTGCTCGCCGATTTGGGCAGCTAGCCAGTCTTGGACCTCTGTCTCTGAAGGCGGGGTCAAGGTGACCCAAGTGGGTTCGGTAGAAGGCATGGTTGTTTGCTGAGAGGAGGCATTTGACATGGGTTTTGCTGATTCTTTGGGATGGCTTACGGGATGTCTTTGGCTGTTCGCTATCGGGCGGTGGAGTGTTTTTGATTGGCTGAGAGGCTGGACGACTCGGAGGTGTGGGAGATAAACCAGTGGTGCGATCGCTCGAATGGATAGGTGGGTAGGGGAATGCGTTCCCTGGGGTAGCCGTGGTCGAAGGCTTGCCAATCGACGGGGATGCCCCGAACGAACAGATTGCCTAGCTGGGAGAGCAGCTGTGGCCAAATTTCCATATCGGCGTAGAGCGATCGCTCTACGATTTGGCTGTTTTGAACAGCTGCTTTCGTCAGGTACTTGGCGAGTGGCCGATTGGCGCCCATCGGTAAAACAAGGTCGTACCCGGCTAGGCCGGACAGGGGGAGTAACTTTTGGAGGTTGCTCTGTGAGTTTTGTGGCGTCGTGTCTGACAGAGACAACACTGCCTGCCGCAGCAGCGGGCTGTAATTTGCTGAGAGCATAGGGACTGCGGGACTGCGGTAGCTGAGAGAAGCCGCACTCCATACAGGCGTAGTCAACGGTGCAGACAGCAGCGGCAACACTTCATCCACTGTGAGCATGTTGGCGACGCAAGCTGCAACATATTCACCCAATCCCTCACCGATAAGGGCTGCAGGCTTTACTCCCCACTGTTGCCACATGGCCACTAGCGCGTAGGATATGCAGAACCCCGCTATGCGCCCAAAAACTGAGCTGGAGAGGTGATTTGGTGGCGTTTTGGTCTCGAATAACAGATCAAATGACAGTGGCAATGTGGATTTCTGTGCGCAGTGTTCGAAGGCCTCTCGGAAGTGGGGCTGGCTCTGATAGAGCATTTTTCCGAGGGTCAGAGTACCTGTCGTGGGTTCGGGAAAATGAAAAACAACCTTGGGTCGTTTTCTCCCCTTGAGGCGACCCGTCATAAACTGGTTGGCAAGCAGTGTTTCTTCACCCTCGGCAAACTGAGCTAGCTGCCGCTGGAGGTTTTCGAGTGAGTGGCTGACTAGGCAGAGCCTTTGGGCGAAATGACTGCGGCCTGTATTGGCTGAAAAGCACAGGTTGGGAAGAGAGATAGGAGACCTGAGCTGAGTATGAATCGGTGCCTCACGGTGACGCTTGAGGAGCGTGACGTAGCGGCTTGCTAGGCTGCGCAGGGCAGATGGGGTTTTGGCGCTGAGGGCAAGGATGTGGTGAGATTTTTGAGTGTGTTGCCCCGGTGCTGCAGCGCTGCTTTTTACGGGCTTACTTTTGGGTGGTGCTTCTTCCAAGATGAGGTGGGCATTTGTGCCGCCGAAGCCGAAGGTGCTCACGCCTGCGAAGCGAGACTTGGCTGCGCTTGGCCAAGGCTTGCCCGCTGGCAAAATCTCAAAGGGACTGGCTTCGAGATCGACGTAGGTATTGGCTGCTTCGAAGTTTAGCTGGGGCGGGATCTCTTCGTGCTGTAGTGACAGCACAACCTTGGTGAGGGCGGCCATGCCGGAAGCCGCTTCCAAGTGCCCAATATTAGGCTTCACAGATCCGAGAACGCAGGGGTTTTCTCTTTTCGCCAGCACTTGTTTAAGCGCTCTAAATTCGATGGCATCTCCCAGAGGGGTACCGACCGCGTGGGTTTCGACATAGTCGATATCTTGGGGCGTTAAGCCGCTGACTGCCAGCGCTCGCTGGATGAGTGCCTGCTGGGCGAGCCCATTGGGGGCCGTCAGGCTATTGCTGAGTCCGTCCTGATTGATGGCTGAACCGCGAATCAGCGCGAGAATATTGTCTCCATCTTTGACGGCGTCGGCGAGGCGCTTGAGCACGACCACTCCGCAACCCTCTCCTCTCACGTAGCCGTCTGCCCGGGCATCGAACGGTCGGCAGGCGCCTTGGGGGGAGAGTAGCCCCGTCTGCGCAGAGGAGATCATTGAGTCGGGAGAGAGAATGAGATTGACGCCGCCTGCGATGCAGAGATTGGATTCTTGGGAATGGAGACTTTGGCAGGCGAGGTGAATGGCGACTAAAGAGGAAGAACAGGCCGCATCTACCGCCATGCTCGGTCCCCGCAGGTCTAGCAGGTAGGAGAGTCGGTTGGCGGTGATCGACATTGTTGTGCCAGTGCCGCTGTGGGGGCCGATGCAGCTAACGTTGCGGTAGAGCAGGCGGTGATAGTCGATGGTGCACAGCCCCGAAAAGACGCCCGTCGCGCTGCCGCTGAGGCCCAGTGGGGGAATGCCCGCGTGCTCTAGCGCTTCCCAAGCAACTTCTAAAAACAGCCGCTGCTGTGGGTCGATGTGTTGGGCTTCTGCCGCGCTAATGCCAAAGAAGGCCGCATCGAAGCGGTCGATATTACTTAAAAAGCCGCCCTGACGACTGTTCATTTTGCCAGCGGCTTGCGGCTGTGGGTCGTAGTAGTCTTCGACTGGCCAGCGCTGCGAAGGGATAGACGTAATCGCCTGACGGCCCTCGCTGAGCAGCTGCCAAAAGGTCTCTGGACTATTCGCTTGGGGAAATCGGCAGCCGATGCCGACAATCGCGATGGATTCCACTGGATTAAAGACCTCTGTGAGACCTTGGCTAAGAACCGATAGATGCGGGTTTTGATTGATAGCTGAGCTGACAGCTATGACGATTGCGCTGGTTTGACACTTTCGATGTCAGCCTGCTTGAAGAACTGAGTAAAGGTCTGTTTGTTTTGCTGGAGGGCGGTTGAAATCTCTCCTCTGTTTGCCATTTCATCCATTTGGCAGTTCACCGCAGAGAGATAGTCTACGCTAGCGAAAAAGTCTCGGAGTTCTTTGAGCAAGCGCTGACGGTTGGCCGCTGCGATGTGGAGCCCTTCGTGCTCTTCACACAAGCAGCGATTCATCCAGTGCTTCGCCTCCGATTTGGAAAAAGAGAATACTGGAGATTGCAGTAGCTGGTAGAGCAGTTCGAAGATTGTAAAATCGTCAGGGAAGTAGCGGTGAGGCAGGACTGCTGAGAGACCGCCTAGGGTCCCTTTCTGCATTTTGTAGATGACGCTGTTGGCCACGAGCTTTTCGTAGCGGGTTGGCTTGTCAAAGGCTTTGTAGAGGTCTTTGGCTAGGAGACGAGAGATGGTGGTGTGGAAGGACTCATCTAGGAAGTGGTAGCGGGAGATGGCTGTGGGGGCGGGTACGAAGGCACCTTTATTTTCGGCACCTTTATTTTCTAGGCGCTTGGCGTATTTTGCGATCGCATGCTCCATATTCTTGAGATACAGATTTGCAATCATGCGAACCGTGTAAAACTGGCAGGCCATGAAGGGAGAGCCTGCGCCCCAGCTAAATCCGTAGAAGCTCTGCAGGGGGAGTGAAGGTCCAACAGAACGCCCTAACATGCCTGCTGTGGGCGCTTTTAAGATGAATTTATTTTCTGTTTCTAAGAATTGGAGGTAGGGGGAGTAGTGGGAGCTGCTGCCTAGTGATTTGGATAGCGATCGCAGCGCATAGTATTGAGCTGTGGGCAGTGGTTGCTTACCTAGGGTCAGCTTGTAGGTATTCCACTTCAGCAGCCCGTTCAAGCCGGTGCGACCAATGAGCGATGTCGCAGTCATCAGGCCGACTTTGCGAAACGCTTTAATATGGTCGTGCTCCTGTTCTGTCTCGAAGGCGAGCTCTTTGGCCAGGGTGTCGTAGCCGCCAATTGATTGAAAGACGCTGCCTGTAATCTGATTGTAGAGGACGGTTTCAGTTTCGGAGTTGGAGATGTAGTTGTAGTTGGCAAACCAGCTGAGGTGGTTGAGCGCTAGATGCTGGGAGGAAGAGGCTTCGGCGTACAGGGGCGTGCCGTACAGCAGTGAGTGGGTGGGCGCACTCCAAAAGTGTTCTTTGTTCTGTGCGTAGCTAAAGCTGCGGGTTAGTTCTGCTATTTTCTCTGTGTAGTCAGAGTCGAGATTGTTCTGATAGGTTCTCTCAATTAGGTGAGTGTGCCTGAGGCTAGTGCGCGGGTCGATAGAGGTAGCTGGCTGGGTTTGAGGCCGGTTGGCGACTGCCGTTGAGCCGGTGGAAGAGGTGGCTTTTGGTGATCGCCTGTTTGTGGTGGGGGCTTTGGTGTGTGTCATGTCAGGTCAATCCTCGCAAAGGTATGCCACGAGGGCGTCAACGGTTGGGTAGTCGTACAGTAGGACCGGATCGACCGATTGCCCGAGCCAATCTTCTAAGTCGCCAGTGAGGCCGATGGCGGCTGATGAGTCTAACCCGTAGGTGTCAAAAGGGACGTCTGTATCTATCTCGTCAGCGGAGATTTCTAAGAGGTCTGCTAGGTAGGAAACAATCCAGGCTTGAACCTGCTCTGTGCGATCGCTCGATACTGAAATACTTTCAGCTAAACCGTTGGCCGGCCCGCGATTCGTCAATAGTGTAGTTGTTTGTTGATCGCTTACTGTCATGGGTTAGCTCCTATGGTCGGAAAAGCTGAATGAAAAAAGATTCAAGGAAAAACCGGAAGATTAGAACGTTTTGAGAACAGAATGCATTCGTAACGACGTGACCATGACGAAGTTCAAGGGCTCTGTGAAATCTATGCTATTCGTTCAGAAAGTTGTATCGTCCAAACAGATGTCACCCGGTCGGACGATGGTATTGTCTAGGCGCTTGTACGCCTACGAAAGATATAAATTATCGAAGAGAGACTCCACTAGTGAAAGTCTGTTGATGAAGGGCAATAGCGGCCGAAAATATATTTCAATCTCTGGGATAACAGCCGTGAGTAAAAGTTAGCTAAAGCATTTTTGCTTTTCTGCCACTTTTTATACACTTAAACTCAAAATTACACCTAAAAACCGGAAAATTATCGCCTCAAAAGATATTTCTGTCGAAGCGTGCTCTTGTCTCTCGCTACTTTTTCTTGCTGCCTTAGTCCAGCTTCTTTAAGCTGGCTCTTTTTCGCCCCTGTTCGCTTTATCAGAAGACCGATTGTTGCTTAAAGTTGTTCCCATTTTTCTTCTTTTGAATTAGAAAAAACATTTGTTAAGAGGATCTTTTATTTGTGTCAAATTTTGCCGCCGAGTGCTTGTAGCATGGCGTCGACTTCGGAGCGCATTTTGACGAAGTCGCGTGTGTGCTTGGGGTCTTCGCTCCAGTCTTTTACGATGGCCAAATCGCCTGATAAAAAGAGGTCACGACAGCGATATCGTTGAATCTTTCCGCTGGAGGTTTTGGGTATGCTCCCTGGCTTCACTAGTAATGTCGCAAAGACCTGCAAATCGTGACTAGCAGCAATCTCTTGCCGGATTTGGCTACTCACTGCGCCCACATCTAGCTGCCGCAAATGGGTTCTCTCAATCTCTGAGACGATGACTAGGCGTTCGGCCCCTTTGTGCTCGATTGAAAAGGCTGCGATCGCACCCGCCCTAATCGCCGGATGAACAGCTTCTAAGGTCCGCTCAATATCCTGCGGATAGTGATTTTGCCCGCGGATAATCATCATGTCTTTGAGCCGCCCGGTGACAAACAGCTCACCGGCTTGAACAAACCCTAAATCGCCTGTGCGTAAGAAAGGCCCTTCTCCCGTATCTGCCAAGTAGGCCTCAAAGGCTTCTTTAGTCTTTTCAGCATCTTGCCAATAGCCCGCAGCTACACTGTCTCCGGCGACCCAAATCTCTCCGACTTCTGCAGCGGCGCACTTGCGCAGAGTATCGGGATGGACAATGACCACCTGTTGGTCGGGAAGACTGCGCCCACTGCTGACTACGCTGCAGGCATCGCTGCTCGCCTGCTGAACCTTTTCTACCCTGTGCTGCTTGAGCTGGGTCGTGCTGATGGTGTCGACAATGGGCGGCGTATCGACGCGGCCACCCGAGACAATGAGTGTTGTTTCTGCCATGCCGTAGCATGGATAAAAGGCTGATTGGCTAAATCCGTAGGGGGAAAACGCGGCTGTAAACCGCTCTAGGGTGTCGGTGCGAATCGGTTCAGCCCCCGTGAAAGCCACTTTCCACCGGCTCAGGTCTAAGTCCTTTAGCGGATCTTCAGCTGTGCCCTGTGCAGATGCGTTGCGCAATCTCTCCAACTTTCGAACGCACAGGTCGTAGGCAAAGTCTGGACCACCACTGGTGGTTGCTTTCTGCTGCGAGACGGCCTTCAGCCAGCGAAGGGGCTTCTGTAAAAAGTCGACCGGTGACATAAGTGTGACCGGGAAGCCACCGTACAGCGGCTGCAGAATCCCGCCGATTAAACCCATATCGTGGTACGGCGGTAGCCAAATGACGCCTTTACTCTCTGGGCTGTGCTCAAAGCAGCGGTGGATTGCCGCCAAGTTGTGGATTAGATTTTCTTGGCTGACCATGACACCTTTGGGTGTACCTGTGGAGCCAGAGGTGTATTGCAAAAAGGCTAGTGGGTTTCTCTGCGCGCTGACCTGCAGTGTGGTTTCTTCGAGTGTGTCTACGGTGAGCCAGGGAACACTGCCTAAGGGAGACTCTGCATCAAACCACCGATTGACTTTTTCTGCTAGGGCTGCAGTTGTTAGCACTGCTGATGCTTCCGCATCGCTAACGATGGTCTGCAGGCGTAGCATTTTGTTGTTTTTGCGGGGTGGGTAGGCAGGTACGGCGGTGACGCCTGCGTAAAGACAGCCAAAGAACGCTGCGACAAAATCTAATCCGGGGGAAAACAACAGCAGGGCTCGCCCGCCCGACGCACCGACAGCTTGCAAATGAGCGGCAATTGTCTGCGCCTGTACCTCTAGCGCGCGGTAGGTAAACTGCGCGCTCACTTGCTCACCGCGCAGTAGGAATTGATACGCTAGCTGCCTTGGCTGGTGCCAGGCGCGATGGCTCAACAGCTCGCTGAGGTCAAGGTTTTGTGGAATGGCGTTTGGCGATGTCTTCAAGGTTGTTGTCATCACGTGAGCACCCATGGTCAACTGTTGTTTTTTGTTGGACTGTTGTTGGCGGTTGCTTGAATTTGCTTTATCGGTGGACCCACCCCGACCTTGGCTGACGCGTCGTGACGGGATGGGTTCGCCGAGCGAACACTTGTGAACTTTTACACGAAGTGGGCGCTTGCTTTGAGGTTCAAGTGGCCGACGCCAGTGAGGACGGCAATGCGATCGCCATCTAGCAAGATTTGAGAGTTACCGCCGTTTTCCTGCACGGTGTAGCGGTCGGCTGAGCCAAATAGCACCAGCTTGTCTTGCTTTGTGTTGAAATCGGCAATGCCAGCGAAGTCGTCGAAGCCTTCGGCTGCGTAGTACGCTCGGTGGGCGTCGCCCAGAACAACAACATCGTGACCTTCACCCGTCTGGATAAAGTCACGCTCTCCTTTGCCTGCTGCATGGGCATCTGTGCCGTTGAGAATGTCATCTCCTAGCAAGCCAGTGAGGGTGTCGTCGCCCGCGCCACCTTCAAGCTCATCGTTGCCGCTGCCGCCGATGAGGGTGTCGTCGCCGTGGCCCCCGAAGAGCTTGTCGTCGCCGTGGCCCCCCTCTAGGGTGTCGTTGCCACCTTCGCCGAAAATTTCGTCGTTACCTTCGCCGCCTTTGAGGACGTTGTTCTTTCTGTCACCTTCAATCTCGTCGTTAAACCGACTGCCGATAACATTTTCAATATCATCTAGGTGCTCTCTGCCTTCGGCGACGTCAGCGTCTCCGTCCGCTAGGTTTACCCAGATGCGGCTGCGCTCATCTGCAAAAGTGATAGTGTCGATACCTGCACCACCATCAAAGTAGTCTAGGCCTTCACCACCGTTGAGAACATCGTTGCCACTGTCACCAAAGAGGTCGTCGTGGCCTTTACCGCCTTTGAGCGTGTCGTTGCCTTTACCACCCTCTAGCCAGTCGTCACCGATGCCGCCATCTAGAAAGTCGTCGCCGTTTTGGCCGAAGAGTTCATCGTGTCCAGCTTCTCCGAAGAGCTTGTCGTAGCCGTCGCCGCCGAAGAGCTGATCGTCGCCGTCACGACCGAAGAGCTGGTCATTTCCAGCAAATCCTTCGATCCAGTCATCATCAAACGTTCCGACAAGGTGATCCGACTTTGAGGTGCCGTCAATCTGGTTGTAGAATCCCGCAAAAAAAGAGGAAAAAATCATTTTAGAGTTGCCTGTAACGCTTACCAGAACATTGCTAGTACACCCTGCATTTAGTAAGGTGCGCACCTTACAAGTCAAACTTATCACATAACTATTTTATGGATTCCTCCGGTTGTTAAATATCTATTAAGAAAGAATAATCTTTAAGTGTAGATGTAGCGCTCTGGAAGCGTTTGTGACGATTTGGCTGCCGGAATAGACGATTATTTATTATGGTGATTATGTTATGTATGTTGCTTGCGGGCGTTAGGGCGTGGTGTTAGGTCGGAAAGGTATGGATGTCGATTTGTCGAATGCGCTGAGCTGGGTTAGTGATGCTGTTGTCGAAAATACTGGACATCCGTTGAGAGGGCCTGAAGTCGTCATTTTGAAGGGGACTTGGCGGGGGCTCACCTATGAGCAGATGGCCGAAGAGGCTGAGTACAGTACGAACTATTTGATGCGGGATGTGGCGCCAAAGCTGTGGCGTCAGCTCTCTAAGGTGTTTGGCAAGCCAGTGGGTAAGACGAACTTTCGAATCGCACTGGAGACGTATGTAAGGCGTAAATCTCAGCTCGCTTCTCAGCAAGCGGTCGCTGTAGATACAGAGAGGGCAACGGCTCAGGTGATTCAAGAGAATACTTGGCAGCGTGCTCATCGGCTGGGCGAAGCGCCGGTTCCCCGTGGCGCGGTACCAGCGGTGGGTGGCCGTCTGACTTCGCAGTCAGTGCGTCAAGCTTCGTCGCCGCTGGCGATGTCTGCTGCGCTGTATGGATACGACGCTGAGCTGGCCCAAGCAAAGCAGTGGTTGCAGGCAGCTTGGAGTTCGGAATCGGAGGCTGCTGCCGGGGGGCAGCTGGGCAGGCAGGCGCCGCAGAGCTGTCTGATGGGTATCTGGGGGCTGAAGGGGGTTGGCAAGTCTCTTTTTTGTGAGGCGGTTGTTGCTCAGATGGGGGGACTTTTTAAGACGGTTGTGTGGCGATCGCTTAAAGGTAAGCCTACGCTGACGGCCTTTTGCAACAGTCTTTTGGCTAGCCTAGACGCCTTGTCCTCAGCAGAATCTACGGCTCTATTCAGCGTTGAGGTCGCCGGTCAGAGTGCTGTTCAGTTTGCGGATCAAACCTTGAATCAGACCTCGGAGCAACCTTTGGATCAGTCGGTTGTGCAGCTGCTTGATACCCTGACAGCGCGTCCTACTTTGCTGGTGGTCGAAGGCGTGGAATCGATTTTGCGGGCGGGTACCTTGGTTGGAGAGTATCAGCCGGAATATCGGGCTTATAACGAATTTTTTCAGGCGATCGCTGGTACCCGCAGCTGCTTGCTACTCACCGGTACCGAAAGCCCGGCTGATTGGGCAAATCACGCCAGGCATCAACCCCATCAGCACGCCGTTTACCTGACGGGGCTCTCTGTGCCTGCCGCTACGGCCCTGCTAGAAAACGAATCGCTGAGCGCAAGAGACCATTGGCCTGAGCTGATTGCTCGCTATCAGGGGCATCCGGCTGCGCTCCTCTCAGCAGCTAGGGTGATTCGAGACATGTTTAACGGCAGGGTGGACACATTTCTGCAGCAGACTTCGCCCCTCTTTACAGATATCCTGCGGCTACTGACGCCTGCTTTTGAGCGACTTTCTGAGCAGGAGCTGAATATTTTGTACTGGCTGGCTAGCCAGAGGGAACCGCTTTCCCTACCGCAAATTCAACAGACGCTGCCTGCGCCAATCAGCGCTACTGAGCTGCTCTCTGCGCTCGATTCTCTCAAGCAGCGCTCTTTTCTTTCGGTTCAGACTACAGCTAAAACCACGGCAGCTAAAACCACGGCAGCTAAAACCACGGCGGACTGCGCAGAGTTCGATCCTAAAATTGATTGTTTAAAGACAAGTTCTCCCAGCTCGGACTGGCCAAAATTTCAGCTACCGCCTCTGATCAAGACGTACGCGATGTATCAGCTGATGGCACAGTTCAAGCGATCGCCGCTAAAAGATTCCTCACCGACTGACCGAGACCATTTTCGCGCTGATGCTTTCTTGCCTGGTCAGATTATCAACCTGAGTTCGCCCGAGGGGCAAACCATACAACTGAGTCAGTGGTTCCACGGGCATTCTGATGTGAGCTGGCGGCCTTTGAGTCAGCTTTTGGAAACATCGGCGGTGCCTTCTTTGCGGCTACGCAGCACTTACCACCTTAGAGATGAAACATTTATCAAGCGATGTAAGTCTGTTAGTTTAGACGTTATGTATAAAAGTGCACAGCAGGACCATCAATCCGAAGACCATACTCCTGGTGTTCAACATATTGAAGTTCAACATATTGAAGGCTATCGGGCGGTCACGGCCAGCGCTATTCTAGTGATGGCCATTCGTGAGGAGGCTGAAAAGCTCTACAAGGTCTGTGTGCAGGTTCAGCCAGCTAGAGACAGTCAGGTACTGCCTGAAGGGCTCGAACTGCGACTGCTAGATCCTCAGAAGACTCGGTTGGCCAGTGTCCGAGCGGTGCAGGCAGATACGTTCATTCAGCTACCTTACTTTCAGGGTCAAACTTCTGAGGCTTTTGAGATTGAGCTAGCGCTTGGCGATAGCCTACATGCTGAAACCTTCTTCATCTGATGGGTAAGTCTACTGGGTAAGCCTACTTTTGTTGACGGTCTCTTGGGGCTGTTGCGCCCCGGCTCTGACCGATGTCAAGCCTGAATCATCCTGATTTTCGTCCAATGTCTTAGGTCTAAGGAGCTAGCGCTACGTGGGTTTGGCAGCGGGTGCCATACCCAGTTTAGGCAAGGCTCTGGGGCTACAGTTATCGACATCTGGCCTTTATGCGGAAAATAATTCTAAACCTGGGTTCGGGGACGCTGTCGTCGGGATGTCAGTCCATTATCGGTGAGATTTTGGGTGAGCCCTCTTCTGAGGTTGCCTATCCGAGCCGATTTTCGGGTCAGCTGCCGCCTGCGCCCTCGCTCGCTGTCAAGATGCAGCAGTGGCAAGCGCAGTACTATGCCCGCAATCAGGATCTGGCGCTGCGTATTCATCTGCTGCAGCGCGAAGGTTTGCGCTATTCAGAATCAGACTTTAAGACCCTGTGCACGGACCTCTCGGCAGAACTCAACGGTTGGCTGAACGCGCCAGCATTTTTGCCGGTTGACCGGATCTTGCGCAGTGAGCTAGCCCGCATGGGAAATGCGCAAATCATTTTGGAGACGAGCGATCCGCAGTTGCGGAAGCTGCCATGGCATTTGTGGGAGTTGCTTGAGGCGTATCCGCAGGCGGAGATTACGTTTAGCGCTTCTGACTGGCAGCCGCTGACAAATCGAGAGTCTACCTCTTCCCATGCTCGCATTTTGGCGACATTTGGTCACAGCAATGGGCTGGATTTGGCGGCTGACCTGAGTGCTCTCAATGAGCTACCTGGCGCCGAGCTGAGGGTTTTGGAGTCGCCGAGTTTGAGTCAGCTGCACGAGCAGCTGTGGCAGCCGCAGGGGTGGGATGTCTTTTTCTTTGCTGGGCATAGTCGCACGCAGGGCGACACGGGGGTGGTGGATCTCAATGACAGCGAACGGCTGACGATTGAGCAGATTCGGCATGCGCTCAGTCGGGCCCTCGAAAATGGGTTGAAGATTGCGATCTTTAATTCCTGTGATGGGTTGGGTTTGGCTCAGCAGCTTTCGGACCTGCAGATTCCTTACATTGTGGTGATGCGTGAGCCGGTGCCAGACTATGTGGCACAGCGGTTTTTGAAGTATTTGCTGGTGGCTTTTGCTGAGGGGGCGCCGTTTCACTTGGCGGTTCGCGAGGCCCGTCAGCGGCTAGCTGGCCTAGATAATGAGTCGCCTTGCGCAAGCTGGCTACCGAGCATTTGGCAAAATCCAACAGCTCAGGCCATCTATTGGCAAGATTTGCAGGGGCGGGCTTCGTGGGTGATGAGCCAAGGCCCGCGCAGGTGGAAGCCGCCACTATTTAAGAGCGTCTTGGCGGGTGGACTGGTGCTGATTTTGCGATCGCTGGGCATTTTTGAGCCATTTGAGCTGGCCGCTTACGATCATTTGATGCGATCGCGTCCGGTAGAGCCGGTCGATGCACGCTTGGTGGTGATAGAGGCTTCGGAAGAGACGACCAGCGAGTATGGCTATCCGCTGCCTGATGAGGTCTTGACGGCGGTGATTGACATTGTCAATCAGAGCGATCCGCTGGCGGTGGGTGTTGATTTGCATCGGGGCAAGGCCAGACCGGCTCAGGGGCGAATTGCTACCCGTTGGCAGCTTCAGCAGCAAACGCGACAGGCTACGCAGCCGTCAGTTCAGCCGTCGGTCGAAGCGCCAAACGATACTGTTTTGGCCCGTGATGTCAGCGTTTTACTCGATGCTCCGTCTCAGGCTGTGACAGAGCCACCTGAGACGTCGGCTTACACGAGGTTTTTGGCGCAGGTAGAGCAGACGCCGCATCTCTTTTTGGTCTGTGCCTACAGCAGTACTGACGAAAATTACCAGGTACCGCTACAGCTTTCGGAAGATGTCCGCCTAGATCAGGTGGGCTTTAGTGACCTGCCTGTCGATGCGCCGCTGAGCCGGGTAGATGGCGATCGCGGCGATCTATCGCCAGATGGTGAAGCTAGCTTGGCTGGGGCTGCCGTTCGCCGTCAGCTACTGTCTTACGATCCTGACTTTTCGACGACGCCATCTACCTGTACGACGCCCTACAGCCTGAGCTTTCAGCTAGCGTTCGAATATTTGTATCAGCAGGGTATCACGCCGCTAGAAGTAACGCCGAATGAGCACTGGCGGTTTGGGCCGGTTGTGTTTCGCTCTCTGCCGAGCCGATTTGGGGGCTATCAAAACTTGGAGGCTTCTAGCAGTCAGGTTTTGCTGAACTATCGAACCAGTCAACCCGCTCAAAAAATCTCTTTTGAGCAGCTGTTGGCCGGTAACTTTGACCCGTCGCTGTTGCGCGATCGCATTGTGCTGATTGGCTACAATGCCCCCGTTTCTAAAGACTACTTTGATACACCCTATGGCCCGATGTCGGGGCTGTGGGTGCACACTCACATGGTCAGCCAGCTGATTTCGACGGTGCTGGATGAGCGGCCGCTGATCCGTACGCTGCCCCAGTGGAGAAGCTGGCAGTGGGGAGATGGGCTGTGGATACTCGCTTGGAGCGGGTTGAGCGGATATATCGGCTGGTTTTTGGTGGGGTACAGTGCCAAAAATCGCCGTGGCGGGAGCGTGGCCGTAGGGCTTTGGCTCCTTGCGGCTGGGTTTTTGACCTTGTTGCTGTACGGCATTTGCTGGGCGGGTATGGCGTCGGGTCTTTGGCTGCCGCTGATTCCTAGCGGGCTGGCGGCGCTTGTTGCCGGTAGCGCTGTGGTGATGACGAGTAAAGCAGAGCAGGGTAAAATGCCGCCGAGCGGGGGTGCGCTAGGACAACCAAAGCTTTCTGCTGAAAGCGCTGAGCCAGACGACGGTTAGCCGATTGCTGCGTGCAACTGACTTGCCAGAGGTCTGTCTGTTTTTGTGGACGGTTTTGGGCGAGTATGGCGTGGTTTTGGGGAGATATGTTTTCTAGATGTGGGGTTTTCTTGGTATGGCTAAACCATCCGACATTTGGCTAAGATATGATCGCAATTGAGAGAATGGCAAAGCGTTTGCGGTTAGAAAATTTTTATGGTCGATTTTAATTTTTTGCCAAGGTTGCCTCGTGTTGTGACTGCGGTGGCCCTCTCTGCTGGTGTGGTGAGCGTTCCGTTTGTTGGTTCGACGGCTGTGATAGAGGGCTCCTTGGCGCTGGGGTCTGCTGAGCGATCGCTGCTCTTTGCCAGGCGTCCGCGTCGCCCTCGCCCGCCGCGCCGCTTGCCGCCAAACCGGGTACAGCCAGGGGGCGGTTTGGATGAGGCTGTGCAGGCGTGTGATCGCGCCAGTTCTCCGCTGACTGCGCTGGTGCCAGTTAGCAATCCGGTATACACCGCATCGGCCCATCCCACGTTTTTATTTCACTTACCCGATTCACCTGAAGTTGTTGACTATGCAGAGTTTATTTTGCTCAGCGCAGATGAAAAGGAACAGATTTATTCGACGCGCTTTTCTTTTGCTCGTGCTGGCATTGTGCACCTCTCTGTGCCTTCGGATGCGGCCTATGCGCTGGAGCCTGGGCAGGCCTATCACTGGTACCTAAATCTGCACTGCGAAACGACAGACTCGGTGCCCTCTGTGAATGGATGGATTCAACGGGTAGAGGACGCTTCGCCTATCGCGACTGCTTCACCGACCCAGCCTTCTGTTCCTTCTCCTACACAACTTTCTTTAGAGGATGCGCAAGGGGAGTCGCTTCCAGAACGCTGGTACGATGCGATCGCAGAAACGGCTGCTCTGCTCTCTACAAATGCTTCGACTAGCACTCTCCCTTCAAACGCAGATGCCCAAGCAGACTGGCAAAGCTGGCTATCGGCTGCAGGTCTGGCGCACCTGATCGATGTGCCGATTGTCGGCGCGGTGACAAAGCAGCCGGGGAATGAGTCTTCTACAGAAGCTGTTGAACTGGGTAGGGCTGAGTCAGTGGGCTTACAGCCAGTTGCCGACTAGGACGTAGGGCGCCCAGTAGTAGGGGGCAGGGTAGCCTTCTTGGGTGAGGAGGGCTTGCTGCGATCGCTGTAGGGCTTGCGCTTTGGTCAAGCCTTCTGCCAATCCCTGATAGAAGTAGTCCATGAGGCGGGTGTTGGCGCGGTCATCGGCTCGCCAGAGGGTGGAGAGGGCGCTGCGGCTGCCTGCCCTTACGGCGATGCCTGCTAAACCCAGTACGGCTTGGCGATCGCCTTGGGCAGTTTCGCAGGCACTCAGCACTAGCAGCTCTATGGGCTCGGCTTGTTGTACCCGCGCAGACTGCACCAGGGCGCTGAGTTCGTTGGCCGAGATGCCGTCTTGATAGGTCACTAGGAACGTTTCACTCGGGTCTGAGCTGAAGACGCCGTGAGTTTTCCAGTGAATGCTGTTGTACTGTTCTTTTTCGAGCTGTTGTTCTATGTTCGCTTTGGTGAAGGATTCGTTGAGCAGGGGGGGCGCTGCGGTGAGCTGGTCGGGAATCTGGGCGAGCTCTGCCTGCAGTAGCTCGATGGTGGGAAACTGCTGGCCGCGGACGGTTTGAGGGATGCTGACGCCGCCAGTGAGAACCTGTAGCTGTTGGGGGGTTGTGCGAGGTGCGAAAAGAGACAGCTGGGGGGCAATGGCGATCGCATAGTCTTTTTCAATCAGGTATTGCTGGCCATCGTATAAGACGCCCATGGGTACGTTGCGTAGCGGGCCGTCGGAGACAAATACGAGGGTTTCAATCTGTTCATTTGCTAGCAAGATGGGTTCTATGGGGGCGATCAGCCACTGGTAGAGCTGGCTTGCCGAGGCGATTACTTCGGGGGTTTTACCTGGTAGCGTTAGATTGTTGCGTAGGGTTGTGAGGGTTTGTTCTACCTGTGTTTGGGAGACTGGGAGGGTACGCAGTGAAAGGGGCTGATTGGGCAGGTCTACGATGATGGCCAGCTGCTGGGGGAGTAAGATGGGGTAGATTTTTGCGGCTTTGGCATCGACGCGCACTTCGTTTAGGTTTACGAGCTGGGAGAGATTGCAGCCTAGGAAGTTTTCGAGTTCTGTGAGCTGGAGGGCGTCTAGGGTGTTTACCACGAGGCTGAGAGAGTCTCGGAGCGATTGGGTTTCATCAGTTTCAATTTCGGGGAGTTGACCATCGCTGGCTTGTTGCTGTAGCAGCAGTGCAACAAACTCACGATACAGAGGTTCTACGTCGTCTCGGAAGGAAAACTGCGCCTGGGGGTTGGTTAACAACAGATTTTGGCGGACGGCGGCGAGGGAGGTGAGCGCTTGCTGATAGGCGCTTTTGGCGGCTACGGTCTGTGATGACTGGCTGTAGAGTCTGCCGAGCTGCCACTCCCAGCGGTAGGCGGCTTCTGGAGTTTGCTTGCCTTCTAGGAGGCTGAGTGCCTGCTGAGTGAGGCGAATGGCTTCATCTGTCTGGTTGGCTAGCTCGTAGGTGTGGGCTAGCTCACCGACTGCGTAGGATTCGAGCAGGGGGTCGGCGAGGGACTGTGCCTGCTGAATTGCTGAGGTGAGGACGGTAGCGATCGCAGGCCATGGAATCTGTTCTTCTGCTGAGGGCTGGTTAGTTACGGTACTGAAGTTGGTCGGCTGCCATTCGGTTCGTACGCAGGCGACAGATTTGGTGGACTGCAGACAGTTGAGGCTGTGGGCGTAGCTGATGTGGGCTTCTGTGCGATCGCGCCCCGGTGCAAGAGAGCTTAGATCGATCTGTGGCCAGAGGGCTTGCGCCGCTCCAAGCTGGTTGGTTTCGATGAGGAAGCTTAGCCGATTGAGCTGAGCTTGTAGCTGGAGCCATTGAGAAGCTGGGGGAGGGGTAGCCTGAGTGGCGTCGTCTGCTTCTACCGCTGAGTAGTAAGCGACTGCCTGGTCTCTATATGCCTGGGCTTCGGAGACTTTGCCGATGGTGATGGCTCGATGGCTCAGGGACCGTAGGGTGTGGCCAAGTTCTAGGGTGATCTGTTGCTTGGCGATTTCGGTGGGTGCTGCACTGGGTGCTGCGATCGCAGTTTGCAGACTTTCCAAAAGAACAGACTGGGCGTCGCTCAGCTCTCCGATGCGACGGAGGGCTTTTCCGAGCGCTTTGGCGGTGGTGAGCTGGAGGCGGGTGGAGACTGGATTGGATGACTGGGTGATTTCCTGGAGCTTTTCGAGGGCGCGGACGTTAAGGCCGAGTTCTTGGAGGGCGATGGCCTGGTTGATTTGCGATCGCACCAAGCCTAAATTTTCTGACTCGGACGATTGTTTTGAGGTGGGCTGTGCTGATGCGGTCTCGGAGACGCTTTGCTGTTGCGCTTGCTGGAGTGCGTTTTGATAATAAGATTCTGCCTGTTGCCAGCTCGTGAGTGCCCGCCGGGTTTCTCCCTGGTGCCACTGCAGCTGCCCTCGTGTATTAAAAACGCGCGCGGTCACTTCCCAATATTCCTGAGACTGATCGGGCCAAGACTGGACGATGCCCAGACTCTCGGTGAGGGCAGTGCGGGCGGCTGAAGCATTGCCTAGCTGCTGCTGGGCGGTGGCTAGATTGCTAAGGAGGTAGGCTCGGGTGAGTGGGCTGGCTGATGCGGCTGCAGAGAGGGCAGTTTGCCAGTGGGCGATCGCTTCTGTTAGGCGTCCTGCTTCGAAGGCGGCAATGCCTGCTGTCAGGTCTGTTTGCCAGGCGGCTGTTGATGATTTTTCAAGAGAGGGTGTTTCGAGAGAGGGTGGGGTGGGGTGTGCGATCGCGGCAGGCACCCGAAGCGCTCCGCAGGCTATGGAGACCCAAAAGCTGACGAGACACAGCGCTAGCCATAGCCAGCGTTTTAGCTGTTTTGGCTGGTGTGACCGTTGGCTTTGGAAGAATCTTTTAGGGAGTCTCTTTGGAAGCCGGTCTTGAGGCTTGGTTGTCCGTTTGAACATTTTCTTTTGTGTGTTCTGCTCCTGTTTTCAGGTGAATGTGAGAGGTTCCCTTGGCATTTTGCTGGCGCGCTTCTGCGAGAGTGTTGGAATTTGAATGGGGTGCATGGGTTGCGGACCCACCCCGTCGCTGCGCGCCACCCCTCCAGAGGGGATTTTCTTCAGGCTACGAGGCTATGAGTACTCGATCTCTTAAGACTCAAAGCCAGGACAGATCCCCTCTGGAGGGGTGGCCGGAGCGCAGCGGAGGTCGGGGTGGGTTCGCAACCTAGAAAACTCAGCCAATATCTCATACTTGCGTGCGCACCGTAACGCTTATGGAGAAGGGGAACTGGACTCAATGTTTGTTGTAGATGTGTTTGCTGTAGATGTGTTTGTTGTAGATGTGTATGTACAGCCAGACGAGCTGGGGATTGCAGACATTAGCACCACTTCTCCCCGGTCGTTTCTGCTCCACCCTTGCGCTTCGACGGGTGACTGTGTTGAAGCTGTCTGAGTGTTGCCCTGGGCGGGC
>JBCBFY010000035.1:0-23780 GCA_038527325.1 Cyanobacteria bacterium J06614_10
TCAGCGTTAAAACCCGTTAAGCTACGAAGCGTACGAGGTTTGTTTTTCAGCACGACATACTGCATTTTCATAGGGGAGCCCTTGCCCGCTTCGACTTGTCCTCTATCTTACCGAATTTCCTAATTTCCGATTAAGTCTAATAAAATATTATCAACGAAATGTAGAAACATGCCTGCAGAACCCCGCGATGCCTTCCTATCGTTGCTAACCGCAAATCCAGATTTGCGCGTAGAGTCTGTACTCTCTCAGATGCAACCCCAAGATACCAGCTGGGAACTTTCTGACCAGCTCGCGCAAATTGACCAGCTCAAGACCTGGTTAGACAGCTTTCGCCCTTTACAGCAGCCCATACTTGCAGAACTCAAAAAGCGTTACGATGTCCGCTTTACCTATCAGTCAAACGCGATTGAAGGCAATACGCTGACCCAAAGCGAAACCGCTCTCGTTCTTTCTAAGGGCATCACCATCGGTATCGACAAATCGATGTCAAAGCAGCCGGTACAGAACATGTGTACCCACCTCACTATTTGCTCAATGAACTCATGGACAACTTTATCCACTGGCTATCCACCGCCCTAACGAATAGTCATCCACTCAACTATGCCTGCGAAGCACACTACCGCTTTGTCTCCATTCATCCATTTGCAGATGGCAATGGTCGCACTGGGCGACTGCTGATGAATTTGCTGTTGCTAAGAGCGGGTTTCCCAATCGTGAGCATTTCTCATCAGCAACGCGAGGCATATATTCAGGCACTCGTCTCAGCCCAACAAGAACAAAATCAAAAAGAAGGCAGTCAAAAAGAACAACAGCCGCTCACTGACTTACTCACGCTAATCCTACAAGCAGCGCGTAGTTCACTCATAGAAACACTTTCTGTTGCTGCGACAGCAGCCTGTAGCCAGGGTCAGGGCTCAGCGTTTTATCAAGAAGTTGTCACCTTCTTGTCTCAACCTGAAAAACAAGACATAAGAAATCCCTGAGAGCTACCGAATAGCGACTCATAAAAACCCTCCAGATATCTCATCTAGTGTTTATACAGGTCTCACGCCCAGGCCAATACCTGCTGGCATTCTAGAAGCCATGAAGTCAAGCCACGTTACCTTTCTAGAAATCAAGCCATGAAACACATCAAACTTCGCGCATTCACCGCCTTTGCTATCTCAATCGCCAACCTCGCCACCATTTCACCCGTTGCAGAAGCGGTAGAGTTCAAATTTACCACTGTACAAGAGCGCGCAGATGAAGTCATCGAGATAGAGACCAGCATCGAAGACTTTAGAGCCGCATTCACGCAGCGGAATTGATGCTGGGCGTAACTGGTAAAGTCCCGTTGGTGACTGCATGATTCCCAACAGCATAAATCGCCGGCTTTCCCAATCAAATTCGCTGCATCCTATTGGCGCATCACCAAACAACAGGGATGAGATTAGCAGCAGTTATATTTTGGTCGCAGGTCAACAACGCCGCTTTCTTACCTTGCGAACAAAGCTCCATCACAGTTGCAACAATCTGTCGATCATGCATCTCATTGATGTTAGTCAACGTTATTGTTCGTTCTACCACCGACTGGTCCAACGGATAAATCGTAATTCTTTTATCCTTGTTGATAGCCTTCAACACTGAGACTGCAGACAAAGTAGATACTTTCCCGCGACTGACAATCCAAGTCGCCTCTGCTAGAGCGGTAGCCGGTAAAACAAGCTCACTACTCGGATTATCAAACACAGCCCTAGCGTTTCGTCCTAACCGAGAGCTTCCAAGCAAGAACCAAAGAAGAGCATGCGTATCAACAACGTACTTCAATATCTATGACCAATCTAGACCATCATCAGGGTCGCCATGGAACTCTGCACATTTAAAATCTATCTCAGACGATGCTTCATGGTCATTCGCAAACATGCCAAAGGAAATCATAGTAGCGCGGTCTTCATCGGCAAACTGCCGGTCAGCTCGCTTATGATATGTAGAGCTTGTATCGGACAGTGTTTTTCCGGCATCGAACCGCAGAAAGGTCACCAAAACCTCACCTTCTGCAACGTCCTCAGGCGACTCTAGCAGCTCTACCTTACCGTTACGATAAATTCCCTTTACTGTTTGCAGCATCGCATTTCACCTCTCAGTACTCATTTTAACCCATGTAAGGACCAGCCCTGACGGTTCGTACCACACGGTAAGATACCCCATGTAGTCCGTGATACCACCTGGGTCAAGCGCTGTGCAGTCACTCCTTCAGGTCGCCCGCAAAATCGACCGCTTCACCAACGCCATTGGCAAATTCGCCTACTGGCTCGTCCTCATTATGATTGGCGTCGGCGTCTGGAACGTCTTAGGTCGCTACATCGGCAACGCCATCGGCCAAAATCTCAGCTCCAACGCCCTGATCGAAACCCAGTGGTACCTTTTCGATCTAGTCTTTCTTCTCGGCGCAGCCTACACCCTCCAAAAAAATGAGCATGTCCGCGTCGATGTCTTTTATGCTCGCTTCAGCCGTCGCCGCAAAGCCCTCGCAGACCTGCTGGGCACTTTGTTCTTTCTCCTGCCTTTTTCTGTACTGGTCATCTGGTTTTCTTGGGGGGCCGTGGTCCGCTCTTGGACCGTCCGCGAAACCTCTCCTGACCCCGGCGGCCTCATCCGCTACCCCATCAAAACCATGATTCTCGTCAGCTTTGGCCTGCTAATTTTGCAGGGCATCTCCGACGCGATTAAGCATTGGGCCATTTTCACAGGTCACCTACCCACAGAGGAGAACGCATAATGGTCGACGTGTTTGGACCCGCGATGTTTGTGGGCGCACTTGTTTTACTGTCTTTGGGCTACCCGGTTGCCTTTTCGCTTGGCGGCGTGGCGATTCTTTTTGGGCTTGTTGGCATTGCCTTCGGCGTGTTCGATCCGGTGTTTCTCACGGCTATGCCCCAGAGAATCTTCGGCATCATGAACAACTTCACGCTGCTGGCCATTCCCTACTTTATCTTTATGGGGGCAATGCTAGAAAAATCTGGCATTGCAGAAGATCTGCTCGAAACCATGGGCAGCTTATTTGGCCGCATCCGAGGTGGGTTGGCAGTGGCTGTTGTTGTTGTTGGTGCGCTGCTAGCAGCCACAACGGGCGTTGTCGCCGCGACTGTTGTCACGATGGGGCTGATTTCACTTCCTACCATGCTGCGCCACGGATACAACAAAGATTTGGCCAGCGGGGTGATTGCAGCTTCTGGCACGCTCGGGCAGATTATTCCTCCCAGCATTGTGTTAGTTGTACTGGCCGATCAGCTGGGTATTTCTGTGGGTGATTTATTCTTGGGCTCGGTAATTCCTGGGCTGATGATGGCAGGTGCCTTTGTGGTGCATGTGCTAGCGATCGCACTTCTCCGGCCCGACCTAGCCCCCGCCCTTCCCGCCAAACTCATCAATATTCGCGGCCGCGCCCTGGCCACCAAGGTGTTCAAAGTGATGGTGCCGCCCCTCGTGCTGATCTTACTGGTGCTCGGCAGCATCTTTTTTGGCGTCGCTACCCCCACAGAAGCCGGTGCACTAGGCTGCTTAGGGGCCATTGTGCTGGCCGCGCTAAAAGGTCAGCTAACTATTAGCGGCTTGAGAGAAGTGTGCGATCGCACCCTCCGAACCACCAGCATGGTGATTTTCATTCTCCTCGGCTCTACCGCCTTCAGCCTAGTCTTTAGAGGATTGCGGGGCGATCGCTTCATTTTCAACGCCCTTACCAATCTCCCCGGCGGCGAAACGGGCTTCCTCATCGTCAGCATGGTCACCATCTTCCTGCTGGGCTTTTTTATCGACTTTTTTGAAATCGCCTTCATTGTCGTGCCGCTATTTGCACCGATTGCCCAGCAGCTTGGCATCGATCTGGTTTGGTACGGCGTCATCATCGGCGCCAACATGCAAACCTCCTTTCTCACACCGCCCTTCGGCTTTGCTCTCTTCTACTTGCGCGGCGTCGCCCCCAAAGACATCGCCACCGGCAACATCTATCGCGGCGTGATTCCCTTCATTGCCCTGCAGCTGCTAGTGCTAGTCGCCATCATCGCCTTCCCACAGCTGGTAAACTGGCTCCCCTCGGTGAGTCAGTAGCCATATCCCAACGATGCTGCAACCAACCTAATAAGCCCCCATTCACTCAACTGTGCCAAGCCAGCACAGCTACCAAATCAGCTTCAACCCAATCACACAGAGCAAAGAGAGCACAATCCGCTTAAAGCTCCCAGCATCTATCCATTTCGACAGAAAGATGCCAGCGGACAGTCCCACCGCAAACATTGGAATGCACCACAGCGCCAGCTGCCACAGCTCAGCCGTCAGATGGCCCTCGACGTAGTGCCCAGCCAGCGCAAACGTCAGCGCCACCACATACACCCCCGGCAAATTGCCCTTAAATTCCGCCGGGCTCCATTCTTTAGCATTGGCATACATCACTAGCGGCGGCCCACCGGTGGTAAAGGCACCGGTCAAAAACCCAGACACCGTACCAAACAAGTACGCCCACCTCGGCGACTCCAGCGCTGACATCGCAAAAAGGGGCGTCACTAGCCGCAAAATGTCGTAAGTCACATACAGCACCACAAAGCTGCCCAGCACTTTCCGAGCGATCGCCTCGGGCACATAGTGCAGTCCCACCAAACCCAGCGGAATGCCCACCAGCGCAGAAAAAACGAGTGGCGCGATCGCTCGCCACTGAAAGCTATCTCGGTAGTAAATCAACAGGCTGATGTTGCTGAGCAAGCTCATCATCAGCACGAGAGGGATCGCCAGCGGCAAGTCTAGAAAAAAGGGAAGAAGTGCGATCGCCACCAGCGCAAACCCAAATCCAGCCACACTTTGCACCGCCGCAGACAGGCCAATAATGCCACTGATCCAAAGAATGTTCTCCAACCGCCGTACCCACTTGCAAACCGTCGCCTTCGCTATATTAACTTATGCAAACACATTCTTATTTTTGTAATGTTGGCGAAATATCCACTTAAGTTGTATATTCAACCGCACAGCTCAAAACGGCTGTAACTATTGACTTTCACAGACTGCGCCGCCGGGAGTATCGCCATGGTTTTCACCGCCCGCACTTCTCAAGCCACCGCCAACGAAACGGCCAACGAAACGGCCAACGAAACGGCCAACGAAACGGTAAAAGAGACGACCAGAGAAACCGCCAGAGACATCGCCCAGCAAATGTCTCAGCAGTGCGTCGCGCGCCGCCTCCGTCAGGTAAACCGCACCATCACCCGCCTCTACGACGAAGCTCTCCGCCCCCACGGTCTCACCGTCAACCAGCTCAATATCTTAGCCGTCGTCATCAGCGAAAATCAGATTCGCCCCGGCCAGCTAGGCCAATTGCTCGGCATGGAAAAATCCACCGTCAGCCGCACCGTAGACCGCATGATCCGAAAAGACTGGATCAAAGCCACCCCCGGCGAAGACAGCCGCACCCAATTACTGAGCGTCACAGCCAAAGGCCGCAAGCTCCTCCTCTCCGTCACTCCCATTTGGGACGACTTGCAAGCAGGCGTCCTCACCGAAACCGACAGCGGCAACAACATTCTGCAGCTCCTCGCATTAAGTGACGACGAAGAACATATGCCAATCGACGAAACAACAGACAGCCTCGCTAACAAGCCGGTTACAGCCGACGACTTCTACCTGTAGTCCATTGCAGACATCCATCTGACATCTATTACAATCGGTCTGTAGAAAACGTACGCTGGCTGAAGTCACATGACAGCACTTAGCAGCTCACCCTCCACAACAAGAGCAACCTTCCAAAACGTTAAGCACTGGAGTGTCGAAGAATATCACAAGCTCAGTGAAGTGGGTCTGCTTGATTCAGATGAACGCACAGAACTCATCGCCGGGCAAATTATCCTCATGGCCGCGCAAGGCACATCCCACGTCATTGCCCTACAGCTCTTAGCCCTGCAGCTCGACGATTTTTTGCGAGACAAACCCTACTTCGTCCGCGCCCGGCATCCCATCCAACTTGATGACCTATCAGAACCAGAACCTGATTTAGCCATTGTCGATGGAAACATCCTCACCTACGCCGACCGCCATCCTAACAGTCAAGACGTTCGCCTCATTGTAGAAATCGCAGACACCACTCTCCACAAAGACTGCAACATTAAAGACAAAGCATATGCTCAAGCAGGCATTTCAGAATATTGGGTTTTAGACCTACCAAACCGACAGCTGCACATCTACCAGCAGCCCACACCGCAGGGGTACAGCCGCCGCCTCATTCTAAAAGAAGACCAAGTAGCTTCACCTTCAGCGTTTCCAGAACTAACAGTTTCTATCTCAGCAATCTTGCCGCCCAGCGCTAGCTAGTGCAGGCCAAAGCCAAGCGTCATCACTTGTTGGCAAACTGCGCAAACCCTAGCTCATTGACTTTGTTCCAGCCCTGAATCGCATCTCGGAACTGCTTCCAGCTCTCATACACTTCTTTAAAAGTAGCGTCTGCGCTTGCACTCTCTTCTAATAAGGCAGTCGTCGCTTCATTGGCCGCTGTCAAAATCTCTTCACTATAGGGCGTTAGCTCAGTGCCCTGATCAACCAAACTCTGCAAAGCCGCTCCGTTTAGCGCATCGTACTTCGCCAACATGTTGATATTCGATTCGTACGTCGCCGTCTTAAATACTTCCTGATATTCCGCTGGCAAGCTGTTCCAAGCGGCCAGATTCACAGTGGCATCTAGGGTGGCACCCGGCTCCCACCAGCCCGGGTAATAGTAATACTTGGCTGCATTCTGCAATCCCAATTTCTCATCATCGTAAGGACCCACAAATTCAGCCGCATCGATTGCCCCGCGATCAAGCGCCAAGAAAATTTCGCCGCCAGGCAACACCTGTACATTCACGCCCAGCTCAGCCATTACTTTGCCGCCTAAGCCAGGAATGCGCATTTTTAGCCCATTCAGGTCGCTTAAGGTCTGAATATTGTTCTTAAACCAGCCGCCCATCTGCACGCCTGTGTTGCCAGCCGGGAAGCTAATGACGCCAAAGTCTGCATACAGCTTGTGCATCACCTCCAGACCGCCACCGTGGTAAAACCAGGCGTTTTGCTGCTGAGCGTTCAGCCCAAACGGGACCGTGGTGCCAAACGCGAGCGCTTCGTTTTTACCCACGTAGTAGTAGCTAGCACTGTGTCCGCATTCTACGGTGCCTTCTTGCACCGCATCTAGCACCTGCAGACCAGGGACAATTTCACCAGCAGCATAGGGTTCAATGGTAAAGCGGCCATCGGTGAGGGCAGAAACGCGATCGCTAATCGTCTGCGCACCGCCGTAAATCGTATCCAAAGACTGGGGCCAGCTCGTCGCCATCTTCCACTGCACCCTAGGCAAGTCACCGCTCACCGCGCCGCCACCCTGCTGGGGCGCGCAGGCAGCCAGCACCGAACCACCCACAGCGCTTGCGCTGTATCCCAAAATTCGTCTACGTTTCATAGCCCTTATCCAACGTTGCCACCCATGGGCACGTCCTGTGAAAGTGTGCCTTTCATTAAATCACTCAGCCATACCAAAACGTATCACTGGTAACAGTCAGTAACTACTTGCCCCGTTGTCAAAAGGAAGTGATAGAATTCAGTCACATTAAAGGACATGTAGCTCAGTTGGATAGAGCATCAGATTCCGGTTCTGAGGGTCGGGGGTTCGAATCCCTCCATGTTCGTTTACTCGCCAGCACATCTGCTATCTTCTAACGCGCAGCAGACCTTACCGCCTTCAAAAGCTTAAGGCTCGCAGGCTAGCTATCCTCATCACCTCGAACGCCTTTGACGATTCGGGAAAGCTCTGTCTTTTCACTAGACATCACCCGTCTAGGCGACCCACTAATAATGCCCTCCAGATTGCGGAACGATTCTTGAATCTGAGGCCCGCCCGCATCAATGGTGTACTCTCGGATAGCTTTATCGTGCCAAGAGCCTCTCATTTTGAAGACGTTGATAGCCCGCGACATTTCACCGCGAATCTCTACGTATTGCAGCATCAAAATCGTGTCGGTAATCGTTGAAATGTGGGAGTCTGTAATCGAGTGCGATCCCATAAACTGCTCAGTTGTATTTGTGAAAAAGCCCGTTATCTCCTCTTGCTTAGCAAAGCCAGTCACCCCAATCACGAACTGTCGAAAGGCATTGTTACTCACACCCCGATCCAACGCCGACAAAGAGTCAATCGCAATGCGAGAAGGCTTAAACTCAGCGATTTGCGACTTGATGATTTGCAAATGGTCTTCCAATCCTGCCGACTCAGGATAGGCACAGATAATTTTTAGCAGTCCTTTTTGCTCCAGCTCCTCAAAGTCAATGCCCCACGAAGAGGCGTTGCGAGACAGCTGAGAACGAGACTCTTCGTAGGCAAACAAGATTGAGCGCTCGCCATTCTCGCAGGCATTCGCCAGAAAATTACTCACCAGCAGGGTCTTACCCGTACCTGTCGCCCCCGTTGCCAAAATGATCGAGTCTTTGAAGAATCCACCGCCACACATCTTATCGAGCACGGGCACACCCGAAGACACCCGCACATTCGAAGAGCGCTGGGTCAGACGCATCGCTCCCAGCGGGAAGATACTCACACCATGATTGGTAATGGTAAAAGGATACTCACCTTTCATGTGAGTCGTTCCTCGCAGCTTCAAAATCTCGACGGTGCGGCGTCTTCGCTCACCCTCCAAGACATTGCGAACAATCACCACATTGTCAGAGACAAATTCTTCTACGCCAAAGCGGGCAACCGGGCCATATTCTTCTACCCGCTCAGTGGTCATCAGCGTAGTCGATCCCATTTGCTTGAGCCGGGCCAGCAGCCGGAAAATTTCTCGGCGCACGACCTCAGCCGCATCGTACTGATGGAAAACCGCTGTGACCGAATCGATCGAAACACGCTTCGCCTTGTACTTGCGAATGGCGTACTGGATGCGCTCAATAAGGGCAGACAGGTCAAAGCTACCTACCACTTCTTGACCTTCGGGATCAGGGCAGGCATCTAAAATGAAAAGCTTGCCGCTGTCAATAAGTGCTTTGAGATCCCAGCCAAAGCTGTAGGCGTTTGTGATGATATCTGCCGGGGATTCTTCGAAGGTTACAAATACGCCGGGCTCATCGAAATAGGTGACGCCGTGGTACAAAAACTGCACGGCCAACAGGGTTTTGCCGGTACCAGAGGTTCCACTCACAAGAGTAGATCGTCCGACGGGAAGACCACCATGACTGATGTCGTCAAACCCTTCGATCATGGTGCGAATTTTTTGCACGCCTTTGGAACGGGTTTTCGCCTGGCTTTCAATGGAGGACGATGGTGTACTCATAACTGGTTTATTAAAGCTCGCTCCCGCGGGAGACCAACAAACAATTCTCTAAAGAAACTTCTCTAAGACGAAAAAACCTTCTGAAATCTGCCTGATAGACCTGATTGGTCATCCAAAAGGCCCATCTTCGCTTAGTTCATCATAGAGAAGATCGAGCCCAATCAGAACCTTTTCACGGTCTGACAGGTCACCGATAATTTTGCGCACCGGTGGCGGCAAGATTTTGGCAAGTGTAGGGGTTGCCAAAATCTTGTCTTCTTCTGCTAGCTGAGGATTCTTCAGCACGTCAATCACTTTTAGCGCGTACACCCCCTGAAACTCCTCTTCCAAAATCGTATTTAGCGTGTTCAAAGCCCGAGTAGAGCTTGGGGTGTTGCCAGCGACATATAGCTTCAGGATGTAAGTCTTCTTTGAGGCACTCATAGGAATACAGGGAGGAGGGGTGAACCATATTTCAGGCACTTACCAGGAACTAATCGTCACGAGGAATAGAGCGGCGGTACATCTCGCACAGATGGGCGATGACATCGATCAGCGTCAGCCGATAATCAGCCAATATCTCATCGCTGCGCCCTTCCAACTGCAGCTGCTTAGAAAAGTCATCAATCAGCTCCATATGAATCTCAACAATCTGAGGAACAGACATATCTGCAAAAAAGGCAACATTGACGAAGTCATCAATCTTCTGATTTATAGACTTGTCATTCGAAAAGTAATTCAAAATAATGTGCCGATAATCTTGCCGCAGCTTATCTAAGAACTCATCACGCTCTTTGACGCTCATGTGGCGCAAAAAATTCTGCCGATTGCGCTTGTAGTACACCCCCAAGTAGCCCAAGCGCTCCTGCAGCTTTTCAGTAAGCCGCTGTTGCTGCAAACTCAGGAGAAACAGACGCTTATCTAGCTCCTCATCACCACTGTCAGCTGCGATCGCATCTTCTACAGCCTCTTCAGCAGGCAGCTGCAAATAGTGATCCACCGTCCGGCGAATCGCGTCATTAACACCGTCCAAATCATTGATTCCGACCGACGTTACCGCGCCGTGATAGGCAGCCGCAGTAACCGATTCGAAGTCCTCACTATCGACCGGCAATACTGCCAGCGTAGGCAAAAGAATATCCCGCCGCTTCAGTTCTGACAGTGCTCGTATCGCTTCCTCCGAAGACTGCACAATTAGGCAATCAATCCGGTGTCGATTGGTCACGACCCAATCTACAAACTCTGTCGCCGACTGGCTCCAGCTCACCACAAAATTCTTCTGGGCCAGCAGCTGGTGCAAGGGCTCAGCCAAAGACTCAGCAGGAACGAACACGCCAAGGAGAAATTGTGCAGACAAAAGAATTTCTTAGATGGGTAGTAATGTTAAATCTGCCAGCGATCGCTCCACTTGACAGAAAAAGTTTTAAAGTTTTTGGTGTTGACAGGCCCAGAAAAGCTTACATCTCTAAACGAGGTATGCCGACTAGAAGTTGACACGACTTATTTACAGTTATTTACATTTCTAAACACTGCTTATCATAGGTACCAAGCTATCACACAGGGGGAAGCCTGGTCGTAAATTCTAAAACAAATATTAAATCTTTCTGATAGTAAATTCAGCGCAGCTGACGACTGTCATGACAGTGAGCACATAGCCCTTCGCTGAGGCGTCGCCAAGGCCTGGAAGCTACCGTTCCTGAAAGCTACAGTTAGAAAGGAATAGCCCAGCAAGACTTGCTTGGGAAAAGATATGCATACTCTAAAAAGTTGCCAGCAGTGGCCACAGGTCGCTACCTGCGCCTTCTTCTTCTGGTGTTGCCTGTTGCTTCCGATGCCAGGATTCACCGCTGATTGCTTAGCAGCGTCACCCGTCCCTATGCCGCCTTCAGCAGTAGCTCATCCCCATGTCACCGCTGAAACGCCAGAGGTTTCAGCCGAAACATCCGCCGAGACACTCTTCGCCCTAAACTGCGCGGCCTGCCACGCCAATGGCGGCAACATTGTCCGCCGAGGGAAAACCCTCAAGCGCAAAGCCATGGAAAGAAATGGCTATAACACTGTAGAAGCGATCGCAACCCTCATCAGCCAAGGCAAAGGCGCTATGCCTGCCTACGCTGACCGACTTAGCGAAAATGAAATTAGTGCGATCGCTCAATACGTGCTGACAAAATCAGAATCCGGCTGGTAATCTCAGGCACTATCTCAGGCACTATCTCAGGCACTAAAGTACTTTGCCGCCCCGTGATACGCCACAATCGCCGTCGTCGACTGCTCCGGGTACAGCTGTTCGCTCTCATCCATATGCATGCCGATCTTCTCGACCGCTAGCAAATCGAGCTGCTTCGGCTGATCCTGCATATTTGGGCAAGCCGGATAGCCAAAGCTATAGCGCGACCCCTGATACCGCTGCGCCAAAATATCGCGAATACCCGTCGGCTCCTGCTCGCCATACCCCAGCTCAATGCGAATCTTTTGATGGGCCCATTCAGCCAGTGCTTCCGCCATCTGCACTGCCAAGCCGTGATAGTACAGATAGTTCGTATAGTCATCCGCTGCAAATAGCTTGGCCGCATACTCAGTGGCAATATCACCCATGGTCACCGCCTGCATCGGAAACACGTCATACTCACCCGGCTTAGCCCGATCCTTCGGCAAGAAAAAGTCCGCAATACACAGTCGCCGCATCGAACGCTGGCGAGGAAATTCAAACGAGGTCACCGGCTCGCCAGGGTAGTCACCCGTTTCACCGCTCTGCGCCGCCTTCCAGTCGTAAATGTAGAGCGTATTGCCCTCAGCCAAGCAGGGAAAATAGCCATACATCAGCTTCGGCTCCAGCAGCTTTTCATCCACCACACGCTGCTTCCACGTCGCCAAAATCGGCTGTACCTTCTCCGCCAAAAAGGCATCGTATTCTTCCCGCGACTGTCCCTTCGGCTTACGAAACTGCCACTGTCCGGCCACCAGCGCCTGCATGTCCAAATAGTCAAACAAATCTACCAGCGGAATATCATCGGGTCCCAGCATCTTTGGCCCCCAGAAAGGAGGCTTTGGCCGATCAATATCCACCGCCACATCGTCAGAGCGACGCGTATCGACCACGGTAGGTTCATCCACTTTGGCCGAATCGGCCACTTCCTCCGAGAGCTTCTTGGCCGCCACCTTCGCAGCCTTCACCTTCGCGCTCATCGGGTGATCATCTGCGAAGCCGTTCTGGTTGTCCCACTGCTGGGCTTTTTTGGCAGGCATCAGCGCATCCATAAAGTGCAAGTCAGCAAAGGCATCCTTACCGTAAATCACCTGCCCGTTGTAAGTGTTCTGGCAGTCCTCATTGACAAATTTCGGCGTCAGCGCCGCCCCTCCCAAAATCACCGGCACATCAATACCGTGCTCATTAAAGGTCTTGAGGTTCTCTTTCATAAAGGCAGTCGACTTTACCAGCAGGCCACTCATCGCAATACAGTCCGCCTTGTGCTCTTCAAAAGCAGAAATAATATTGTCCACGGGCTGCTTGATGCCGATATTCACTACCTTGTAGCCGTTATTCGACAAAATAATATCCACCAGATTTTTGCCAATGTCGTGCACATCGCCCTTCACCGTTGCGATCACTACCGTCCCTTTGCCGCCCGTGTCCGCATCTTCCTTATCCATATAGGGCTCTAAGTAAGCGACAGCAGCTTTCATCGTCTGCGCCGACTGCAGCACAAAAGGCAGCTGCATCTGACCCGAACCAAACAGCTCACCTACCACTTTCATGCCATCGAGCAAAAAGGTATTGACAATGTCTAGCGGCGGATACTGCTCTAGGGCCTTCGCCAGCTGGTCTTCTAAGCCAATCCGCTCACCGTCAATAATATGGCGCTTGAGCCTTTCTTCTAGCGGCAGATCTTCATCTAAGGTAGTCCGCAGTTGCTTGGAGCTTTTGCCTGCAAACAGGGTCGTCAGTTCCCCAAGCGGATCGTAGGTGCAGACATCCCCATCAAATTCACGGCGGTCATAAATCAAGTCCAAGCACACCTTCTGATGGTCGGGCTCAATCTTGGCCAATGGCAAAATCTTACTAGCGCTGACGATCGCACCATCCATCCCCACAGACATCGCCTCACTCAAAAACATCGAGTTCAGCACCACACGAGCCGCTGGATTGAGGCCAAACGACGCATTGGAAACGCCCAGCATAATGTGGCAACCCGGCAGATTCTCGCGAATCAGCTTGATCGCTTCGATGGTTTCCTTGGCATTAACTCGGTCTTCCTCAATCCCCGTCGAAATGGGCAGCACCAGCGTGTCAAAAAATAGCTCATAGGGCGGAAAGCCATATTCCACCGCATCGCGGTAGGCACGCTGAGCAATCTCAAACTTTTTCTGAGCGGTACGCGCCATGCCATCTTCATCAATGGTGCCAATCACAACGCCTGCGCCGTAGCGCTTGGCGATTTCCAGCACCTTAAAGAAGCGCTCATCGCCGTCCTCATAGTTGGTGGAGTTCAGAATGCACTTGCCCCCTGCCACCTTGAGCCCAGCTTCCATCTTTTCCCACTCAGTGGAATCCAGCATCAGCGGCAGCGTAATGTTGGTCACCAAGCGAGACACCAGCTCTTTCATGTCGCGCACGCCGTCTCTGCCGACATAGTCCACATTCACATCCAGTACGTGCGCACCTTCTTTGACCTGATTTTTAGCCAGAGCAACCAAGCCGTCCCAATCTTCAGCGTTGAGCATTTCACGGCACTTTTTAGAGCCGCTAGCGTTTAGACGCTCACCTACAATGAGGAAGGAATTGTCTTGTTCATAGGGCTGCGGGCTGTAAATAGAGGCAGCTGAAGGCGTATAGGGCAGCTCTCCGTAGGGAGGGAGCTGCTGGCGATCGCCCACAACCCGCGCCTTCGGCGTCAAATCTTCAGACAGCTCATGCAGCTGCGCGATATGCTCTGCCCGCGTTCCGCAGCAGCCACCAATAATCTGCACGCCCAAGTCTTCCACAAAGTGCATCAGCTGCATCCGTAGCTCAGTCGGCGTCAGCCGGTAGTGCGCCTGCCCGCCCACGTTCTCAGGTAGCCCCGCGTTCGGAATGCAGGAGACAATAAAAGGAGAATTCTCAGATAAATACTTAATGTGCTCCTTCATTTCGGTCGGGCCGGTTGCACAGTTCAAGCCCATGATGTCGATAGGATAGGGCTCCAGAATAGTCAGCGCCGCGCCAATTTCAGAACCCACCAGCATCGTGCCTTGCTGCTCCACCGTCACAGACACCATCAGCGGCAGCCGCCTACCCTTCTTCTCAAAAATCTCCTCGACAGCGGTCAGCGCCGCCTTGATTTGCAGCACATCCTGACACGTCTCAATCAAAATCAGATCGACACCGCCATCCATCAGGCCTTCGATCTGCTCTAGATAGGCACTTCTCAGCGTGTCAAAATCCACGTGACCCAAGGTTGGCAGCTTCGTGCCAGGACCAATGGAGCCCGCCACGAAGCGAGGCTTTTCAGGCGTCGAAAAATCGTCTGCAGCTTTGCGGGCGATCGCAGCGGCCTTTTTATTCAGCTCATAAGCGCGATCGCCCAAGTCGTACTCAGCCAGCACCAGCGACGTCCCGCCAAAGGTATCGGTCTCAATCACATCTGCCCCAGCAGCCAAAAAGCCGCGGTGCACCTTATCTACCGCCTCTGGCTTCGTCTCTACCAAATACTCATTGCAGCCTTCATAGGCCGCGCCACCAAAGTCCGCCGCCGTCAGCTCCTGCATCTGCAAGGAAGTGCCCATTGCCCCATCGAAAACGAGCACCGGGCGCTCAGGACTTTTCAAACGGTCAAGGAAGAGGCTTCTCATAGCGGCTTTGGACTGGTTTCAGAGCTTTTGCTTATTATGACTAAAAAGCTGCTAGCACTACTGTCCTTACCCAAGAAATGTCATGAGTGCGATCGCTTTTAACGTATCAACTTCCCTCATAGCGCAGTCATTACAGAGCCATTGTGGATATCTCGCCAGTCTCTACCCACTCGGCAAAATTCCCCTCAGCTTGAGCCAACCGACGCCATAGCTGGCCTTACGATTCACTTTATTGCGCAGGGTCTGCAGCCGCTCATGCCAGGTCCTACGCCGCTGGTCATTGTATTGCTGAATATCAAAATGCCGAGCGACCGGCCTGTCCGAAATGTAGCTCGCTAACCGGCCAAACGAAGTGGTCCGCGAATAGATTAAATAGTCGCAGCTCGCCAACAAACAAATATCCAACAGCGCGGTCACCGCATGCTCTCCCAAATCTGGGCAATCCGTATTGCCATGCACTGCGACACCGGGCTCAGGCAACCACTTATCGAGCACCAGCACGTTATCGGGGTACAGCTCGCTAATTTCGCGCTCCACATCGCGATTATCTGTCGCCAGAAAAATATGGGCCTCTGGGTAACGTTCCACATGTTCAGCCAGCGCTTTTTGGTACCAGGCGTAGCTAATAGCCTTATCCGACTTGCGAATGTGAATCCCAATCCAAGACTTGCCTGCCATATGAGCCGAGCGGAAATCATCTAGCCGCTGCTGTACCGGAGGGGCCAACGTCAAATACCGCTGATATGCCTCATGAAAAATCGCAGCTTTATCCAAGTTTTTGAAATGAGCGTACTCCCCCTGAAAAAGTGATCTCAGTGCTTCGATCTCTTCGTCATACCCTGAGGCAATGAGAAGATCTTCTGGATAGGTTAAGTGCTTCACATTGCAGGCATATTTTCTAAAAATACCTTGCCCCATCGCCTTCACCAGCTGCCCATCCGAAGCAACCACATCATCAATTGAGAGGTCTAAAACGGGCTTCCATAGGGCTGGATACACAGAGCCTTCCGCAAGAACATCTTCGGGCACAGAAGGCGCATGGGGCGTGTTCTTGAGTTCAAACAGAGTGGAAAACACATTTTGGGTAGGAGTGTTTTTTGCATTCCCACTATGATTAGTGTAAAAGTCGTCAGACCAATCTACGACAAGGGTGCGATCGCACATCCTTGCATAGAGAATAGCCGTTACCAGTACAAACACACGATTTCCCAAACCGGCAGTTCCTTTCACCAATAAGTACTGATTCATAGGCTTCCACTCAACCCTTGCCTTCCGTCAGTTTTAGTAATTCCCGAGTCACATGGATTCACACAACCTGACTGAAAACACCACGACCAGCGGCAGCCGTCATTCCACCATGACGACACCATCACGCTACAGTTCAAGCATCTCCGAGAGCCCTCAACCTCCAACGACTATCGGTGGCCTAAGACCTGGCATGCTCAGAGCCGTGCACCACATCGCGCTCAATGTGCACAGCATGGAAGCGTCCTGCCATTTCTACGGCACAGTTCTGGGGCTACATCGGCTCACCGGAGAAGAAGTTCCCGCCACCCTCGTGCAGCTCGTCGCCGACGGCAAAGTCACCAACTTCAGAACGCCAGATGGCACTATCCTCGATCTGTTCTGGGAACCCACCTACGCCCCTCCAGACAGCGACCCCGCCAAAGGCTTCACCCGCACCGATCACTTAGCCTTCGATATTGCACCTGAGCAAATGGAACAGGCAATGCAACTGCTCAAAGCAGCCAAAATCGACTTCAAAGGGCCAATTATTCGCCCCACCGGCAAAGGAATCTACTTCTATGACCCAGACGGCTTTATGATCGAAGTACGCTGCGATCCATCCTAAAAGGATAAAAAAGTAGGAAAATCAGGCATTGGTCAGCTCATCTCGCCAAGATCTCTCACGTCCTAGAAGTGTTTAAGCTTGTTAGAGACGCGTGAGGGATAAATAGAAGAGACCTGTGATTCCTAAAAAGTTGTCCTATGCTAACGATGAACTCAGAAGAAATAAGGCTGACGTCATCTTTGGGTGATAAGAAAAAAGCCGCCATTTCCAAACTAGTTCGGGCAATTGAAGGCACTGTCTTTGCTTTTCTGCAGTGGATGCCTTTCTTTTTAGGGCGGCTGCTCAGGCGGCTCACCTACCGCACAATGTTTGCGCAAATTGGCGCATTCACCGCTATTCACACCGGCGTAGACTTTGTCGGTAGCCCGCAGATCAAGCTAGGCGATCGCGTCGCCCTCTCCAAAGGCACCCGGCTCAGAAGTCTCAACAATCACAGCAACATCACGCTCGCCGAGGCGGTCAATCTCGACGTCGGCGTAGATATCAAAGCCAGCTACCAAGATATCCACATCGGCAGGCACACCTACATCGGGCCTTACACCTGCCTGTCTGGCGGCAGCATCACCATCGGAGAAAACTGCCTAATCGCCTCGCACAGCAGCATCTACGCTAACAACCACAACTTCGCAAACCCTGACATCAACATCAGAGAGCAAGCAAGTAGCTTCAAAGGCATCATTATCGAAGCAGACTGCTGGATAGGCAGCGGCGTCAGAATTGTCGATGGAGTCACCATCGGCAAGGGCAGTGTCATCGGAGCCGGGGCCGTCGTCACCAAAGACATTCCACCCTATTCAATCGCAGTCGGCGTACCCGCCAAAGTTATCTCCGAGCGCAAAAATCCGACGCCAAACACAAAGGATGGCGAAGGCTAAGAATCTAATCCAAGTTGCCCTCGGCGCAACAACACTCAAGTGACCCCTACGCCACCAACTTACGAGCGGATTTCTGCCAAGGCCTTGTCTTTCAGGGTACGCGGGATAGTTGGCAATCCCGCATAGTTCCAGATAGCATCTTTCTGACGCTGGGTGAGCTTATCGGCCAGATACGGTATTCCTGTCCGCCAGGGAGACCTTTCGCAAGCTTCCGGTCGTCTGGGCTGACGATACGCGTAGGCGTAGAAAATGGTGTAGCGGTCTTTTAGCGGCGTTCTGCCGTGGTGAAAAAGTCTTGCATTGTCAGCGAAGATGACGGTACCCTTCGCACCTGTACAAGGCACCCACTTCGAACGAGGGACGACCTTTTCCATGTCCTCATCGTAAATAGAAGAACTTGGAAAGTCCTTGTAAGACGGAGAGTCCTCTAAAGGAATGTACTCAAACGGGCCACCTTCATCGTCCACATCGTTTAAGTAGACCGCAATTTTCATAACCTTGCGGTCCTCTCCGTCAATGTGCCAGAGCTTCGTACCTTTTTGCTGACCGTCGGCGATATCTCTGCGCATATTGACGCCAATACAAGACATCGGCGCGCCGTAGTAGTTCTCCAAGATATCTAAAATGCGATCTTGCAAGCCCCACAGATGAATAGCAGGGAACTTTTGTGCGATCGCAACCGGATCCCCGTACAAACAATGGCTTGCCGCCGAACGCATGTTGCTAGAGAGATTTCCAGCTATGTCAGTTCGTTGCAGCCGAGGGATCATTTCCTCAGTCGCAGCCATCAGCTGCGGAGTAGAGGAAATCCCCAAATCCTCCAAGGAGGTCATCACAATACCCGTCCGCTTTAGCTCCTCGCAGAGCTGCTTATCTGCCTGCGAGAGGTCTGGCAACTTGCCAAAATACTTCATTAGCTCCGTCCGATGGGCCACCTCGGAACGTAGCTTAGAAACGCCTTTTCGTAGCTTTCCGCCCAGCGCTGAACTCAGCCCCTCTATCTGTGCCATAACTCTCTACCTCGAAATTCTCTAATCTGCGGTAAGCCGTTAAATGCACTTCAGACCAACGCTCTGGCCAACGACCTGTTTAGTTCGCTTGATGTAAGCTCACCACAAAGATAACTTAAGATTTAGTAAATTCAGTAGAAACACAGAAGACAATTTGTCTATAAACAGCATTGAAAAGAACAAATAACCTTCGAATATTCGATAGGCGCTGGCATACCAACTCCCCTTGCAATCCATCAATGCTGTTTTACGGGATGCCACGACCGACACATAACGGTGCGTAAAATAGGCAGATATCCTCTCGCCACCTAGCACTACTCTGAACAAGTCAGCCCGACCCAAACAGTCAGAAACGCCGCTTGCCAGCGCGCTACAAGCTTGCGCCCGGCGGCAAAATTTCCCCTTCCACACCCCCGGTCATAAGCGAGGGTTCGGCACCACCGAGCAGCAGCAAAGGCTCTTTGGAAAGAAAGCCTTTGCTGCAGACCTCCCAGAACTACCAGAACTTGACAATTTATTTGCCGCTGAAGGTGTCATCTTGCGATCGCAAATCCTCGCAGCAGAGGCCTTTGGAGCAGAGCAAACCTGGTTCTTAGCCAATGGCTCTACCTGCGGGCTACAGGCAGCTATCCTGGCAACTTGCGGCCCCGGCGACAAAATCGTCCTCCCCAGAAATGCACACATTTCAGCGATTGCAGGACTCATTCTCTCCGGCGCGCAGCCTATCTACATCACACCGACCTACAGCGCACAGTGGGACATTCCCCTCACGCTCTCCCCCCAGGCCGTCGAGCAAGCCCTGACCCAACATCCCGACACCAAAGCCGTCTTACTGGTATCGCCCACCTACCACGGCATTTGCTCAGATATAGCCGCGATCGCACAGCTCACCCACGCCCGCGACATTCCCCTCATTGTGGACGAAGCCCACGGCCCCCATTTCGCCTTCCATCCAGAGCTCCCCCCCACCGCGCTACAGGCAGGCGCAGACATCGCCGTCCAGTCCACCCACAAAGTGCTCAGTGCCTTCACCCAGGCCGCCCTCCTACACACCCAGGGCCATCGCATAGACCGGCACAAACTCGCCCAGTCACTCCAGATCACCCAGTCCACCAGCCCCAGCTACCTGCTGCTTGCCTCCCTCGACACCGCTCGCCAGCAGATGGCCGCCTCAGGCCATCGTCTTCTCACCCACACATTAGAAATTGCAGACCGCGCCGCCCACGCGCTCACTGCGATTCCTAAGATTCGGGTACTACAGCCAAAATATGAAAAAGACAGCGCAAGCAGCGATTTGGTGGGCGATCGCACTCGTCTCACCGTCAATGTCACAGGCTTAGGCCTTACCGGCTTTCAAGCAGATGAACAGCTCCACGAGCAATTTGGCGTCACCGCCGAACTCCCCTCGCTCAGCAACCTCACCTTCATCGTCTCCATCGGCAACTCAAACCAAGACATCACCCAGCTCATCAAAGGATTTAGAACCCTCAGCAACCGGTCCACAGACAGCGCGGCACCCCAAACATCACCCCCTAACATGCCGAACCCGCTAGAGCCGCAGCCCCCAATCGCGGTGACAGCAACCAAAACCTGCGTCACCCCCAGACAGACCTTCTTGGCCAAAAAGAAAGCAATCCCCATTGCGCAAGCCAGCGGCTACCTCTGCGCCGAAACCATCTGCCCATATCCCCCCGGCATTCCCATCCTCCTCCCAGGGGAACCCATCACCCCATCAGCCATAAATACACTGCAGACCCTACGCCGCGCTGGTAGCCAAATCACCGGCAGCCACGACCCCAAACTAGAAAAAATCCTAACTGTAGATACTTCAGAGATACCCGCACCCTGATAACATCAGGCCTTTAAGGCCATCTCGTTAAGTTCATTCCCCCTACTCAGCTCACGGTGAGTTCGACTATCTATATAACTAGTCCTTTTATATGTCTGCACTCTGGCCCTACAAGACCCCGGGCATTCCCGACCGCCTCTTTCAGCAGCTTCCCGGCATCCCCCTCACACCTAGGGAAGTCCGGCTACTTGTTATTGGCTCGCTGCAGCTCCAGCCCACCGCCCAGCTCTGGGACATCGGCGCTGGTACTGGCACAGTTGCCATAGAAGCCGCGCTCTTGTGTCCAGCCGGGCAAATTACCGCAGTCGAGCGCGACGAAGAAGTCGCCAACCTTATCAAAACGAACTGCGATCGCTTTAACACCCAAAATGTAGAAGTCGTCTCAGGTAATGCACCAGAGTGCCTACATCACATCACCGGGCACCCTAACTGCATCCTCATAGAAGGCGCCCCCCTCCAGTCCACCCTCAAAACAGCTTGGGAGCAGCTCACCTTAAACGGGCGCATTGTCATCACCGCCAATAACCTGGAAACGCTTCACACAGCCTCCGAAACCCTCAGCGCTCTACACGCCAGAAATATTGAAGTCGCCCAGCCCATCGTCAATCGGCTTGAGACACGCGGAAATCGCCAAATATTTAGAGCCGTAGACCCCATTTTCATCGTCAGCGGCAACAAGCTCGAATAAAGTTCATGGCTAAAATCAGCTTTTTGTCCGTGTTTCTACGTTAAAGAGACCTTAAAGATGGTGCCTAGATATTAGCGATCGCGATTTTTCCATGTTGCAATTGTGAAACGGGGCAAGGATGAATACATGGCTAATACTGACAAAAATATTGCGCTAGACATCACAGTTGCAATTCCCACCTTCAATGGCGCAGCCAGGCTACCGCAATTACTCGGGCAGCTAAAGCGACAAACCCATACCGAATCCATCCAGTGGGAAATCATCGTCTGCGACAACGGCAGCACCGATGATACGGCCGCAGTCGTCGAACAGTTCCAGTCAACTTGGCCCATCCCCTCCGTCCCCCTCCACTACTGCTTCGCCGCCGAACAAGGCGCTGCCTTCGCCCGCCAGCATGCCGTCGAATCCGCTCGCGGAAAACTCATCGCCTTCCTAGATGACGACAACATCCCAGCCTCCGACTGGGTTGCTCAAGCTCACACATTCGCCAAGACTCATCCAAAAGCAGGTGCCTTCGGCTCCCAAATTCACGGCAAATTTGAAAGCGAACTCCCCGCTGAGCTAGAAAATATCAAATGCTTCCTAGCCATCATCGAAAGAGGAGAACAGGCCCACCGCTACGAGCCCGCCAATAAAATTTTGCCCCCCGCAGCCGGACTCATCGTACGACGCGAGGCCTGGCTCAAGGCAGTCCCCAAACGCCTCTTCCTCAACAACAAAGGAAAAAGCGCCGGGCTAGCAAGCGAAGACCTAGAAGCGATCCTCCACATCCAAAAATCCGGATGGGACATTTGGTACAACCCCAAAATGGTCGTCATGCACGACATCCCAGATGGCCGCCTCCGCAAAGATTACCTAGTCACCCTATTTCGGTGCGTCGGCCTCAGTCGCTACCATATCCGCCTACTCGGCCTAAGGCAGTGGCAACGTCCCTTCGCTGTCCCAGCCTACATTGCCAACGATATTCGTAAGCTCGCGCTCCATCGGCTACGTCATGGCGCCAAGCAAACCCTCAACACAACCGATAGTTGCCATCGCGAGCTGCTAAGCAGCACCCTTTCTAGCCCATTATTCCTACTAAACAAAGCCTACAAAGACAAACTACAAGCCCTCAAAGACAGGCGTCATCGCGATCAACAGCAGAAGCTGACAGCAATTACCATGGGCTTCGAGAAAAACCACTTCAAGCTCTACCAGCAAAGCGTATTTGACCTATTCCAATCACCTCAAAACAGCCATCCATCACACCCGACTGAAGCAGTCCCCAGCCAAAAAGAATTGCTGCTGAGATTAGATGGTGCTCATCAGCTTTTCTCCCCCGGCGACTTTATGCCCACCGCGCAACGTTACAACCTCATGCGCATCATTGACCGATGGGTCATCCGCAACCTATTCGAACATCTCAGTCATCACAGTCAACAGCAAAACATCCAACCAACACAACAACACTCCGACAGCAGTCCCCTCTATTCAATCAACCTGTCACCCGACAGTATCAAAGACAAAACCTTCCCACAGTTCGTAGCCAGCAAACTCGCCCAAAACAACCTACCAGGGCATCTGTTCTGCTTCGAACTTCCCACACACGTCGCCCTCAAACATCCAACAACAACATCAAATCTTATCTCCAACCTGCGGGCCGTAGGATGCCGCACCACCCTAGACGACATTCCACTCAACGCAACCACAGCCTCACTGTTAGACGACATGCCAGTCGACTACATCAAGCTAAGCGCAGACGTTGTAAAAACCATCAACACTCACAACTCAGACAAACTGCAGCTCCTCAAAGACATTCAAAAACGTCATCCCATCCAAGTAATTGCCAAAGGTATCGAATCTTCTAACCTACTCCAATCAATAAAAGAAACCGGAATTCGCTACGCGCAAGGCTACCAAATGAGCAAACCACAAGCGTTAGAGTCCCCTTCCTGAGGCTATTCCAGCGTTTAAAGAAGCCTACGCCCTCAGCAGCCGTAGCCTGTCAGAAATATTCTGCGAGTTCCCAAAAAACTTAATTAATACGGATGACAGAAACAAGAATATGTGAAGAGTACAGGTGCTAGCTAGCGGGCACTACATCAAACTTTGTACTCTTTTGGAATCAGGGTTTGATGATGTGAAGCAATCCAAAGAAGCTTCACTACACGTTAGCGAAGCATAGCTTCAGAGTCGGATACAGCAAGGATACAAGGTAGCAACTGACAGTGCCGTAGCCCTCCACCACTCTATTTCACAACTCGTCCCCTAAATAATTCAAATGCCTACTAATCCTCTTTTGGTAGAAGCTGAAGACATGCTTCTATCCGGCTTCTTCGCAGAACCCAGCAAAGGCTACATCACACTTCCCTTCACCAGTGACGACAGCAGCTTCGGCACTGCCGCTGCAC
>JBCBFY010000035.1:23876-39599 GCA_038527325.1 Cyanobacteria bacterium J06614_10
CTCAGTTCGACGGCGACTCCGGCACCTACGATGTCATCGTCACCTACTTCGACGAAGCCGACGGCGAAGCACCCTTCGCATTCAAGCTCAACGGCTCTACCGTAGACGGCTGGATTGCAGACAAGCAGCTTGGCGGCACTGTCGCAAACAATAAAACAAGAACAACAAGAACCATATCCAACGTCACCCTCTCCAAAGGCGACCTCATTGAGCTCACCGCCCAAGAACACGAAGGCGAACTCGGCCGCATTGACTCCGTACAGTTCGTTGAAAAAGGTGGCCCGCTTTCCGGGAATAATGGGGTTTTCGAGATTATGCCCCTCGGCGACTCCATTACCAGAGGAGCAGAATTTGGTCCTAATGGCAGCATCAGCAATAGAGATCTGCAAAGTGGCTACCGAGATCACCTTTCAAACCTACTGAACAACGACGGCGTAAACTTTGACTTCGTTGGTTCACAGAACAATGGTGTGGGCTTCGATACCGACCACGAAGGTCACGGTGGATGGAAAATCAATCAAATAGCTAGCAACATCACTAACTGGTTAGCAAGCTCCAGACCAGAAATCATCCTGCTGAAAATTGGCACCAATGACATGCGCGACGGCAGCATCTCTGTCAGCCAGGCCATTAGCCGACTCAGCAGTCTGATTGACACCATCACAAGCCTCCGCCCAACAGCAGAGCTCATTGTTGCCTCCATCGCACCAACCAATCCCGCCGACCTTTCAAGTTCTACGCTCGCCACCTTCCCCGCACGCGTCGTCGACTACAACAGCCAAATTCCTGGACTGGTTAATAGCAAAGCAAACGCGGGCAAAAATGTCAGCTTCGTAGACGTCGCCAGCGTGCTAGATCCAGCTCAGCACCTGGAGGCTGACGGCTTCCACCCAAATGACACAGGTAACCAACTAATTGCCCAGGCCTTTAGCAATGCCATCAACAACGTCATCAGCAGCAGTTCCTCCGCCACAACGACCTCAGCTGCGCAGACCGCTAGTGGTCAGTTAATAGAAGGCAGTGATAACGACGACTTGCTCACCGGAACACCGCAAAGCGAAAGCATCCGCGGCGGAAGAGGAAACGACACACTCACGGGCCTAGGTGGGGCTGACGCCTTCGTTTATGCCTCAGCTCTTGATGGAGAAGACACGATTACAGACTTCTCCCAAGATGACCGCTTTATCGTCTCAGCATCCGGCTTTGGAGGTGGCCTAACAGCAGGAACTCTCCTCAATACCAATGCTTCATCCTCTGGAAGCTTTGTCAGTGGAAGCAATCCTGTTTCACTAGGCAACGCAGCCAATTTCTTATTCAATACCGATACAGGCACACTCCAGTTCGACCAAGATGGCCTTGGGTCAGTGTACGGGCCCGTTAATATCGCTCAGCTGACGAATTTTTCACAGTTGAGTAATGCTCAAATTGTAATTGGCGCTTAAGCAGACCTAGCGAGATAGGGAATTACGCCTTTTTGCACCCTATCTCGCCAGTTCACAGCTCACATACTCTCCTACAAAGAGTGTATAAAGCCGTCGTGAGAGGCTCCATATTTTCTCGGTATTTTGAGTATCTTGTATGGTGACGGGCAGTAAGTAAGTAGTTTATCGGCTGCGATTTTATTTGCCACCGTTCGCACGCGCTTCTCCTCACTCAGTGGATGCATATCAATGGACTTCACCGTAGCAATTCCTACTTACAATGGCGCAGAGCGATTACCGCAGCTATTGAATAATTTGCGATCGCAAACCGGAACGGACCATTTTTCATGGACAGTCCTCGTCGTTGACAATAACAGCGCAGACAATACTGCCGAAGTTGTCAAACGCTACCAGTCTGAGTGGTCAGAGAAAGCCCACAACGCGTCTTCACTAGAGTACGTCTTCGAAAAAGAACAAGGCATCGCATACGCCCGCCTGAGGGCAATCAACTCAGCCAAAAGCAAATGGGTCGGATTCATAGATGACGACATCGTCCCAGCAGCAGACTGGGTTGCTCAGGCCTATGAGTTTGGCGAAAGCCATCCTCAAGTAGGGGCCTATGGCGGACGTATTCGCGGTGATTTTGAAGTTGCACCACCCGAAAACTTCGATAGAATTCAATCGTTTCTAGCGCTCAGAGAACGAGGTCCAACAGCACATCAATATGATCCAGACAATCTCAGCCTACCGTCAGCAGCGGCTTGGGTAGTCCGCAAACAAGCCTGGGACGAAAACGCGCCTGAGAATCCCAAACTGGTAGGCCGAGTCACCAAGGCAATGGTAGCCGGTGACGACTACGAAGTCCTCCTACATATCCACAGAGCAGGCTGGGAAATTTGGTACGCTCCAACCATGAAAGCAGCCCACCAAATCCCAGAAAAAAGGCTAGAACGTAGCTATCTCACTAGGCTAAGCCGGGGCTGTGGCCTCTGCATTTGCCAGCTCAGGATGATCAACACAGACACATGGAAAAAACCCCTCGTGTTTATAAAGCTCATTTTGAGCAATCTCCGTCGAGTAGTCTTGCATTGGTTTAAGTACCGGCGTCAAATGCAGACTGACCTCGTCACCGCCTGTGAGATGGAATTTTTTCTCGGTAGTTTTGTCAGCCCATTCTATTACCTGCAAACTTTGCTCTTCCCCCAGAAATAGTCCAAGACGCAAGCTCAACCTATTTCTATTTTAGATATCTAACTTGAGAGGAATTGACGATATGAAACGTTCTGTAATTGCCATTGGTCTCGACGCTGCCGATCCCGACTTGCTAGACGAGTGGATTGAAAAAGGCTATCTGAACAACCTCAAAAAGCTTCGTCAAAACGGTACCTACGGTCGTCTTGAAGGAGACAATCGCTACAAAGCCGAAACGCCTTGGACTAACTTTCTGACCGCCTGCTCAGCCGAAAGAACAGGCTATTGGGGAGAAGTCAAGCTCACCGAAGGCACCTATGATGTCTACGACATTCAGGCCTACGACTTTAAGGAGTATCCTCCCTTCTACGCACTAGGTCCCGAGCACAGAGTTGCCGTCTTCGACATGCCAAAAGGGACACTCAGTCCCGATGTTAATGGCGTTCAGGTATTGGCTTGGGGCGCTCATTCCCCCAGTACACCGAGCCATTCCGAACCTAAAGAAGTCTTTCAAAAGCTAGAACGTGACTATGGCAAACATCCTGCCCTACACAGGGACCACGGTGATTGGTGGGATCAGAGCTACCTCGCTCGCTTAGAGTCCGCACTCAAAAAAGGCATTGAACACCGCACACAAATCTGTAAAGACTTTCTCAAAGAAGAAGAATGGGACCTATTTCTAACCATTTTTGGTGAACCGCATTCAGCTGGGCACGACTTTTGGTTTCTCAGTCAAAAGGACCATCCCCTGCACGAATACGTACAAGATCGCCTACCCGAAAACGATCCTCTCTTAGAAACGTTCCAAGCAGTCGACAAGTCCCTCGGCGAAATTATGGAGGCCGCCCCTGAAGATGCTTACATCGTAGTGTTTTCAGTACACGGCAGCGGCAATAACACCACAGATGTTCCCAGCATGTTCATGCTCGCAGAATTCCTATATCGATGGAATTTTCCGGGTGAAGCGCTCATTGCTAAAGGCGACATCACAAAAGCGCCACCAGCACCCCTGCTAAACCCCAAGAGAAAAACCTGGACGGGCGAAGTGTGGCAGCTACGAGAAGACCCAAATATTCTCCGTAAGACCCTGCGTCGCAACTTACCCAGCAAATCTCATAAATACATTGATCGCTTCTTAGGCCGCGCTTCTAATCCTGACATGTATTCCTCCCAGGAGCTTCAAGAAAAGAAAGACCCCTTCTTCTGGCAGCCTGTGTGCTGGTACAAACCTTTTTGGCCAAAGATGAAGGCATTTGCGCTGCCGAGCTTCTCAGAAGGCTACATCAGAATAAACGTTAAGGGTAGAGAGCCAGAAGGTATCGTTGACCCAGCTGACTACAACGCTGTATGCGACGAATTGACCGAAGATTTGATGAAAATCGTCAATCCTCGGAACGGTAAAAAGGTCGTGAAGCGTGTAATCCGCTCTCGGACTTCCGGATTCGACCGAGATCCCAAGCATCCCAGTGCCGACCTCGTCGTAGAGTGGGCTGAAACCCCTGCCGATGTTATCGACCACCCCACTTGTGGTCGCATTGGCCCAGTTCCTTACAGACGAACAGGCAGCCACCGCTCTAAGGGCTTCATCAACGTACAGGGCCCCGGCATCGAAGCTGGTGTAACGCTTCCAGAACAGCAGTCCATCGATGTTGGCCCCACTATCTTGGACCTAATGGGAGCGTCTGCTCCTGACACCCTAGAAGGTAAATCTGTCCTGCAGAAGGCAGTTGCAACATCACAATAATTAGTCTGCAACTGCACTCACCCCTCACCACAGACAAGACACTGTTCGAGAAAACTTACACGTTCTCTCACTAGATTGGTTGTTACTAGCCTTACTAACAATCGCCAGTCCATCTTGCGACACCCATTGGGACATTTAACCAATAGGTGTCGCATTTTACATGTCTTTTCGTAAACTTAAGTTAACAAAGTCGGTTAACCTATCCAATTAACCGAGCTTGCCTCAATACATCTACCACCAGCGCATAGAGGTCTTTGCTGATGAACGCGACAGGACCGAATCAACTCTTCTCAAACGAGCACAGCACGAGCGAGAGAATCGTCCACCGCCCAAAATTCCGACCTGATATAGAAGGGCTGCGGGCGATCGCAATTCTTTTAGTATTGGCCTACCATGCCCGCGTACCCGGATTCCAAGGTGGCTACATCGGTGTCAATATTTTTTTCGTGCTCTCCGGGTACCTCATCACTTGGCTCCTGCTCAATGAAGCTCAAAATACCGGCCGCATTGACCTTGTTCGCTTTTATTCAAGGCGAGCTAGGCGGCTACTCCCGGCGCTACTAGTTGTCTTCGTTGTAACAATAGCGTTCAGTACCTTAATCTACGCCCCCTTTGAGCAAATTGACCTAGCAACAGCGGCACTGGCAACAGCGACCTACCTCAGCAACGTCCACTTCGCTTACACCGCAGTCGATTACTTAGGCGCAGCCCCAGAAACCAATCCGCTGCTCCATACTTGGTCTCTAAGCCTTGAAGAACAGTTTTATTTGGTGTGGCCAGTATTTGTCATGCTGGCTGCGGGCATATTCGTGCGAAAAACGCTGTTTTCACAGCAGCGAAAACTTCCACCAGAGCTAGCAAACCCGAAAATCAGCCGAAGCAGAGTCCTGATATGGATGGTCAGCATCACGATTCTTTCTTTCCTCCTATCCCTTCACTGGACCGAAACGAAGCAATCTTGGGCTTTCTTTTTATCACCTTCTAGAACCTGGGAATTTTCCATGGGTGCCTTGGGCATTTTGGTCCCCCCCCTATTTCAGCGGCACTCCCATCTTCGAACGGTTTCTGGCTGGCTTGGAATACTAGGCATTGCCCTTGCTGCAACCCTATTTAATGAACTCACCCCTTTCCCTGGCTTTGCAGCGCTTTTGCCGTGCATTTCTACGCTGCTCGTTCTTCGTGCCTGCACAACGAGCCCTCCAGAGGTCAGTTCGCCAACTTTGCTATCCCGGTTCTTGTCATGGCGAGTATTTCAAAATATCGGCCGCGTTTCATACGCTTGGTACCTTTGGCACTGGCCTATTCTCGTTTTTGCACAGGCGATCGCACCAGGCAGCCCGCTCATCGTCCGAATAGGGCTGGTCTTAGTCGCTTGGTTACTGGCTGAAGCCACCTACGGACTAGTAGAAAATCCCGTCCGTCACAATTCATTTTTGGCGAAGAAACCCATACGGTCATTCAGTTTAGGACTGTTTATTACCGTTATCAGCATTTTTCTTTCTGTGGGATGGATGCAAACGGCAAAGGCACAGGCTGAAGCGCCAAACCAACTGCAGTACACTCGCGCCCGTAGAGATATTCCCATCGTTTACCAAAACGGCTGCCATGTGAGCTTCTTTTCAGACACCCCACAGCTGGAGGGCTGCACCCTGGCAGAACCTGTTAGCAATATTGACCGGCCAGCCGTGGTGTTAGTGGGAGATAGTCATGCTGCGCAGTGGTACGCGCCTTTGGCTCAGCTAGCAGAAACCAAAGGATGGGCGCTCACCTCCATGACGAAAGCTGCTTGCCCCTACGTAGATATTCCAAAGTTTCTGCCGGTGCTAGGACGGGACTACAGCGAATGCCCTACATGGCAACAAAAAACTCTGGAGGCCATTCAGACCCTCAACCCTGACCTAGTCATCGTGACATCTTGGACTAATCAGCCTTTTAGCCGAGAAGAGTGGATCACTGGAACAGACCGCATGATGGAAGCGCTCAGCACTAACAGTCAACATGTCGTTGCGTTAAAAGATACGCCTTCCCTAGAGTTTGATGCACCTATTTGCCTAGCCCGCCAGGACCGTTGGTTTTTCTCAAAGTTTAAGGCTGCCCCATGTCAGCTAAAAATACCTGAAACACCAGAAGAACAGGTCCAGTCGGCAAATGAAGCGCTTACGCTCGCAGCTGACAAATACGAAAACGTTGTGCTAGTTGATATGAATCCCTATGTTTGTGACCAGGCAGTTTGTGACCTCAAGCGAGACGGGCTGATTTTGTACAGAGATGCGCACCACCTTACAGAAGAATTCTCTCTCTCCCTGGCAGAGTCCATGTATCAGGAAATCATTACAGCCATTCAGCAGCCACTCAAGGCAAGGGTTCCAGTCAAACTCTCAGGCCTTGGAAAATATTCACAATAGCAACCAGGGTTGGTGTTCCCTCCTATGAGCCATGTGCAGGGTGACTAAATTTTTATATAGTGTTTTATCAACCCCCTTTTCGCTCCGCAGTTACGCGAACCTGGGAACGCTGTTCACTTGAGTTAAAACGTCTATGCCCTGGGTTCGTATTGCCAGTGGAATTGTTGCGATCGCAATCGCACTGAGCCTGATTGTATTGGGCGGATGGTACTTCACCGTAGGGTTTGGCATCATTGTATATTTGGGCCAGCTAGAAGTTTTTGGGTTGGTGAGAGCCAAGGGTATCAACCCCGCTGCCAAAACGACTCTGGTTGTCAGCCAGGTTTTGCTAGTCACCGCGCACATCTCCCCGCCCCTGACAGATGCCACCCTTGCGCTAGCAGGCACCTGCATCTGCTTCTATCTTCTCTTTCAGCCCAAGTTTGCCACCATTGCTGATGTGGCTGCCTCTATACTGGCTCTTTTTTATGGGGGGTATCTCCCCACCTATTGGATCAGACTGCGCGATTTAGGTGCTGATGCAGTGACTAATCTGCCATTTGGAGGGTATCTTCCTAGCAACCTAGACTGGTTTCAGTTGCCCAAAGGATTGACGGTTACATTCATTGCTTTCGCCTGCATTTGGGGCGCAGATATTGGAGCATACGCGTTTGGCAGAGCCTTTGGACGCACGCCCTTGTCCAATATCAGCCCTAAGAAAACCGTAGAGGGTGCCATCTTCGGAATCGGAGCCAGCATCAGCGTTGGCATTCTAGGTGCATGGTCTCTGGGCTGGCCGATTTGGTGGCTAACCGGATCAGCGCTAGGCACTATTGTGGGCGTTTCTAGCCTACTGGGCGACCTCACCGAATCGCTGATGAAACGCGATGCAGGGGTGAAAGATTCTGGCACGCTCATTCCAGGCCACGGCGGCATTCTAGACAGAACAGACAGCTATGTCTTCACCGCACCACTGGTGTACTACTTTGTGGTGTACTTACTCCCCCTAGCCATTCACTCCAGCATTTAGTGCACTATTTCAGCTAGCTATCTTATCCAAAACAACCCATTTCGTGAGGTTACGCCCTTCGAACTACTTAGACCAGCTTATGGTGTCACCCTGACCTGACCACAGAAACGCAGCTGGTCAGGGTGTAAGCTCAGCTGAGTCAACTGCGTCTCTTTCCCTAGGTCCCACCGGAATCCCTCTAGCGCAGCAATTGTCTGACGATGTCCAGATTCAGCATTCGCCTCATCATCGAAAAATGTCGACAAATCGTCTAACGATGCCAGCCAACAAGGCGAATCCAGCTGCAAGTAATGCTGCTCAGCCACAGATAGCCCAGTACCTAAAATAACCGGCTGGTCAGCAGTTTTGGCAGCCGAAGCATCGGGAGAAGTGTCCATTGAGGCAATAGCCGGGTAAAAGCTTAAGCCCAAGCACGCCTCGCCTAACCGTAGCTGAGGATTCTGCACCATCACGTCAGGATGAATGGGCAGCTGGCCGTAAACCGCTTGAGCAGACCGAGCAAATGCAGGGATTTTTATCAGCGATCGCCAGAAATCGGTCAACCCTGCTATCAGCAGCGACGAATTCAAAGAGGCATCAAGATCTGCGGCACTTATCTCAGCTTCACCTTGAACCGGAAATTTTTTCAGCAACCGCAGGGGCTTACCCCGGACAACCTGCCCAATATTGATTCGAATGTCAGAGGCCGACAAGTTCACCTGTTTAATTGCAATTCCTTTGTAAATTGCTTTTTTCGCAGAGACGGTGACCTCAGGAAGGTAGCCAGACAAAATTTGGCGATCACTACCATCCAAATTGATAGCTACCTGCCCAACCTGCTCAACCTGTGATCGCATCCAGAGCTGAACAGCGGGCGGAAGCATTTTGCCAATAATTCGACTTCCACGACGCTCCTGCTTGTTTACTTCGTCAGTCACAGCCTCTCTCAAGTAAATCGATCTCCATTATTCCGCCAATCAGTAAGCTACTGGCTACAAAATTTATTCATAACTACGGGGATCTGAAAAGTAAAGTCAACAAACCATAACATTTTGATCCCGAGATCAGGGATCACAGCTGTTTTGTGAGAAATTAGCGGCACTTTCACGATCCCTCGTAAACTTTTTTGTCATACTATTAAGATATTGATGCCAAAGCCGATCCCACTAAATAAAAAATTTGGGATTTACTGGGATCGTTGGTTCATGCACTAGCGAGGAGAACAACGAGTATGTCGGACCAAACGCCTCAAATTCCACTAGAGGAGATGACATTGCGTCAACTTCGTAGGGTAGCCAGTGAATATGAAGTCTCCCGTTACAGTCGGATGAGAAAAGTTGAGCTTGTGGAAGCCATCAAACAGAAGCAAATCGCTGCAGGTGTGCGCCAAGAAGTTCCAGAAGTTATTTCATCTACCGACGACCAAACAACCATTGAAGCTGCTAAGTTCGCCAATTCATCTCAAGGTCAAGTTATGCCCACAGTCAACACCGTAGATGCCCGCTCCCGTTCAACTGTCGCCACTGCTCCCAGAGGGATGACACAAACAATGACGGAGCTAGCCACTGTAGATGATGGCTTGGGAGACCTACCCGGTGGCTACGGTGAAAGCCGCATTGTGCTCTTACCAAGAGATCCGCAGTGGGCCTATGCCTACTGGGATATTCCCAATGAGCACAAGCAGGAGCTACGTAACCAGGGTGGTAACCGTCTAGCACTTCGGTTTTATGACGTCACTGATATCGACATCAACTACCAAAGCCCTCACAGCCTTCAGCAATACGAGTGCGGTGAACTTGCTCGTGAGTGGTATTTACCCGTTCCAGTGAGCGATCGCGACTACACCGTCGAAGTTGGCTACATCTGCGACGATGGCCGTTGGCTAATGCTGTCTCGCTCTGCACCTATTCGCATTCCGCCCGTCTATCCTTCCGATTGGATCGAAGACCAGTTCATCACAATTGACTGGAATCAAGATTTGAGAGGTCGTACCTTTGCCAAGCTTGTTCCCCCTAGTCACAAGGCCAGTGCGGAGCAGGTCGGTCTCTCTGAAGAGAACGCCCTCTACGATGACATTTTTGCTCAAGCGAAATCTAACGAGGCAATGCGCCTAGCAGGTTCCTTGTTTGGGTCTATGCATCAGGTTCCTGAGCAAGCCGTTAGCTCTTTTGTCTTCCCTTCGGGAGCTGGTCTCTGGGCACTACCGACAGCCTCTGGCATCAATATGTCCGGTATAGGCATGTCTGCCTCAGTGCCTCCAGTTAAGCCCCGTAAGTTCTGGCTGATTGCTGATGCCGAGCTGATTGTCTACGGTGCTACAGAGCCTGATGCCACAGTAACCGTAGATGGTAAAGAAATTGAGCTAGAACCTGATGGTACATTCCGTTTCCATGTCTCCTTCCAAGATGGCGTTCTACGCTATCCGATTGTGGCAGTTGCCAAAGATGGTGAACAAATGCGTTCTATCCATATGGACTTCGAGCGCAAAACCCTCTCTCGCAACACCAATACAAAGGCAGAAGCTGTAGAAGAATGGTTTGCCTAGGGTGAATTGCGACTGAATCACAATCCAACAACTTATGGATAAGGCTGTCAGGTAGTTCACTACACACAGCATCAACAACAAAAAAGGAAACCCATACAGGGTTTCCTTTTTTGTTGTTAAAAGTATCTTCGCCAGCATTGACTCCACACTCATTCAACGCTCACCAATTTGCCTAGCCCAGAGTAGATGCCACTGCTTTTCTAACCAGACAAAAATTCGGTCTATCCACTTCAGCAACCGCTCCAGCGGATGCTCCACATAGCTAATCGTAATGACATCGACATCCCAAGCGTCCATCGTATCATTATCAAAACCGAGAGTCTCGTAACTCAAGTTATGACAGGGAACCTTCTCCTCTTTGATTGGGACTCTTTCTAGCTCAGAGAATAATGAAGATGCTAGGCTAGCTGACATTTGACTCAGCTGAATTTTCGCAGATTTGGCCTTCGTCAATTCCCCATGAGGCCCTGTGGTTAGGCCACCTTGCAAACTCGCTGTTGGTAATTCCACACTCCCAGACAATGAGAATTTTTCCGTGAGCTCAGATAAGACAGAGGGTGCTTTCGTCTGCGGTCGCTTTCGCAGTGCAAAAATCATCTGCAAGACGTAGCGCAGCACATAAAGCCAAAAAGAATGAACCGGACGTATCAGACTACTTGGTGGTGTCCAAAATTGCCGAACGTGGTGTTGCAACCGGGCTTGCTGAGCAGGTGTTAGAGCATTCCAGGTGGAACGAAAACCGATAACGAGTACGAGCGATCGCGTCTTCACATCACTTGCAATACCCGAAATTAACGCTGGTTCTGGTAAAGAGCCCTTAGAAAATAAAACAGACCTTCTGAGATGGATCGCGCTACTAGCGCTCAGTCTCCCTGCGGGCTTAGATAGTCTCAAAAGAGACCGCTTTCCCCAGCTCAACAACCGTATCAACAAAGGCTCTTTCTGACCAGCAAGTTGCGCTCTTTGAGCATTCGAGAGATAGCTCCCTACCAACTTCAAAGACCTTGACATTGCACGTTCTGCAAACAACACACTCTCAGAAAATCGCTGATCTGCGTACTGCAATGCCTCAGTCTCCAGATCTTCTCGCCGCTCCAAAAAAGCTAACCTACCGTCAAACACTGAACCCTCCAACGAGGGGTTGGTGATCCTACCAACCCCCAACGCCCAAGTCCTATCAACCGTTTCTTTCAGCGTAGCTGTCACAAGCTGTGAGACCCGAACAGCCGCATACACTGGCAACAATGCAAACGTAGACCCTACACTGACACCAAAAGTTACCTTCGAACGGGTTTGACGAACCGCCTGACGGTGCCGCGCGACGCCCTGCCAGTACTGTCTGACAAAAAATCGTAGTATGTTGCTTTGATAAGGGCCTTGAGTCATTTTTTATGCAGATTCTATGTGCCCATCTCGCTGCTCTCAATTTTAACGGAAGTCATGACGGCCACAACTCCGGTATTGCCCCTTTCTGATAGCCTACGGTCCGGGCTAAACCGCCTACGTGAGCTCAATACTCAAAACATTCAACACACCTGGCGATTTCGTGACCGAGACATAATAGCGTCTGATGTCTTCAAAGACTTCCATAAAATTCAGCAGTGGCCGCTCGCACAGCTCAATGATCGTCAGCACATTGCCTGGGACAAAGGACTTAACGTCATTTGGCTATCACAAATCGTAACTGTCCCAGCCGATCAGAATGGCTATCCTCTAGCTGGCCTGATTCTTCGCCTGTCACTCACCTGGTGGGCAGAAGATGCGCAAATCTACGTAAACGGCCAGCTTATTCAGTCTGGCGACCTGTTCGAATGCTTTACCCGAATTTGCTTAAGCGACGCTGTCACCACCGGTCAGTCATTTAATGTCGCAATTCGATTGGTAAGCCCAAAACACGACAATGGCGCTTTAGTGCGATCGCACCTCACCTACGAACTATCCCCTAGCGAACCAACCCCAGAGCCCAGCTTCGTTGCCGACGAACTAATAGTATTAGCCCACTTAGAACCGACCAGCCAACCCACTATCGAAGCCGAACTGAACCAGCTCAGCTGGGATAGCCTACGGTCACAAACCAACACTCCCGACACACAAAACGACGCACTTTCCCTGTGGAACGATCTCACGACCAGCACAGCTGTAATTCCCGCAACGGTTCATCCTTTCCAGCAATCCCTGAGTCAGCTACGCAGAAATTTAAGCTCATTTAGCGCAGCCCTCAAACAGCGAAATATTCAGTGCATTGGCCACGCGCATCTGGATATGGCCTGGCTGTGGCCAATCTCAGATACCTGGAATGCGGCAGAACGTACCTTTAAGTCCGTACTCGCTCTCCAAAAAGACTTCCCTGAGCTTACTTACACTCATTCCAGCCCCGCGCTGTTCGAATGGTTAGAAATCAATCGTCCGCAACTCTTTAAAGATATTCAAGCCAAAGTTAGGGATGGCAGCTGGAGTATCGATGCTGGTCTGTGGATTGAGCCTGAGTTTAATATTGTCAGCGGAGAAGCGATCGCTCGTCACATCCTCTACGGCCAACGCTATTGCCAAAAAAAATTCGGGCACATCAGCACCGTCGCCTGGCTGCCCGATTCCTTCGGCTTCTGTTGGCAACTCCCCCAACTACTAAAGCTGGGCGAAATCGAAACCTTCGCAACCCTCAAGCTGTCTTGGAACGACACAACCGAATTCCCTCATCAGTTGTTCTGGTGGGAATCACCCGATGGCACTCGCATCCTTAGCATCATGCTACCGCCCATTGGCAGCGACATCGACCCTGCTAAAATGGCCGACTTCGCAAGCAAATGGGAAAAGAGCACGGGTCATTCCAACAGTCTTTGGCTACCCGGAATGGGCGACCATGGCGGCGGCCCCACCAGAGACATGCTAGAAAAAGCACGCCGGTGGAAAGACTCTCCATTTTTCCCGACGCTCAGCTTCACGCACATAGCGCCTTATCTGAAATCTCTACCAGCTAGCAACCCGTCGAACACACTTGCGACTACTACACTTCCACAAACAACATCAGCACTACCAGTCTGGAAAAATGAACTCTACCTTGAGCTTCACAGGGGCTGCTACACCACCCATGCTGACCAAAAGAGGCAAAACCGTCGATGCGAAGATCTGCTCTATCAGGCAGAAGTCTTTGCCACCACCGCACAGATTACGGCCGACCAAGCCTATCCAAAATCTGACATCGACACCGCATGGAAAAAACTCCTCTTCAATCAGTTTCACGACATTCTGCCAGGCACTTCTATTCCTGAAGTATTCACCGAAGCAAACCAAGCGTGGCAAGACGTTCAAAAGATAGGCAGCCAAGTTTTAGAAAGTAGTGTTCGTGCGATCGCCTCCAAGATAGAGCTAGAGCTACCTGCACCGCCCAATCCAAACGCCAAAGTCATCACTATCTTCAATTCGCTTAGCTGGCCCAGGAACTCACTCATAACCATCAAAATCCCTGAAATCTTCACCAATACCCATTGGCAAATCTACGAGAGTCAACAAAACAGAATCCCTAGTCAGCAACACACCACAGAGTCATCAGAAACCGAGAGTCATACACTCTCCTTCATCGCCAAAGACCTTCCCCCTGTGGGCTACCGATGCTTTTGGCTAGTACCCACTGACCAAAAGGACACCTACACACCACCCAGCGACTACACCCTAGAAAATACCTTCATAAAGGCCCAAATAAATCCCAAAACAGGAGAAATCACCAGTCTCCAAGAAAAAACAACACAACGAGAAACACTCACCTCCCCAGGAAACCAACTGCAGGCCTTCGTAGATAAAGGACAATATTGGGATGCCTGGAACATCGACCCAGCGTACCAACAACACCCATTACCCTCACCGCAGGTAACAGCCATAGAGTGGCTCGAATACGGTCCAATTTGCCAGAAGCTACGCGTCACCTACACCTTTCAAAAGTCCACAATCCACCAGGACTACAGCCTTGATGCAGCCACACCCTATCTGCAGGTTGCCACACATATCGACTGGCAAGAAACTCAAATCCTCTTAAAAGCCAACTTTCCTCTACCTACCAAAATAGAAACTACCACTTACGAAATTCCCTTTGGTGCCATTTCACGCACCACTCAGCCAACCAACAAAGCTGAAGCTGCGAAGTGGGAAGTACCCGCCCTACGATGGGCCAATGTCGATCTCTCATCCTCAACCGATCAACCCTTCGGACTCAGTCTCCTAACAAACTGCAAACACGGGTTCGATGCTAGCCCCAAACATATAAGACTCACCTTAATCAAATCTCCCATCTGGCCAGATCCAAACTCTGATAGAGGACACCACCACTTCACTTACGCTATCTATCCTCATCTCGGAACTTGGCAATCAGCCCGTACTACCCACCATTCACGCGCACTTAATATCACACCCATCGTGCACTGGCACTCTCACACCCCTGAAACACCTTCAGCACAACAAACCTATTCCTCAGCCAGAAGCTTCCTAGAAATCAGTAACCCCAACCTCATCCTGTCTGCACTAAAGCCATCAGAAGAAAATCCCGAAGCAATCATCATCCGCTGCTACGAAGCCCACGGTCAGCCAGCCAACCTAGACGTAAAAGATACACTCAACTTTCAGAATCTCGAACCCGGGAGCACAGTCAACCTATTAGAAAACCACATCCCCTCTCAAAACCCGACACACATCCAGCCTTGGCAAGTCAGAACCTACCAGATTAAAACAAGCCAGTAGGTATCACCTAGACTCACTTTCGCCAAAATACTAAACACACAGCTCAGCTGTACATCGCTAAGCTGTGTGCACCCAAAAGCCTACAACTAGCCACAATCGACTACGAACTCGGCAGTAACTCGCGTGATTCATCAGCACCTTCGGCAGCGCCATCCACATTGCGCACAATGTCTAAATCAATATCTAGAACAGACATCTGCAAACCACCTTTAGGAGAATTATCTACCTTAGAAATGAAAGGGTTTGGCTCCACACTGCCAGTGCAGATAATTAAAGAGCCCTTCTTTAGGTAAGGCAGCTTCCGCCAAGCTGCAGACTTTTCCCAAATACTTAGTGACACTGTAAATGACTCTTCACGATTACGAACGCCTTGAATATACAGAGTAGCTTCTGCAACATTAGCTTTCCCGCCACTCTTCAGTTCCACAGTTTTTACTTCCGCATCCGCTGCTAAGTTACCACTTACAATCCACTTGTTTAAACCAGCACTTGCCATCGTCTTATCCTTTTCCAAAAGAAACGTGTTGCTCTTTAAAGGTGCCCACAATAACAACTCCAAAATCTAGATAAGCATACTGACAATCAAAAATCCCTACACAGTTTTGCTGTGTAGGGATTATCCGAAAAAAGGACCTGGCATCGAGCTATTTTGACAAGGACCAACGTCCTCACTATCTTCGCCGCAGCAGCGTTTCACAAAC
>JBCBFY010000036.1:0-39255 GCA_038527325.1 Cyanobacteria bacterium J06614_10
GTAATAGTGCCTGCTTCGTTCACACGTACTCGGAAGGTGACAGCATCGCCAAATCGAGGCCTGTTTCGATTCTCTACGATGGTCTGCTTCAGCTGGCTGTTGAGTTCTTCCACAGTCGCTAGGCGAGGAGAGTTTGCCGGTGGCTCCGCTTCAAAGTCCGATATCGCGACGGCTGTTTCAGCATCCGTGTCGGTACCGGCTTCGGCTGCTTCTGAATCATCTGCCTCAGATTCAGCTGCTTCAGATTCAGCTGCCTCAGCTACTTCCGAATCATCCGCCTCAGATTCAGCTGCTTCAGCGTTAGCCGCCTCAATTTCGTCATCCGAACCGGTCGCTTCAATATCGTCAGCCCCGTCTGCCTCTTCGACATCGGCTGTGTCAGTTGCTTCTGCAGCCTCTTCTGTATTCGCTGTGTCTGAGTCTATCGTTTCTGGAATGGTGGCAATTTCAGTGTTGGGTGGCGTCGTTTCTCCGGTGGGTGGTTCGGCGCTGCCGCTAGTGGTGTCTACCGTGCTCACTTCAGCTGCCGTGTCACCTTGGCTGGTTTCTATGGCAGGGTCGCGTAGCTCAGGCACGGGGAGCATGCTAAGGGCCATCGTAGCTGCGACTAAGCCGCCAACACCGAGGACGGCAGGAATCGCGCGATCGCTCAACGGTTCCTCGGTGCGAACAAAGCGACGAGGTAGAGGTGAAAGCGATGGGTCCAGCTCTGGCAGGGTCTGCTGGTCACCAAAAAATTGGTCAACCGCCTCCGTTAGGTCAAAGAGCTGCACCGCAGAAAGCTTAATATCGATAGCCCTGCCGTCACCGGTGCCGCCGAGATCGGCAATTTCTGGCTGCACCACCAAGTGGTGATAAGGCCCCTCACCGGGGTTGATATGCACCAGCAGCGGCTCACCCTCAATCACCTGAGGATGGGCAAAGCCACTCAGCACCTCCTGACTGTACTGGCTAACGGCTCGAACCAGCGCCGCAAAAAAGTTGTAGCCACCGTTTATAGAGCGCTCAAGGCCGCTAATGCGACATTCCGCATTTACCAGCAGAGACATCACTTCTTCGTTGCCAGGAGCCGGGTCAATGCTCAGTCCATCTAAGATAAGGCTGCAGTTCGGCAGCTGATACTGACGCCGAATGGTCATGACACTTCTCCATCAAAAAGGCTTATCCAAAGACGGTTTGCGCCATCTGTTCCAGTGCAAAACAACAGCTTGGTCAGCAGCTCAATGGCCAGCTCATTCAGCTTTTCGTCTGTGTTGTAGGCAATCACGCCAGAGCGCTTGGCATTCATCCGGGCTCGAAAATGAGACCGAAAGCGCGCTAAAAAGTCGGACAGGCGAAAATGATGGTCGTAGGAAAGCCCCTGATCGTCGAGCTGCTGATAGCCCAGCAGCAGTTGACGAATCAAAACGGTCAATCGGCGGGCCAAAAAGCAGGTGATCAGCACCAGTGCCTTGCCCTCCTCTAGCGACATGGGTTGCCGCTGGCTAAATCGACGCAGTGGATTGCTGCTGCGTAGCAGCCAAAGGTTTACCCGACCTCGAATTACATCTTCTAGTCCCAGCTCTTTGGCAGAGGCTAGCATGGCCTCTGCGCCACCTAGGTCAAGTGCTTCGATCGTGAGCAGCAGCAGGTCGATTTGAGTTTTTGCTCGCCTCGAACACTCACTCTGAATACCGTCGGGTACGCTCAGCTGGTCTATTAGCTTTGGCGCTGGCTGCTGGGCTGTTGGGGGACTCTCTACTTGCATACGTTGGCGACTATTCACTCAGAGGTTTTATCAAAACACATTTACGAACGATCAAGGCATCAAAAGACCGAAATCACATCGGGCTCCCTGTCGCTGTCACAGATGGCGGTAGGAGGCAGTAAAGCAGACCACACGATAACACTGTCAAAAAGGCAGCGCTCAAAGATAAGAAGGTCAGAAACTCCCGACTAGAAGTTTCCCCGAAGTTACCCCAGATGCAACAACCTATCTTGATTTAACTTTTGACCTAGCACTTGATTGAGTATCTGATTCAATGCATGCAACCCTAAATGAAAAGACTAATAGATTAAGCAGACTGATTAAACAGACCCATTGGCTCAACGCCAAGTTTCAGAAGCAAGCTTTTACAAGTGGGGTGATTCAAGAAATTTTGCGAAGCTTTTGTGTATTTTAATACGGTTTTGGTTCCGTAATACTACTGAGCCTTGCTACGCTTCCGCTAAAGTTGTCCCTCTATAGCATAGGCGGCTATTCGACAACTTTCTCAATTTTTTATCTAATTTGCTCGATCAGCCACTGGTCTCCTTCTCGCACGAGGTCGTACACAAAGGTATTGACATCCTCCGTATATGAGAATCGATCACTCCGCTGTCCGCCCTCATACACGGTCGCTGATTCTGTAATTTCTGCTTCTACTGTGAGCTGGTCAGCCTCAGTGGCATCTTCCGGCTCCACCGAGATGACGTTGACATCCCCATGGGTGTAGTCAACGTACCAGTCGTCTTCGACAGAAGACTGCAAATCGGCTTGGGAGCCAGACAGTGCACCACCTGTAAGGACATTTTCTAAATTGCTAGTGTCATGTTCGCTCGAATAGGCTGCTCTCTTGGTCTCAAGCCAGCGGCTGATGGTTGCTTCTGCGATGCCAGCTGCATCATCAGTAGCAATATCTGCCGTAGTAGCGGTTTCGGGCGCCTCAATCTCAATGGGCGGCTCGTTAATGCCAATATCTAGCGGCTCGCCTTCGAGGGCCGGTGAGCCACCCGAACCGCCACCCCTAATGGCACTGTATATGGAGCTTGCCAGAAAGAGCGCGATCCCAATACAAAGTGCCCCCGCAAAGATGACCAGTGCAACCCGGTCCCACTTGGGCGAACTGCGACGGCTGCGACGTTCTCTGAGCGCGCTTAGATCGCTTCTATCTCCGCCATCGCCCTGTTCTGGCAAGCTATCTGCGTCGGGCCTAGCGCCTAGCTGCCCCGCTGGCGACATCCGGGAAATTTTATCGACGATGCTGGCACCGCCTGCAAACCCTGCTGCGCCGATAGCGCCTGCTGCCCCTGCGATCGCAGCCGTACCCAACCTGCCCGGTCTCCTAGCCCCCACAGTTTCACCAGTTCCACTCTGGCCAATAGAAGACTGGCCCACGGTAGCCTCACCAATGGCAGACTGACCCAAGGTCGCAGTCGCAGGTGAGCTGCTGAATGAACTGCCCACACCTACGGCAGCGGCGTCGGCCCCGATAGCAGGCGTAGTGCCCTGATACGTATCGCCGTAGCCCGCAGATACTCTACTGTTCGATGCGCTATCCCATGTCGCTGGCTGCTGGCTGCGCTCGTTTTCTAGTGGCAAGTTTTCCAGATAGCTTTGAACCGTGCTGTCAGCGAAATAATCCTTTAGGGTCGCTGGCTCCTGGTCTAGATCGCGGAAAAACGGAAATACCTCTTGCTGAAGCCAGTTTTCAGCATAGAGGCAAAGCCCCGGTAGGAGATCAGGTGAGCCTTTTGAATGCTCTCGGATAAAAGCAAGGGGCTCGTGTTCTTGAGAAAGTTCTAGGGCGCGGCTGGCTTCTTCTGTCTGGCCGAGCAAGACGGCGCATACGGCCTGCTCTAGGTGCACGTCTTGGCGACCGCTCAGGCGCAGCAGCATTTGCTTGGCCCGGCGGATGAGGGCGGGCTGATGCTGGGCAAATCCTCTGGCTAGTAGGGCATACACAGCGAGGTAAGTGCCCACAGCCGATGGCCGCTGCGCTTCTGCTTCAAAGACTTCCTGTTGCTCAGCTGCGGTCATGTAGCCCCGCAGCTGCTGCACAAATCTCAGAAAGTCATCGACGCCAAGACCCGAGAGGTCATCGTCTGCGCCATCAATGCCGCCGCGATCTTGCAGCATGCCTCTCAGCAAGTTGATGCCTTCTTGGCGGGCTGATTTTTGGTCTAGCGGGCGGGCAATCAGCTCTAGGCAGCGATAGGGCCGCAGCTTGTACAGGTCAGCTTGAATCTCAGCGCGCAGGACCGGCAGCAAGTCTTCTTTTAGCAGCAGCTCTCGCCCGGTTTCTAGCGACTCGGCGGCGTGTTCGTAGTGGTTTTGCTGCCATTCTTCTCGGCCTAGCTCCAGGCAGGCCACTGCCAGGGTCAAAATAATGTCGGGTAGGGCGGGCTGATTTTTGAGCTGCTGTCCTTCTGTGCTCTGAGGGTCTCGCTTGATGTAGGGCCTGCCCAGTCTCAACACCAGCTCATACTCGCCCAGCTCTAATAAAATGAGCAGGGCTCCTACGAGTAGGGAGTTGTCAATATCGATAGTGGGGACGTTAGCATCGGGGTCGAGGACGTTCTCGGGGCCGTCGCTGCTGCTTTTGGAACTTGCCAAAAATTCTTGATCGTATTCGGCTCGGCGGGCGCTGTTCCCCAGAACGTCGTAGGCCATGTCGAGCAGCTGGCGACGGGCGTCGATGGCAAGTTCTGAATATTCTCGCCGGGGAACTTGAAGGGTGCGATCGCGATGCGATTGCTTCAGCTGCTCGGCTGTCGCCTGAATTGGCAGTCCCAGAATTCGATAGTAGTCCAGCGGAATTCGCACTGTTGTATCCCCAGCCATTAAGTCAATCTTTTACGTGAACTCATCGTGTGCAGCTCTGCTTCGCCCATCTTGGCTGCCCGTCTTGGCTGCCCGTCTTGGCTGCCTGTCTCGGCCCTGCAATTTTGAGCGTCACCTTACCACCATTTCCCAAGAAAATCGCCAGGAAAAATTAATTCCTAATGATAGCGCCTAGGCTAACTTGCGATCGCCCAGCTCATCTCGCAACTGCCCCACCGATTCATTTCAGCGGCTTCCCATCAAAAAATTGGCTACCAAGGCCAAATCGATAGGCAGACACTTGATTAAACAACGAATCAACAAATAATGAAACATAGGCGTGGGGATAGCCTTAAGCGCAACTGTTTATTTGTCAAGTGCTTTTGGGCTTGAATTCCTGACAGGGCCTATGTTTACCCGTGTTTTCCGATGTGCCAGAAGTTACCCCGCAGCGAAAATCTTCTAGTTGGCGAGCCAGTATCCTCCGTGAGGCTCCGATTTCGACCTTAGATTCAATGCAGTATTTTGGGTGGCAAGCAAGTATGATGAAACAAATCTTGTTAAGAAACCCTTAAGTCCCATCAAGCATGCTTGCGCATGTGGCAAGTCGCTGGGCGCTGATGCGGCTATTACGGATTTAGCCTGCATCTAATCCTTTGCCTTCAGCCGTTGCGGGCAAAAAGCCGCAGCTTTCTATTGGGCACGTCCAGTCATGAATGTAGTCAATATATTTGGTTGATAGTATCGTTTGCCTGATTGTCAATTTGGGCGAATAATCGATATCTGGGACTGCGTCCCCCTAAGGGCAGCCACCGAAAACGACTCAGAACAAACCGCTAAGAACGCACACGGACACAACCTATGGTTCAGGAAAGACCACTCCCCACATTTCAGGCATCCTCGCCTCAGGTAACTAAAACAGAAGGCCTCACCCTATACGAAGATATGGTGCTAGGCCGTTACTTTGAAGATAAGTGTGCCGAGCTATATCAGCGGGGAAAAGTCAAAGGCTTTGTTCACCTTTACAACGGTCAGGAGGCTGTTTCCTCGGGTGTGATCAAAACCATGCGCTCCGATGACTTCGTGTGCAGCACCTACCGCGACCACGTTCACTCCCTGAGCGCTGGCGTCCCCGCTCGGGAGGTCATGGCAGAGCTGTTTGGCAAAGAGACTGGCTGCAGCAAGGGCCGAGGCGGCTCCATGCACATGTTCTCAAAGGAGCACAACATGCTGGGTGGCTTTGCCTTCATTGGCGAGGGCATTCCGGTGGCGCTTGGCGCAGCGTTTCAGACGCGCTACCGGCGCGACGCTATGGGTGATACCAGCGCCGACCAGGTAACGGCGGCATTCTTTGGCGACGGTACCACCAACAACGGTCAGTTTTTTGAGTGCTTGAACATGGCAGCGCTGTGGAAGCTGCCGATTATCTTCGTGGTGGAAAATAATAAGTGGGCGATTGGCATGGCCCACGAAAGAGCTGCATCGCAGACAGAAATCTACAAAAAGGCCAGCGTATTTGGTATGCCCGGCTATGAGGTCGACGGCATGGATGTGCTAGCCGTCAGAGCCGCTACGAAAACGGCTGTAGAGCGAGCTAGGGCCGGTGAAGGGCCGACTCTGCTGGAGTGCCTCACCTACCGCTATCGCGGCCATTCGGTCGCAGACCCTGATGAGCTAAGAGACCCCGCTGAGAAAAAGTTTTGGCGCGATCGCGATCCCATCAAGCGCTTCGAAGCCTATCTCCTAGAGCAAAACCTAGCCAGCGAAGCCGACCTCAAATCCATCCGCACCAAAATTACCGACGTCGTAGAAGACTGCCTCACCTTCGCCGAGCAAAGCCCAGAGCCCAACCCCGCAGACCTCTACAAGTACATCTTCGCCGAGGATTAACCCAACCCTCAATTTCCCCCAAACCAAAAAAAACAACCTCCCACTCCTTCCCAACTCAACCTCCCAACATGGCAGAAACCTTCCTATTCGACGCCCTCCGCGAAGCTATCGACGAAGAAATGTCCCGCGACCAGACGGTCATGGTCATGGGCGAAGACGTCGGCCAGTACGGCGGCTCCTACAAAGTCACCAAAGACCTCTACGAAAAGTACGGCGAGCTGCGCGTGCTCGACACCCCCATTGCCGAAAATAGCTTTACAGGCATGGGCATTGGCGCCGCGATGACCGGCCTCCGCCCCATCATCGAGGGGATGAACATGGGCTTTTTGCTCCTCGCGTTCAACCAGATTTCAAACAATGCGGGCATGCTGCGCTACACTTCCGGCGGCAACTTCAAAATTCCTGTGGTCATTCGCGGGCCGGGCGGCGTGGGCTCCCAGCTAGGCGCCGAGCACTCCCAGCGACTCGAAGCCTACTTTCAGGCAGTGCCCGGCCTCAAGATTGTTGCCTGCTCGACCCCTCGCAATGCCAAGGGATTGCTCAAAGCCGCCATCCGCGATGACAATCCGGTGCTATTTTTCGAGCATGTGCTGCTCTATTTCAACAAAGAAGACCTGCCAGATGATGAATACATCCTGCCGCTAGACAAGGCCGAGGTAGTGCGCACTGGCAAAGATGTGACCATCTTGACCTACTCGCGCATGCGCTACCACGCGATGAAGGCTGTAGAATCGCTCACGCAAAAAGGCTACGACCCGGAGGTGATTGACCTGATTTCGCTGAAGCCAATCGACTACGAAACCATCGGGGAATCTATTCGCAAAACTCACCGGGTGGTGATTGTCGAAGAGTGCATGCGCACTGGCGGCATCGGCGCAGAAATCATCGCTTCCATCAACGACAGATTTTTCGATGAGTTAGACGGCCCAGTCATTCGGCTGTCTTCTCAAGATATTCCAACGCCCTACAACAAAGGGCTAGAGGACTTAACAATTGTGCAGCCGGCGCAAATTGAAGAAGCGGTGGAAAAAATCATGCAGGGCCGGTTGTAATCTGAGTCATCGGTCTCACGCTCACCGCACAGGTGTATTGAACAAACTGCTTAATAATATTTTGAATCAAATTGCCTTAATCACTACGATTAAGGCAATTTGGTATTAGGATACTAAACTGCACTACGCGGATTGACTGCGCAGGTTCGATCTTTAGACCAACCCTGCAGGTGGACTGCTCGGCTCAACCGACTTTTATCAATGGATTCTATGGGTAAGCAACGCTTAATACTGGCCTCTCTGCTGGCCCTAGTGATTGCAGCGATTGTGATCATCGTTCAAATTCCCACCCAGCTAGGGTTGGATTTGCGCGGAGGTACGCAGCTGACGATGCAGGTCAACCCGACCGAAGAAATCACCGATATCGGTGAGCTAGAGCTAGCCGCCGTGCAACGAGTGATCGAAAATCGGGTCAATGGTTTGGGAGTCTCTGAGGCTGTCGTGCAGAGCGTTGGGCAAGACCAGCTCTCTATTCAGCTACCGGGGGTGAGTGACCCCGAAAAGGCGGAGCGGGTGCTCGGCGGGACTGCCCAGCTGGAGTTTCGTAGCCAGAAAGTAAATACAGAGGGTGAACTGCGAGCGTTGCAGACCATTGCTCAGCAACAGCTATTGGAACGGCAGGCGCTAGCAGGCAGTGAAGATGCCGAAGCGATCGCAGCTAATCAAGCGGCCATCGAAGCAACCCAGGAAGACATTCTGGCGCTCTTTGCAGAATCTGACCTGACGGGAGATAAGTTGCGAGATGCGATCGCCGGTCCCATCCCCAACGGTGCAGGTGCCTGGCAGGTCGATATCTCTTTCAATCAAGAAGGCGCCGAACTCTTTGCCCAGCTCACTCGCGATATCGCAGGCACAGGTCGCGGCCTCGGCATCTTTTTAGACAATCAGCTGATCAGTGCGCCCAGCGTTAATGTGCAATATGCTCAAACCGGGATTGTCGGCGGTAACGCCACCATTTCTGGCCAGTTCGATGCCGAATCCGCCCGAGACTTAGAAATTCAGCTCCGGGGTGGCTCCCTTCCTTTGCCTGTTGAAATTGTTGAGAACCGCACGGTGGGCGCTACCCTTGGTCGTGACAGCGTAGAGCGCAGTCTGTATGCGGCCTTGCTGGGTCTGGCGCTGGTGCTAGTCTTTATGGCGGTGTACTACCGGCTACCGGGGGTGCTCGCAGATGTCGCGCTGGTGGTGTATGCCATCCTCACCTGGGCTGCTTACAATTTGCTGGGCGTCACCCTAACGCTGCCAGGCATTGCTGGCTTCATTTTAAGTATTGGTATGGCTGTAGATGCCAACGTGCTCATCTTTGAGCGTACGCGGGAAGAACTGCGCTCAGGCAAAACGCTTTACCGCTCTGTGGAATCCGGCTTCTACCGGGCCTTCTCAAGCATTCTAGATAGCAACGTCACCACGCTGATCGCCTGCGGGGCGCTCTTCTTCTTGGGAACTGGGCTAGTTAGAGGCTTTGCGCTAACCCTGGCCATCGGCGTATTGGTCAGCATGTTTACTGCAGTGAGCTGTAGCCGGACGCTGCTATTTTTTGCGATTGGCTTTCCTCAGTTTCGTAAGCCAAACCTGTTTTGCCCAGGGATTGAAAGTGCGCCTCGCAACGTCGCCTCAACTGCTCAGTAAGCGACCGAAAAGCGATCAAAAACGGCCTGCGAACGGGTCGTTATTTATCTTCCTCTACAGTTACATCGACTACATCGACGCTGTAGCTGCTTTGACGCTATAGCTGACCCGACCTTATCTGCCGCAAACCTATGAAAATCAACGTCATCAAGCAAAGAACCCTGTGGTGGACCGTCTCTGTACTGATTATCTTGGTCGGCATTGCATCGATGGCGTTTTCTTGGCAGCAGTATGGCGCACCGATTAAGCCCAGTCTCGACTTTATTGGCGGCACGCGTCTGCAGCTTGCCAGAGACTGCAGCGTAGCGGCCAACTGCGATGAGCCCATTGCCATTTCTGATGTGCGGCAGGTGCTCGATGCCCAAGATTTACCTGGCAGCAGCATTCAGCTCCTCGGCGAAGATCAGCAGTCCGTCGTCGTGCGCACCCGAAACCTAGACGTCGATCAGCGAGACGACTTGCAATCTGCCCTTGGCGAGGTGATTGGCACCATTGACCCCGCCGCTACGAAAAATGACACGGTCGGTCCGGTACTGGGTAAGCAGCTGCTCGCATCTGGCCTCATGTCGCTGCTGGTCGCCTTCGCGCTGATTGCCGCGTATCTGAGCCTGCGCTTCAAGTTCGACTATGCCATTTTGGCTATTGTGGCGCTGCTACACGATTTGCTCATCACCCTGGGGCTGTTCTCAATACTCAGCTTAGTAACGGGTTACGAAGCCGACAGTCTCTTTATCGTGGCGCTACTGACCATTGTGGGTTTCTCAGTGAATGACACGGTGGTGATTTATGACCGCATTCGTGAAACGCTCCAGCGTACGCCAAATCGCTCTATCAATGCGATCGTCGATGAATCTGTAAACGACACGCTGGGCCGCTCTATCAACACCACGTTGACAACTGTGCTGACGCTACTGAGCATCGTTATCTTCGGTGGGGGGACGTTAAAGTTTTTTGCACTGGCACTGATCACCGGATTTCTGGCCGGTGCCTATTCCAGTATCTTTATTGCCAGTACGCTCTTGGCTTGGTGGCGGAGCCGCTCCGAAAGCGACGATCCAGACAGTAGCGACGATTTAGAAGAACCGATGGATTCTACTCCTAGCGCTGTGTAGGCTACCGCTTGGCAGGGTGGGGGTCTACGGTGGGCTTTACGGTAGCGCGTCTGATAGATTAAGCGTGTCTAATAAACGATTACAGTTTGAAGCCGGTGTTGCGTTCGAAGGAAGCTTGTCTTGTTGACCAAAGCGCCCACTACAGTTGAGCAAGCTCGGGAAATAGAGGCTCTGCGACAGGCCATGATGCGTAGCTGGTGGTGGCTATGTTTGGGGTTGTGGCTGACGGTTGGCTCGGTGAGTTTGTGGTGGCTGCGCTCAGATCTCCAAGAGCTGTTCGACTATTTCACCTGGTCTGCCGTTCGCTACATGCTCTACTACGAGCGCTTGGCAGGCATGGGCGTTGGGCTTTGTTTTGGCCTCACGCTGGCCCTGCTGCTGAGTGAGAGCCGCCAAATTTTGTGGGGCATTTCGGAGGGTGAGCATGCCCGGCTATTGAGCAATCTTCAAAAAATCCACGCCCAGGGCCCCTCTCACCCCCAGTGGAAAATTATTCGCCCAGAAAAAGGCTAGCCGCCGCGCTATCTACCAACAGCTTTGCGTTGGGAATTTGCCGCAAAATAGAGGCCGGACAGCTCGGTGATATTTGTCCGGTCAATAGCTGATGGACAATGCGGGCTTTGCCACTTCCAAAGGCTAGGCATAGGTTTTGCTGAATGCTGCGGATGGCGCTCAGGGTGAGGGTAAAGGCGTATTGAGGGACGGCTTCTATGGTCGGGAAGGCTGTGGAATTGAGCTGCTGACGGCGATTTTGCTCATCGAGCCGGACGAGCTTCACCCACCGCGGATCTTCAAAGTTGGCGACGGCAGGATCGTTGAAGGCGAGGTGGCCGTTGTTGCCTATGCCCAGGAAGCACAGGTCTAGGGTGCGATCGCGCAACTGAGCCTCGTACTGCTGACAAACATCTACAGGTAAGAGCCCATCTCCAGCAATGTCGTAAAAGCGTCTGAGGTTTACTTTGCTGATCAGGTGAGTCTTGAGATAGTGCCGAAAGCTGGCCGGATGGTCTGCACTAATGCCGAGATATTCGTCGAGATGGAAGCCGGTAATTTTTTCCCAGTCGAGGGTCGGTCTGCCGGGTTGAGTGAGGAAGCTGAGGCATTGTTTTTGCGATCGCCCCGTAGCAAAAACCGCAGTCGCCTCTCCCCGGCGGTCAACGACCTGGCTCATTATCTTTCGGGCCTCGTTGCTCGCTGCCCGGGCCACGTCTGCAGCCGTCGGGTAAATCTGCAGCGTCAGGGCGTCTATTTGCTGGATTTGGCTGGGTTGGGTGGCAAGCGTGTTCAAAATAATGTCAATTGATAATGTTTGAGATGTTGTGTTTGATCTATTGGCCTTTCTATTGCCCTTTGGGGAGAGGCACCAGTTAAAGGCACTAGACTAGATGAACATTTGAGGCGATTTTAGCTTTTTGCCAGGTTGACGCTTCATGATCTTCCTACAGCTCCCTTCTGAATATTTCCCGTGACCTCATCTCAACCCAACCGTTCGTCTGCTGCGCCTGGCGCTGGCTTCTCTTCTGGCGTACCCCGATGGCTGTGGTGGCTCCTGGCCTTGGGCCTGTTGCTCCTCACCAGTGTTAGCACGCTGGTGCACTGGTTGACCGAATATTGGTGGTTCGACGCGGTAGGATTTGCCGGGATATTTCAGCTGCGGCTGCGCTGGCAAGTTTTGTGCGCGGTGCTGGCATTTTTGACCTATGTCGTAGTGCTCGCCGCAAACTATTGGCTGGCGCTCCGGCTAACGCGCGATCGCCCCTTCTACTCCCCCAAAAATAGTGAGTGGACGCCGGTGATTCCAGGTTTGGCTATCTACGGTGGCATAGCGCTGATTGGCCTGCTGGCGCTGGGGGCTGCCCAGCGGGGTGCTCAGGCTTGGGAGGCGGTGCTGAAGTTTTTGAATCCGACTGATTTTGGCATTGTTGACCCGATTTTTCAGCGAGATATTGGCTTCTATGTCTTTAGGTTGCCGGTCTATCAGGGCTTGCAGCGGCAGGGGTTAGAGCTGTTGGTTTGGGCCCTCTTGCTGACGCTGGCAATCTACGCCCTGCGCGGAGAAATTCGTCTGGCTCGGGGTTGGAAGTATTTGCTGACTGGGCCTGTGAAAGCGCACCTGTGCGTGCTGTTTAGTGCGATCGCGCTGGTGAGTGCTCTCTGGTACTGGCTCGCCCGCTACGGTCTGCTGTATTCGGCTACTGGCGTTGTCTTTGGTGCGGGCTACACCGATGTCAACGCTCGCTTAGCGGCCTGTGGCGTGATGGGATTCGTCACGATTGTGATGGCGGGCCTGTTTTTGGTTTCGCTGTGGCGACCCGGGTTTTCGCTGCCGCTGACCAGCTTTGTCATGTATCTGGCGGTGCTGTTGGTGATTGGCGGGGTCTACCCATGGCTGCAGCAGAGTATCACCGTAGAACCCAACGAACTGGACAAAGAAGCCCCCTTCATTGAGCACAACTTGAACTTTACCCGGCAGGCCTACGGCCTTACCGATGTCGTCCGCGAAGAATTTGTGGTCGAAGACAGCCTCGACACCTCCCGCCTAGACCAAAATACCGCCACCCTCGACAATATCCGCCTCTGGGACTATCAGACCCTGCTGAGTACCTATCAGGAGCTACAGAGCCTGCGCCTGTACTACCGGTTTCACGATGTCGATATTGACCGCTACACCCTAGATGGCGACTATCGTCAGGTCATGCTGGCTGCCCGCGAGCTCGACTACGACGCCTTCCCCGAAAAGGGCAGAAACTGGGTCAACCAGCGTCTCAAATACACCCATGGCTACGGCTTGGCCATGAGCCCCGTCAATCAGGTCACAGTCGAAGGCCTGCCCGATTTCTTTGTCAAAAATATTCCGCCTGAAGCCACAGTCGATATTGACATTACCCAGCCTCGCATTTACTACGGCGAAGAGACCAATCATCACATCTACACCGGCACCAGCACAGACGAATTCGACTATCCGCTCGGCAATGGCAACGCCAACAATACTTACGACGGCACTGGCGGGGTAAACATGGGGTCTGCTGCGCGCAAGCTGGCCTATGCGTTTGACTTTGGTACGCTGAAGCCGCTTATTTCCGGCTATTTCACCAGTGATTCTAAGGTTCATTACCATCGCAATATTGTTGATAGGGCGCGGCAGATTGTCCCGTTTTTACAGCTGGATAGCGATCCCTATCTGTCGTTAATCGATGGCCGGTTCAAGTGGATTATTGATGGCTACACGACGAGCGATCGCTACCCCTATTCTGAGCCGCTTGCCCTCTCTCAAAACGTCGACACGTTTATCGAAAATCAGCCCTCGCTTGTAAATATCGCGCAGCAGGGCACAAACTACATGCGCGATGCTGCCAAGGTCGTAATCGACGCTTACGATGGGACCGTGATGGTCTATGCCCTAGACGATAGCGATCCGGTCTTAGCAACCTATCAAAAGATATTTCCTCAGCTGTTTACGTCACTGGCGCAGGCACCCGAGACCCTACGGGAGCACTTTCGCTATCCGCTCAACCTCTTCCAAGTGCAATCTCAAATGTACCGCGCCTACCACATGGAGGATGTAGAGGTTTTTTACAACCAGGAAGACCTCTGGCAGCTGCCTCAGCAGCTCGGTCGCAATGACCAGTCTGAGCAGATGCAGCCTTACTACGTCATCATGCGGCTGCCGGATGCGGCGGGTGAAGAATTTTTGCAAATTTTGCCCTTCACCCCCTCCCGAAAAGACAACATGGTCGCTTGGATGGCCGCTCGATGCGATGGCGATCGCTACGGACAGCTCGTACTCTACGAGTTTCCCAAGCAGGTCCTCGTCTACGGTCCTCAACAAATCGAAGCTCGAATCGACCAAAATCCAGACATCTCAGAGCAGCTAACCCTCTGGAACCAACAGGGATCAAGCGTTATTCGAGGCAACCTGCTGGTGATTCCTGTCGACCAGTCTTTGTTGTATTTTGAGCCTGTTTATCTTCAGGCCGATACGGGAGCCCTACCCGAGCTGAAGCGAGTCATTGTCGCTTTCAAAAATACGATTGTGATGCGCCAGACGCTGCCAGAAGCGATCACAGCCGTGTTTGGTACCCAGGCCGCCCCGACCGCTGGCACGGCGACTGCTGATGCCGCTGCTACGTCGTCACCTGTACCTGCATCAACAACCGCCCCAGCTACGGCCTCCTCCGGCAATCTCGTTCAAGCCGCTATCGAAGCCTACGAAGCCGGTGAGCAAGCCTTGCAAGATGGCGATTGGGCTGCCTATGGACGAGCACAAGATCGCTTGGGTAGTGCGCTTCAGCAGCTCAACAACGGCTCTGACGCTACACCGCCTGAAGCTTCGCCCGAAGCCTCACCCGAAGCTTCATCTAACAATCCCTGAAGAGAACTAGAGAAAAAGTCTTCGAGGCCGAAATCTTGTTGCCCGAAAGTCTTTTGGGGATTCTAGTGGCTAATCTTCTCGAGATCCGAAGCGGAGACGGAGAGATCTTTTGCGAGCTTCAAAGGCACAGGCTGCTTGACTATGCCCTCAAAGGTTGGCTGCTTACGTACGCTTCGTAAGAGCGATTCGTAGGCATTCAGCGCCTGGTTAAAGGAGTAGTTGTTAGTGGCAAACTGTCGGCCATTTTTTCCTAGCGCTTCGGCTTTCTCAGGATCTTCGTAGAGGGCCTGAATGCCTTTTGTCAGCTCTGTGGGTATCTCCGGCTCAACAACGAGCCCGCTGTTGCTTTGCTGAACTGCTTGAGCGGCTGCGCCAGTCAGCGGCACAGAGGCCACAATCGGTCTGCCACTGGCCATAATGACCTGCGTCTTGGAGGGCATGTTGAAGCCGACGACATTCCGCTTTTGCATAATCAGCGACACATCTGCTGCGGCGAGTAGCTCTGGCAGCTCCGCTCTGGGCACGAAGGGCAACAGCAGCAGGTTGTGCACGTTCAGCTCTAGGCGTAGGTCGTTGAGCTCTGAGAGCTGGCTCTTCTCGCCGACAATCACAAAGCGAATATCGGGATTGTCCTGCATTTGCGCGGCCGACCGGATGATGGTGCGGACGCCCTGGGTGCGAGCAATGTTGCCAGAGTAGAGGACGACAAACTTATCTTCTAGTCCGTGGGCACGGCGGAAGGCATTGTCTTTTTTGGGTAGGGGTTTGATAAAGCTGACATCTACCCAATTGGAAATGCATTCCATTTTGTGTTTAGGGACGCCTTTGCTAACCAAGTTTTTGGCAAAAGAAGGCGTAATTACGCTTACTTTTGTCGCGTTGGCGTAGGCAAATTTTTCTAGCTTCTCAAAGACTTTGATGGCTACCGGATTCGTCAGAAGCCCAGTTCGAACGGCGGCTTCTGGCAAAATGTCTTGCAGGCTGAGGACCGTAGGACAGCGGAAAAAGAACTTAGTAGCGGCGACAGGCAAGCATGCTGGCAAGGAAGGGCTGGTCGACAAGATGACGTCCGGGCGCCAGCCGCTAATCGCTTTGAAGAAGCTTAGCGCGGCAAAGCTGCCTTCTAGCAATGCTCTGCCCACTAGGCCGGGCTTGGGCCGGATGGCAACGAAGCAGCGTTCGATTTCTACGCCATTGCGGACTTCGCTTTTGTAAAGCTGGCCTCGGTAGCCGGGATAAATTTTCCGCTCTGGGTAGTTGGGCATGGCCGTCACGACCCGCACTTTGTGTCCCCTACTTACCAAACCCTCTGCAAGCTCTGTCATCAGAGGTGCGATACCGATAGGTTCAGGGTAGTAGTTGTAAGAGTAGAGAAGGACGCGCATGGTTGTGGCTCTTTAAACTAATCGTTTGTAGTGGTGGATACGCTCTGAAAGCACAAATGTAAAGGTAGAAACACGGTGCAAAAGCTCGTTGCACTGCGAGGGCGTAAATACGCGGGAATACAGACAGATGCGGGAATCACTGAACCGGGACGTTACTGTCATATCAACATTAGCCTCGGAAAGCAGAACGGCTCGCTGATATCTCCATGACTTCAGCCAATCTTTAGAGATTAGACCTGATTTTTATAAAGCTTCTTGAAAATTACATGCTCAACAACGTGACGTAAAACATATGTCGCCTGCGGTCATTACGCACTGCATGGAAGCGCCGTATGATGGGATGCGATTAATCAAGAATCCTTTGTACGATGGGATTGTAGCTTGCGTGTTGTTTTGATTAGATGCTGTTTTGCCCGGCTGTTGTGTACGGGTGACAATCTTTACTTCAAGCTTGATTTACTTATTCCCAATGCGCCCCAAAAAAATGCAGCGCTATCATAAGTTCTTAACAATACGAGTGGCTTTCTCCGTTAAATCTTGTAGCTCTTAGGTGCGAACAATGTCCGTTCAGGAAAAGACTCAGTGGGATGCGGGTCAGTTTTTTTCAACGCTGGCTTATTTTGGCGAGATTCCCTTTGTGGGGAGCTTTCGCTGGCTGCAGCAGTGGCTGGGCCAAAGCCAAACTTATGCAGGAATGGATTTGGCGAATATGAAAAGAAAAGTTGGTTTGGTCACTAGCCTGCCTGCACCTGAGCTATCTTCCTTGCTTGCTGATCTGCGGCAGCGCTTGCCGCAAACTGAGGTGAGTGTTTTAAAAGATGCGCAACAGCTGATGTCAACGGATTCGGTTGTGATTGCGGGAACGGCTGATGTTTCTGAATTGCTTAGTAATATTACTGAGGCGCTTGGTAGCAAATTAGATGACGAGGCATCTGAATTCGTCCGTTGCCAAATATTCGACTTCACGAGCGCTGAGTGTGACTTGTCAGCATGGGGCGCGCTGGATGATGTGGTGATGGGTGGGGTTAGTCAGGGTCGCATTTTTATGGCAGCTGAGCCGCGGCATGCTGTGTTTGCGGGGAACGTTTCTACCAACAATTCGGGTGGCTTCTCTTCGGTAAGAACTCAGAACTTTGAGCCACCATTTGACCTGTCTGGCTGGTTGGGGCTACGCCTACGTGTGAAAGGCGACGGTCAGCGATATAAGTTTATTTTACGCAATAGTGCTGGTTGGGATAGCCCTGCCTACATCTACGGCTTCGATACAGTGGCCGATAGCTGGATATGGGTGAACGTTCCCTTTGCTGAGCTGGTGCCGACGTTTCGCGCGAAGTCTGTGCCCAATGCTGACCCATTCGACCCGGCAAAAACGGTTTCTCTCCAGCTGATGTTGAGTAAGTTTGAATACGACCGGCAGCTCAATCCTCGGTTTTCACCGGGTGCCTTTTCGCTGGCTATTGAGCACATCAGCGCCTACCGCCCTCGGCAAGGGGAGCCATTGATCGTGATTGCAGAGCCAGATGAGTCTGTTAGAGCACAGCAACAGGCAGCGCTGCAGTCAGCTACGCTGCGCTACCAGTGGGTTGAGCGAGGAGAGAGAAATTTGACAGATGTGATCGCTCAATCTCTCACCTAAGTCGTACGGCCCTTTAGAAAATTAGTACGAAGGCCGAGGATCTCTTTCGCCCCGTACTTGTTGCTGTTTGGCTCGATTGGCGCTTTTTTTCAAGGCTTCTAGCCTACGAATGTAGCGATCGCGCTGCTTTTTCTTAGGCGTTTGTTCAATGAGCGTCTTGAGCGCGCTGCCCAGGCTCTTGTAGGCATTGGGCAGGGTGTAGCCAAAGCGAGTGGCGATAGAGATTGCTTTTTCGTCGGCATTAATCGCTTCTTGTAGAGTCTTTTGACCGTTGTTGCGCTTGTAGAGCCGCCAGCCAGAGACGCCACACAGCCCTAGGGCCAAAAGCAGCAATAGGCCATCTTGCACCCACAGCTCACCAACTGCGCCACCCAGACCGATAGCTAGCGCCGCCATCTCCCAACCGTCGCGAGGAATAGTGTCGCTCTGAACGCGGGCCACCTCATGCCAAAACAGCAGGTTGCGCTGATCGATGGCGAGCTGTTCCCACTTGGCCAAATCGATTTGTACTTCTACTTGGTCGCGGCCAAGCTCTTCGCAGGTAATGAGCGGAGGGGCAACGTCAGTAGCAGGCTCTACTGTGACCCAGCTTTGCAGTTCGGGGGGCAGCAGACTCCTCAAACGACGCAATTCACCAATATCTGCTCTGGGCGAACTGTAGCTGGCGTAGGAGGTCATAGGTTTTTCAGAAATGATTTCAGAAATGGATTACTTAGGTATTGGTTATAGCACGCTTACAGAACGCGCAACCTTTGGGTAAAACCGTCCTTCTATATATTACTCAGATTGGGTTTAATCTGAGCTTAACTTTAATGACTCTACGGACTGACGAGGTATCTGCACTTTCCTTATGTCCAGCTTTGCCCATGTCTAGCTTTGTCAAAGCACTAGGCAACACCCAAGTCTTGCAAGCTAATAATTTTATTTTCAATCAGCTCACACCCTATCTCGACCGAATCGATCCGACAGAGCTGGTCTCTAAGTTCTGCTGCGCCAGGAAAATCTTTGGCGTACCAGGCCATGTGCTTACGTGCCTGCCGAATGCCGCGCAGTCCCTTGTACTCCCAGAGCATTTGAAGGTGTTCTTGGGCGCACCGAAGTTTTTCGATCACGCTTGGGGGCGGTTTTAGTTCTCCCGTTTTGAGAAAGTGATCAATTTCTCCAACCAGATAGGGATAGCCCAGCGTTCCTCTTGAGCACATGATGCCGTCTGCCTGGGTCTGTGCCAAACAGCGCAGGGCAGACTCTACGGAGAAAATGTCTCCATTGGCGATGACTGGAATTGTCAGGGCGGCTTTGACCTTGGCAATCCAATCCCAGCGAGCGGTGCCGTTGTAGCCCTGAGCGCGGGTGCGTCCGTGGAGGGTGAGCATCTGCGCACCTGCAGATGCCATGTCACGGGCAAATTCAACGGCATTGATATCTTCGTCAGACCAGCCAATACGCGTTTTGACCGTGACAGGAACATCGACCGTTGCGCAAACGGCTTCAACAATGCGAATGGCTGTCTCTGGGTCGCGCAATAGAGAAGAGCCGCCACCATTTTTGGTGATTTTGTTCACTGGGCAGCCCATGTTGATGTCGATGGTATCTGCGCCTTGATCGACGGCTTTGCGGGCAGCTTCTGCCAAAAATTCGGGACGACGGTCAAAGAGCTGAATGCTGATGGGGCGCTCGCCGGGATCGATGTCCATCACTTGGGGTAGCTGACGTAGGTGGTGTAGCTCAGCGGCGCTGACCATTTCTGTGTACATCATGGAGTGGGGCGCATGGCGACGAACCAACCGACGAAAGACTTTGTCTGTCACGCCAGATAGTGGCGATTGCAGTACCCGGCTATCTACCACCACTGGGCCTATTTGCAAGGGCGATCGCAGCTGATGTCGCTGCGCTTCAGGCAGGATAGACAGGCAGGGCACGCGAGGTGCTGTATCGTCTGAGGTTGCTAAACCAGTTTGCGAGGGATTGGCTAGGACGGTGTTCATGTGCGGTTTGTACAGCGTGCTTGGTGCCCCTTGTATTGTAGGGGCCTATCTGGCTAGAGTTCTATAGCTTTCGTCGAGTGGCCTAGGGTCGCATTCGGCCAGGGTGTTGTTTGGGAAAGGGGCCGGTATGGGTGATGTGAGCGGGTGGGGGACGCCTTTTATTGGTGAGGGGGCGGCGCTGCTGGCGGCGTTTTTGTGGGCGGCGGCGACGCTGATGTTTGGCAGGCTGGGCCGACGGCTGTCGCCGCTGGTGCTGAACTGGGTCAAAGGAATGATTGCGATCGCGCTCATTTCGCTAACGCTGCTGCTCCAAACCCGTTTAATGCAGACAGACGTTTCTCAGCCTACTTTGCCCGCTCTGTCGGTGGTTTATCTATTTATTAGCGGTGGCTTAGGGATCGGGCTAGGGGATACTGCTTACTTTTCAGCCATCAATCTCTTGGGGGCGCGGCGAGCGCTGCTACTAGAGACCCTAGCGCCCCCCATGACGGCTATCATCGCCTGGATTTTTTTGGCAGAGCAGCTCTCACCTGTGGCAATGCTCGGCATCTTTTTGACGCTGGGTGGCATTGCTTGGGTGACCAGTGAACGGGTGCCCGGCAGTGAACCGCGCAGGCTGGGGCTGGGGCTTGCGGTTTCTCTGCTGGCCACGTTTTGCCAAGCTGCGGGGGCGGTGCTTTCCCGGGCCGCGCTTGCCGAGACTGCCGTATCGCCGCTGTGGAGCTCTTTGATTCGGCTCTTTGCAGGGCTGGTATTTATGACGGGTTTGGTCTGTGTGCGATCGCAGTACTTAACGCCAATGAGCGTAGATAACCATGGCAAAGACTGGCGAGAAAGCTTAGGGCATGTATGGGAGACGCTGAAATCGCCCCGTTTGTTAATGGGGGTTGCGATCGCGTCTTTCTTCGCAACCTATCTCGGTATTTGGCTACAGCAAATTTCGCTGAAATATACGGCAGCAGGCATCGCACAAGCGCTGCTCGCGACAAGTCCACTGTTTATACTGCCGATGGCCGCGCTGTTGGGCGATCGGATCAGTCGGCGAGCCATCTTTGGCGTTGCTGTTGCGCTGTCGGGGGTATGGTTACTGTTGCTGGGCAAGTAGATATAGACGAACCGCTAGGCCACTCTGGTCTGAGAGGTCGTTTGAGTGGGCTGCTTCCAGCGACGGCGAGAGGCTAGTCGAATGCTGTCTTCCTCTGGCTGCTCTAGGGATGGATTGAGAGATTGGGTCAGTGCAGGCGACTGGGGAACGAGCGGTAAATTACTAGCCGGGTACTTTACTTTCCATTCACCAGTAACCGGATCTCGATACGACTCGAATGGATTAGGTGTAAGCGGCTGGCGACAAGGCTGTGGCACGACGATTTTCATCCTCTGAGTTTAATCAGGGGGGAACTAAAAGTGAACTTGAACGGAACCTCACACGCGAATTGAGATAAATAATACATGAAGTTCATCCGTTGTTTGTATAAAGTTAGCTGCTATTTGTTGCCACCTCATAAGAAATACGTAAGGCAAGACATCGCTGTATTCTCCGTACGCGATTGAGTCCAGTGGCGTCTACGACTGCCGTGCCAAAGCTTTTACGGGCTGGCAGATGCTTTTTCCTAGCAGCCTGTCATGCTTGAAAGCATTTGCTCCAGCCGTAAATTACTCACAATTCTCACGCAGAAGATTGGGCACATTTGCGTTCTCCGTAGCACGCAGATCCTCGCTCAAGATAGCTGTGGAGGTTGGTGATACGGGCCAAATAAGTTCACTCTTTCAGTAGCAGGTAATAAAGCGCACCCGTATCGTTGATCACTCCAGCGACTTCCCCTGCTTCAGTCCCTGTGCCGACAAACAAATCAACTCGGCCTGGGCCTTTGATGGCACCGCCGGTGTCTTGGTCTAGCACAAAGCGGCTTGTTGCCGAACTTTCTAGGGTTCCATTTGGCGATCGCTGAGGCAGCGGAAGGGTGATCAGCGCCAGCGCGCCTGGTGGCATGAGGGACTTATCGGTGGCGATAGATCGCCCAGCAGTCACTGGATAGCCAAGACTACCGGTAGCCGGTGCGCCATCGGTCGCCTTGAAAAATACAAAGCGATCATTGCGGGGTAGGTAGCTGTCGAGCGCTTCAGGGTTTTGCTCGAAGTAGTCTAATAAGACGGGTAGAGAGAGTTCGTCTTCGGGGATGATGCCATCGTCTATGAGGGCGCGGCCAATGCTGGTATAGGGATAGTTGGTACGGCCATCGTAGCCAACCGAGAACGTGCTGCCGTCAGTCAGCTCTAGCCTGGCTGACCCCTGTACCTGAATTAAAAATGCTTCTATTCGGCTGGGCAGCCAGGCCAGTTCGAGCCCTTTGAGGGGACCTTGGTCTGCCTGTAGGCCGTCGGTGCCTTCGAGTGCTGCCCGGGTGGGGTGAGGCTCAGGCCACTGGTCTAAATCGGGTGGCTGCCGGTATATGGGGTAGCGGTAGTCGTCGCTAGGCGATAGGCTCGCGGCGTAGGTAGGTTCGAAGTAGCCAGTAAAGGCGACGGTGCCTGCTTCGTCTTGGCCGATGGCCTGATAGAGATCAAATTCGGTAGCGACGGCTTGCTGCAGTTCTGCTGCCGAGTTGCTCTGGATGAGGAGGGTGCGGAATCTCAGCAAGCTATCGCGCACTCGGCTGTGGGTAATCCCTTCGATGGGGTAGTCGCGATAGGCGGCTAGAGAGCGTAGGCTGCGGAAGTATCTGAGGCTATGGCCGATGGCTTCTAGCAAAGCCTGTTTCTCTGAAAAGGCGGCGCCTGTCTCAAATAGTGGGATGTCTTGCCCGATATATTCGGTCGCGGCTGCCTGTGCGGCAGATGTCTCCAGTTCTACCAGTGGCGGCACAGAAGGTGGTTCTACAGAAGTTTCTTCTGCAAAGCTAACGCCGTGGGTGAGGCTAAGGCTGGCTGAAAGCGTGAAAGCACCTGTGAAAACTTTTAGTGCGGTTCGCATAGCAGTGACCGAAATGCAATCTAGGCATTCTATAGCACTGCGCGGATGCATTTGTGCCGCTGCTATGCACTTTTCACTCGTTCAACTCACTGGCTCAATACCTTAGCTCAAACCCTTTTGACCTCAGTACCTTTCGACGCTGGAATTAAAGATGGGCTCTACGCGAATAGCCGCGACCCGAGAAGGGCGAATCACCATGTATTCGCCAGGGTTGATTTTGGGGATGGGGACGTTGATGAATTCTTCAGCGGTGGCTTTGGGCATTAGCTCAGCGCTGTACCACTTTTGAAAGTCTTGAATGGTGGTGAAACGGACTTGCTCGGTGTGCCCACCATCGAAAGTCATGTGGACAACGTATTCGCTGGGAGTTCTCGGCATGGTTTCAAAGAATTTTCAGATGACCGAAATTAGTATGGGTTGATAGGTGGCAAAACTCCCACTTCGCCACAATAAATCAGCCTAGTTAGGCAATTTCTCGGTCTTATATTGATTGAGTCCCTGCATTGATTCAGCCCTATTTGAGTGAGCTGGGTGAGTGAACAGGATTACAGAATCTGTGAAAGGAAGGCTTGGCTTCTTTCTTCTTGGGGGTTGTTGAAAAAGTTGTCGGGGGTGTTTTCTTCTACGAGGACGCCGCCATCCATGAGGACGACTCTGTCGGCAACTTCTCGGGCAAACCCAACTTCGTGGGTGACGCACACCATGGTCATGCCATCTTTGGCGAGGTTGCGCATGACATCGAGCACTTCACGGACCATTTCTGGGTCGAGGGCGGAGGTGGGTTCGTCAAACAGCATGACTTTGGGCTGCATGGCTAGGGAGCGTGCGATCGCAACCCGCTGCTGCTGTCCGCCTGAGAGCTGACCTGGAAATTTGTACGCCTGCTCTGCAATCCCCACTCGCCCGAGCAGCCGCATAGCAATTTCTTCTGCTTTTGATTTTGGCCATCGGCGCACCCAGATAGGCGCAAGGGTTACATTTTGGAGCACGGTCAGGTGGGGAAACAGGTTGAACTGCTGAAACACCATGCCGACTTCGCGCCGGATGGCCTCAATATCTTTGAGGTCGTGGGCAATGACGGTGCCGTCGATTTCGATGCTGCCTTCCTGGTAGGGCTCTAGCGCGTTAAAGGTACGGATAAAGGTGGATTTACCCGAGCCTGAGGGACCCATCACTACGACCACTTCACCCTTGTAGACGTTCATGCTGACGCCTTTTAGCACGTGGAAGCCGTTGTCGTACCACTTGTGGACGTCTTTGGCTACGATGACTGCCTCAGTGCCCACGCCGTTTTGGGAGGTTGTGGGTGCTTCCATTTCAGATTGAGTCATAGCTAAGGGTTCCTTATTTTTTGAATGAGAGAAGGGATTGTTGTAAGAAAGTCGGCGGTTAGGAGGCCAGACCTATCTGAGGTCTGTATTGAGGGCAGCTTCTACCCGCCTGCTGCCGTAGCTCATGGCGTAGCAGAATACCCAGTAAAGCACGGCAATAAAGGCGTAGCCCTGGGCGTAGTCTCCTAAATACTTGGGGTTTGCCAGCAGATTGTTGGTAATGCCCAGCAGTTCGACTAGGCCTACAATGCCCAGCAGCGTGGTGTCTTGGAAGAGACTAATGAACTGACCTACGATGGCGGGAATGGCTGTCTTCAAAGCTTGGGGCAGCACAATGAGTGACATGGTTAGCGGTTTGTTGAGGCCCAGAGATTGAGCCGCTTCTGTTTGTCCTTGGGGGATAGACTGTAGACCGGCGCGGACGTTTTCGGCGAGATAGGCCGAGCTAAAGATCGTTAGACCAATGACGGCTCGAACAACGCGGTCGGGGCGCATGCCAGCGGGCAAGAACAGCGGAATGAGGACCTGACCCATAAACAGAATTGAAATCAGTGGAACCCCGCGCACGAGTTCGATGTAGGCGACCGAAAAACCTTTTAGGATAGGTAGCTTGCTGCGACGACCCAGCGCTAGCATGACGCCAATGGGAAAGCAGAGGGCAATGCCGCTAATGGCCAAGAGCAGCGTAAGGACGAGGCCGCCCCAGCTACTGGTAGACGCTGTCCTCAGGCCGACGTCTATGCCTAGATAAAAGGGGAGAACGTATAGAACCTGCCGGACAACGAACAGACCGACAATAAAGAGAATAGCGTCTCCGAGAAGTGGTGGGATGCCGGGGATAGTGATGCGTTTGGCTAGCTGAGCCCCGGCGAATAGCCCCATCGCTAGGCAAAATAGCTGATAGAGCAGCGCTGGCTTGGCCGAAGCGCTGCCAAAAAAGGCGCCTCCCCCCAGCAGGTATAGCGCCGCAAAGTAGGAGACAAACCAACCGGCGGAGATCCACTGGGCAGCGCCGGGCACTTTGCGCCCAAAGGCTTGGCCAACAAATGCCATGGCAACCAGCAGCGCTTCGCCCCCTAGGAGATACAGCGCATGGGGCCGGGTGAGGGGGAACAGCACGATGAAGAGTGCGATCGCAACAATCCCGATCAGCACATTCCGACCAACTAACGTCTTTTGATTTCGCGCTAGCAGCCCCCAGCTCAGCCCTGCAAAAAACATAACCAGGCCAAAAATAGACCAGATCCGCCAGTACAGCTCCGGTCTATACAGGCCAGACATAAACTGGCCAAAGCTGGCCGACACCACGGTCCAGTCGGCACTGAATAGCCACTGCACAATGCTGATAAGAGCCCAGCCAAAAATCAGCAGCAGCAGCACCGTCAAAGCGCTGTTAAAAGCGCTGTTGAACAGATGCTTTTGGCTCCAGGCCACTGGGCCGATTTTTTGGACTCGGGGCGCGCCGCGTTCTACGGGGCGGGAGCTTGTGGTTGTCGTCATCGCTTAGCGCTCCTTGAACTGTACGGCGTTGTTCAGCTGATTCATGTTTAGAGAAATCAGTAGGTTAATGGTCAAGTAGGTGGCCATCATCACTAGAAACACTTCAATCGGTCGCCCGGTTTGATTAAAGGTGGTGTTGGCAACTGAGTAGAGATCAGGGTAGCCAATCGCCAGGGCGAGACTAGAGTTTTTGGCGAGGTTGGCAAATTCACTGTTGAGCGGTGGGATGATTACTCGCAGCGACTGGGGGAAGACCACTAGGCGCATGGCTTTGCCATTTGAGAGGCCAACCGAGCGGGCCGCTTCCCACTGGCCGCGCGAAACAGACTGAATCCCGGCGCGCACGATCTCGGCGATAAATGCACCGGTGTAGAAAGTCAGGCCTGCCACAATGGCGGCATATTCCATCGACATTCGCATGCCACCAGTGGCGCCGCCGCCTTCGAGTACGGTAGGCGCTGTCCAGTTGAAGGCAAAGAGAATAATGGCTAGGGTGGCGATTGCGATCGCAACCAGCGCAATCCCAAAAATCTTTCCGTCTTGCCCCCTTTCCACCATGGCCTTGGTGCGTAGTCGCAGGGCCACAACCGCCGCAACAACCAGGGCTGCTAACGCTAAAATCCACAGCCCGGAAGCGCTAGAAAACAACGCAATAATCGCCCCCTTGAAATAGAGCCTGTCCTCGTCTGAATTGCTAAACAGCAGGTAGTAGTTGACCACAACGACTAAAGCGATGATGCCGATATGGCCGAGCCGAGCAATCCAGCCAGCTATCCCCGCTGCAAACCGCCCCTGGCGAAACGCATTGACAGACCGCAGCAGCAAACCCAAAAGCAACAGCGAAAACACAAGCAACAAAAGAGCCACCCAAAGTTCATCGGGAAAGCCCGGACCGGGCAGGTTAATCCCCTTGTTACTCATAACGAGCCAGCTCGTGTTTTGACTGGGCAGCACAATCTGCTCGCTGGCCCTTGGCGCAGATAGAAAAACAGCCAAGTACCAAAAGAAAAGCTGTAGCAGCAGCGGTACGTTGCGAATTAGTCCAACGTAGGCCCGGCTGATTTTGTGGACCAGCCAATTGTCTGAGAAGCTGGCGACGCCTGCGGTAATGCCGACAATGGTTGCTAGAATCACCCCGACAACCATGACTCGCAGAGAGTTTAGGATGCCTGCCTGAATCACTTTGGTGTAAGCATCTTGGGCGCGATAGCCGACCAGGTCTTCACCAATGGCAAAGCCCGCTGGATTTTTGAAGAAGCTAAATCCAAAACTGATGCCATTTCTTCTCATGTTTTGAAGAAGATTGTCAGACAGATAGGAAAAAGCTGCAACAACAGCAACGACCACAATAATCTGTAGTGCAATCTGCCAAAAACGCTCGTCTCTAAGCAGGCTCTTGAGCCCACCAGAAGGCTTGCCTGACTGCTTGGGTTGTGTTCTCACCATAGGTTTCGATCCACATTTGTTGGATACACTATGTCAGTATTGCGAGGAAAGATTCGGTCTGCATTTTTACAATCTAGGACAAAGAATGAAAGAAATAAGTCCTAAGGAATAAGGTCCTCTAATACAAGCCCCTTTGATACAACAATGCGCCGACAAATACGCCGACCGACCAATCTCTCGAAATTTTGCATGATGGTTATCATAAGCCTTTGTTTGCAGCCTTTTGGGCCTGCTGTAGAGAATTTCTACAAGGTTGTTATGTAAGTTAATGCAACTGCCGATTGAGCGGACAGGCAAATCGCGCTGAGAAAACCCTTACTTCAGTCGCTTAAGATTCGAAAAGGGATGCAATCTGCCCAGCATGCTGGGCAGATTGCATCCCTTTTAAGTTGCGCTTATTGACGTAGCGAAAGCTATCGGGCTGGACCTGTGCTCAGCAGCTGAACTGCTAAACACAGGTCCAGCCAGTCTCACCTAGCGGAATGGTGGTGAGTAGAGGAGGCCACCATCGTTCCACTGCGCGTTTAGACCCCGCGAAAGCTCGAACTCGGAGTCTGCACCCAAGTTGCGCTCGTAGACTTCGCCGTAGTTACCCACGTGCTTAATTGCGCGAAGCGCAAAGTCGTTAGGCAGGCCCATGTCAGTGCCAAGCGTACCCTCTGCGCCTACAAAGCGGAGTACGTTTGGATCTTCGCTGGAAGTGGCGGCTTCTATGTTTGTAGAGTCCAGGCCTAGCTCTTCTGCCTGAATCAAGGCGAAGGTCACCCACTTAACAGTGTCAAACCAAGCGGAGTCGTTGTTGGTGGTCAAAGGGCCCAGTGGCTCCTTGGACATGGTGACTTCCATCAGCACATGCTCTTCTGGGTTAGACAGCGTGCTTCGGCGCGCTACCAGCTGAGATTTGTCAGAGGTCATGCCGTCGCAACGGCCTTCTTCGTAGGCGGCGTAGGCGGCGTCTGCATCCTGGAAAACAACAGGCTCGAAGCTCACCCCTAGCTGACGCATTTGGTCAGTCAGGTTTAGCTCAGTCGTGGTGCCTGTTTCTACGCAGACGGACTTGCCTTCTAGGTCAGTAAGTTCAGCGAGACCTTCTGCTTCGCGGACCATCATGCCCTGACCGTCGTAAAAAGTGGTCGGTGCAAATTCCATACCAACTGAGGTGTCTCGGCTGAGCGTCCAAGTCGTGTTACGAGAGAGCATATCGACTTCGCCACCTTTGAGCGCCTCAAAACGCTCTGTGGAGTCTAGGTTGCGGTATTCGACGGCTTCTGGATCGTCGAACAAAGCGGCAGCGACTGCCTTGCAGACATCGACGTCTAGGCCAGAATACTCGCCATTTTCTACAAAGCTAAATCCAGGAATGCCACCATCTACGCCGCAAACTAGAGAGCCTCGGTCGAGCACTGTTTGCAAAGTACTACCCCCAGCGGCAACTTCACCGCCTTCGCCGCCAGTGCCTGCACCAGGACCTGCACCAGGACCTGCACAAGCCACCAAGGGCAATACGCCCATACTCGCAGCGAGCATTAAACCCCACTTTTTCATATCAAACCTCAAGCACTTCCTAAGAAAGGGAACACAAATCGGTCCGATAGACGTTAGCTAATGTGACAAATACATCAGGAAAACCATGTCAACGCAGGTCTCCGGCGCAATCACCTAAAATCTACCGGACGGTAATTGCGCTCAACATTATCATCTTTCCTACACAGGAATTCGGTACTTTTCGCTACTCATCTATAGATTTTGAAAAGTTTCAATCCTACTTTTCGTGGCTTTGAGGCAGGTTTAGAGCTGCTGGGCCAAATCTCGAATGAGCGGCATGCGGGTTTGAATGTAGTCGCTAACCACCGGCAGCTGACGAGAATCAAAGGTAGGGTCAGCCTGTAGCAATTCGACTAGCCACTGTAGAACGCCCGAGTCGTCTAAGGCGGAAAAACGCTGATGGGGGGCGGATTCAACAATTGACCAAAATCGGCGAATGAGATTGATATCCATTTGAGAGAACCTTTATATTGTCTTTAGGTTTAGCGCAGATAAATTGATGTGGACGCCCAGCTTGCCTTTAAAACACGCTTCTTAACAGCGATGGAAACAGCGTTACATCGCGTTACTGTTGGGTTCATGTTTGAGGCTGTGTCTAAACGGGTTGGCTTGCGGCATACAGTGGGGCTTGCGTCTTTTGTAGTCTGCCCGTTGACGATAAATATCAACGATGCTTTATGAAGCTACTGTGTATTAGTAATGGCCACGGCGAAGATGTCATTGCCTTTCGCATTTTGGCGGCCTTGCATCAACAATGCCCGTCTGTTCAGCTGTCTGCACTGCCCATTTCTGGTGCGGGTGCTGCTTACCGAAAGGCGGAGATTCCGATTGTGGGACCAACGCAGAATCTGCCATCGGGGGGCTTCATCAATCGTGATCCGAAGCAGTTGGCTAGAGATGTTCGAGGTGGGCTGCTGGCTTTGACGCGATCGCAGCTCAGCGCTCTCAAAGCATGGTCTCGGTCCGCCCAAGACTCTGCACAAGATACAGGTGCCTTCATTTTGGCTGTGGGCGACATTGTACCGCTGCTATTCGCCTATCTCAGTGGGTTGCCCTACGGCTTTGTGGGCACTGCAAAGTCTGAATATTGGCTGCGGGATGAACGTGGCAAACTGCCTGTTAGCAAATTGTGGGAGCGTGTTGAGGGCTGGTCGGGGTCTGTTTATTTACCTTGGGAGCGCTGGTTGATGTCTCGTCCTCGCTGCCGATGTGTGTTTGTTCGCGATGGACTGACCGCGAAGCATTTGCAGAAGATGGGTCTGCCTGCGCAGTATGCGGGCAATCCGATGATGGATGATTTGGCTGCTGTTGGTCAGTTGGATGCCCTGCTCACAAGGCTTCGCAACCAGCAGCTATCAGACCTTAACCCTTCTCCTGCGCGGCCTTCTGCTGACTGGCCTGCTGGAAACTTTGCTGCAGAAAATCCGACTGCTACGAACTCTGTGACCTATCCCAAATCTACCGCTCCCACCACGCTAAAAGGTGCGGCAGAGCAGAGTGCGGCCAGTCGGGCAAATCGGGCAAAAGCGACGGCCCTATTTCTTTCAAATAAGCAAAGACAGAATCCACTGACGATCGCACTGTTGCCAGGGTCAAGACCTCCTGAGGCCTATCAGAACTGGCGCCGGATGCTGGCTACGCTGCCAGGACTTGCGGCCGCCTTCCCCAATCGACTGCTGATTTTGTTGGGAGCGATCGCACCGAGCCTTTCCCCAGCTGAGCTTGAGTCTGCGCTGCAAGATATGCTGCCAGCTAGGAGGCCGCTCGCTGAAAAAGATTTGGGTATTTCTCGCTCGTATCCTGTGTACAGCTATCAAAACATCACGCTGTTGCTGGTAGATGACGCTTACACCGATTGCCTCAATCAGTCTGAAATTGCGATCGCCACAGCAGGCACTGCCACCGAGCAGTTTGTCGGCCTTGGTAAGCCAGCTATCACGCTGCCCGGAGAAGGGCCTCAATTTACCCAGGCGTTTGCCACTGTGCAGGCCAAAATGCTGGGCGTCTCTGTGCAAATGGTGGGTGAGGCTGAATCGGTAGGGCCTGCGATCGCCAAACTCATGAACGACCCCGACCGTCTGCAGCTCATTTATAAAAACGGCAAACATCGTATGGGCGAACCCAGTGCAGGTCAGCGGATCGCCGAGCGCCTGCTCGAAGCTATTGGCACGTCACAACCAGTGTCACTTTAAGCTTCGCGCGGGCAATCACCTGTAAAGTGCCTTGTACAATAATTAGATGCCGAAGTTAGACGCCGACGCTCACCTGCTCGGAAACAGCCAAATAGACGACACACAACCAAAACTTCCCGGCCAACCGTAGCCTCTTCACTCACATCATGACTGCGACTACCCTACCCACCCTTACCACGATTGCCCAGCGGACCCAGCAGGCTGCTCGCCAGCTCGCCCGGCTTTCTGCCGATGAAAAAAACAGCATTATCGAATCTGTGGCCCAGTCGCTGGAAGCTGCTGCCGATGTCATCACAGCAGCCAACCAAAAAGATCTAGACGCCGCCTTAGCTGGCAATTTGGCTAAGCCGCTCTACGGCAGACTAAAGTTGGATGCTGTCAAGCTGAAGGGGGCGATTCAGGGTGTGCGTAGCGTCGCGGCACTCGATGACCCCACTGGCCAAGTCACGCTTCACCGAGAACTAGACACTGGGCTAACGCTCAAACGACTTGGCGTTCCCCTTGGCGTGCTTGGCATTATTTTTGAATCCCGCCCAGATGCGGTGATGCAAATTTCTACGCTGGCGCTCAAATCTGGCAACGGGGTGATTTTGAAGGGGGGGCGTGAGGCTGTTCAGTCTTGCACGGCGCTGGTGGATGCGATTCGCCGAGGTATTGAGCGCGCCGGGCACAATCCTAACGCTGTTCAGCTGTTGACGACTCGCGAAGAAACCAATGCCCTGTTAGCACTAGATAAGTATGTGGATTTGATTATTCCTCGGGGGTCCAATCAATTTGTTCAATTTGTTCAGGCGAATACTCGGATTCCGGTGCTGGGCCATGCAGATGGCATTTGTCACTTATATGTAGATAGCGATGCCGATATCGAGCAGGCGGCTCGAATTGCGGTGGATGCGAAGGTGGGCTATCCGTCGGCCTGTAATGCGATTGAAACGCTGCTGGTGCATAGTGCGATCGCACCCAAAGCGCTACCTATGCTAGCGGACGCGCTCCAGTCTGAAGGGGTAGAGCTGCTCGGGGATGCGGCGACACGGGAGATTTTGCCTACTGTGAAGGCGGCAACGGATGAAGACTGGTCGACTGAATATAGCGATCTGGTGTTGGCTGTACGGATTGTGGCGTCGGTGGAAGCAGCGATTGAGCATATCAATACCTATGGGTCGCGGCATACGGAAGCGATCGCAACCACAAACCAAGGCACCGCCGATACCTTCATGGCTAGCGTCGATGCAGCGGGCGTCTATCACAACTGCTCTACCCGTTTTGCCGACGGCTTCCGCTACGGCTTTGGCGCAGAAGTCGGCATCAGCACTCAAAAAATGCCCCCTCGCGGCCCTGTCGGATTAGAAGGCCTCGTCACCTACAAGTATCAGCTCGTTGGCGATGGTCACATTGTTGCCACCTATTCTGGCGAAAACGCCAAAGCCTTCACTCACAAGGACTTATAACTGAATGGACATCATTCATATCAATGACATCAAAGCCTTTGGCTACCTTGGCGTCCTGCCCGAAGAAAACGTATTAGGACAGTGGTTTCATGTCGATCTGAAGATCTTTATTGATCTTTCGAAGGCCGGAAAAACAGACGCGCTAGAAGATACTCATAGCTATGTCGAGATTGTTCAAGAGACAAAAAAGCTGATTCAAACCAAGAAATTCAAGCTGATTGAGAGCTTGGCGGATGCAGTGGCTACCCACGCGCTAGCTAGCGACAGCCGCATTCAGAAGATAAACGTGAAAGTGACTAAGCCAACGCCACCCATTCCCGATTTCGGAGGGACTGTTGGCGTCGAAATTATACGTCCATAGGGCTTGTTCGCAAGCCTTACCAAGCGTTGCGAGTGCCATGCTGTGGGCCGCCGCCATGAATTCCGCTACCTGCGGGTCGCGCCATTCCGCCAGAAGGCCGTGAGGGTCTAGTTGTTGTCGGATAGGGATAGGAATCGTACGAAGAAGAGGAGCCACCAGAAGAGAACATAGACGAAAAGAAGGTGTCCACCAATACCTCTTGGACGATGGGCATGGAGAGAAATGCGCTCAGACCATTCCAACCGCTACCACTGCTAGCAGTGCTCGTGGTCGTTCTAGTAGGTGTCGGTGGTGCAAAGCTGCGCATAGTGAGCCTGTAGTCGCCTGAGCCTTCGGGCGCGTGTGACGTGGCAACGACGGTGTAGGTGCCACTTTGCGGTAGTGTCGTCGAAATATACGAGTTGGGATTTTCTTCTGCCGCGTCATCGTTGGTAACGATTAACGTTCCTTCACTGTCGAATAGGCCTAGAAATGTGTTGAAGTCTGAACTGTCTAGAGAAATGGAAACCCGCTGCCCGGCGCTGCCTTCTATTTCGTAGCTATCGAAGTAGCTGCCTGTTTCAAACTGATGATCGCCAGCGCTCAGTACGCCTAGCTGGTGCACCATGTTTGGCTGAGCCTGCGCAGATGTGGCAAACAAGAGAACACAGCCTACGCTGCAACCGGCCAAAAGTTCAGAAACCTTGCCTAGCGACATTTTGACTATCCTTTTCCTTCATTTCTATAGCGTTACAGAAATACTACAACCCTACAAAGAAAGGTCAAGCGTACACTTGGCACTTCTTTATACACGCGTTTGTACCCGCGAATTTATACCGGCGAAAGCTCGGTGAGATGACAGGTGTCTCCGCTTTATGGCTGCTTTATAGTGAGTTGCTAAGTACATTTTGCTGTGGTGTGGTTGCGATCGCTGCAAAGGTCCTACGCATCCAATGTTTTGGAACTATTGAAAGTTATCTACCTGCTAACAGGGAAGCTGTTTTGAACGGTGCTATAACGTTTTTTCATGAAGAAATGCTTTAAAACCCGGCTTCGTATTGCATCTATCTGAAGGATGAATAAGTATGGAACGGATGCATTTTCTACCACCATTTCTGGAATCTCAGTAGCTTTACGTGTTATTCGCCCTTAATTCCTTTTTTTCAGTATGAAAATTAACAGTGCACTTACAGGTTTTCTTTCAGCAGCATGTTTGCTCACCGCAGTACAGCTGCCTGCATCCGCTGGTTTTGGAGATGTTCTGAACTCCATCAACAGAGTGAATGGTACTCTCAACTATCTTGACCGCACAATCAACGGAACGGCTTACACTATCAATAGCCTGAGTGATACCCTCGGTATCGATTTGAACTCCAATGAAGGCGCGATTGACGCCGATGATCAGACCGGTCAGGTTTTGCAAGTCTACCAGCTGTGGTACGAAGAGCTACCTGCCGATGAGCAGGAGAACGTTTCCTGGCTGGTGATGCAACAGGCACAAAACCAAGATGTTTCTTTTGAGACAGTCTCTAGCAGCGATTGGTTTTTACAAAAGACGCCAGCTGACCAATCGAAGACAGCGTCAAACTTTTTCAAGCTTCAAAACATCACAGAAGCGACTGCGCAGGAAAGAAGCCGGTTCTATGCGTTTGCTTTCTGCGTAAACGGCGGCGGTGGTGAAAGCTGCGAAATCTAGGCCTCAGTTCTAGATGCTGAATTTTAGGTTGCAGGGATATCCGTTTTGGTATTCTGACCGCCTTTGTCCAAAATGAATGTGCAAAAAGCAGTCGTGATATTTTCACGGCTGCTTTTTGCCTGTTTGCAGCTCGTAGCACTTTGCTCTTGACACTGCGGAACGCGGCAGTCTACGACTTGAAATGTATTTGTGCCCTTGAAATATATAAGCTACTATCCCCTCACGACCACAACCGAGCGGCCTTGTGGTGTCTCTTTCAGTTCTGTTGTTGTTCTTTCTTCAATGGGTGGAAGCTGCTGGCGACGGTCAAAAATAACCAGCCACCCTGTTGCCAGTCCTAACTTGCCCAGATATCCATCTAGCTGTTCTAACCCCCGAGCCAGTGGGTCCGGTCGCCCGTCTCGCCACACCTTCAGCTCAATACCCAAAACAACATCGCCGTAGCGCAGACATAGGTCCATCCTGCCTGTTCCCAGCGCATACTCTCGCTCAAGTGTGCCACCTCCATTAGCCACTCGATGCAAAAACGCCATCATCACCAAATGAGGAGCAATTTCGTGATACGGCGCACTTTTTAACAGCGGCTCTCCATGCTGTTGCCAGAACTGTAAGAAAGCATGTAATAGTGCATCCGAATCGAGCTGTCCTGTAGGCGTTAGCCATGTGGGTGCAATCTGCGGTAAGGAAGCTTCTGGAACGACTGATAGCACCCTAGGCAGTACTTCCTTGTAAATGGGGTTAGCAATGACTAAGCCGCCCTGTGGGCTTTTTACACATAGCCCAAGATCTAAAACAAATTCGATATCTTCATTGGGGACATCTCTCAACTCTTGACCTGCCAGCATCGGCTCGATAATGGCTCTAATTCGAGGCTCTCGTAGTCTGGCCGCTAGGCTGTCTAGATGGGTATCTTGCCGCTGAATTAGAATTTCTTTTGCTTGTTTGACATGATCTTCAGTCAACGATATTGACGCGTTAGGTGCGAGTACTTCTACCATTTGTCTCGCTAGCGCATTGACTAGCCAGGGCTGTCCCTGAGTGAGTTCGTAGGCTTTTTCTATCGCTGCTGCTGTGAAAATTTGTCCTGTGTCTGTCGTGTGCTGTCGATACAACGTTGCGACTTCTTCCTGGGTGAAATTTCGCAACGTCAGCGATTCGACCTTGATATTAAAAGGACTTGCCGTTCCCAATCTTTCACTACCGCCTGAGGCAACCTTGTAGTCTCGAACGTCTCGCAGTCCTATCAGTGCTAATGATTGCGGAAAAGCACCTGGCCGACGAGGATAGCCATCTCTTAATTGACGGAGAAAAGAAATCAGTGCGTCATCTCGCAGTGAGTCAATTTCGTCAATAAAAATAGCTACTGGCCTTGGGGATTTCTCTGCCCAGTTTTGTAAAAATGCACGGATACGCCCGCCCGGTGCCACGTCCTCAGTGTCTGGTGGCCTCAGCTCTTCTGGAAGTTCATATCGACAAGCTTCCCGCCAGGCGGACAAGATAGCATTTTCTGCAATACCTGAACTTGCATCAAACGGGGCGCCAACTTCCGCCGACACCATGACGGCTGTGTAATTACCTGATTGAGTCAGTTCTCGGGCCAGCGTCAGCATGGCCGTTGTCTTTCCTGTCTGCCTAGGTGCATGAATGACAAAATATCCCCTTTGCTCTATCAGTCGCTTTACAGAAGGCAAGCGATCTAAAGAAGGCAGCATGTAATGGTTAGTCGGCTCGCAGGGACCAGCCGTATTGAACCAACGAGGCATAGGAAACAGTTTTGCGAAGACTTCTGTAAGCCTATCCTATCGGGGCGTAAGCTTTCTGAAGTCATTAGCGGCGCGTGAAGGTGATGTCGTTGCCGCTGATGCGAATGCTGTAGGCACTGAAGCAGTCTTTGCCGAGAACGACGGTGGCGTTGTCTGGCGCGATCGCAACATACACATCTGTAATAATCGTCCCGCCAATGACCACCGACCGCAGCCGCGCAATCGATAGCTCCATGGGCGTTCCATCGGCCAAATATACATACTGATAGCTGACCGTCGTCAGATTCAGCTGGTTTGCCATGCGCTGCGTAATGATGGAGTTCGGGGCGTTTCGGTCAATCACCATGTCGAACTTGGCGATGCCATCGAGCATGACTTCTAAGACGGGTAGGTGATTTTTGTACGTTTTGATCGAGACGGTTGCCCCTGCGCTGCCTTGCTTGACGGCTGCTGAACCCTTGCGCAGCGATCGCACTTCTTCTACAACTCGCTGATGCGCTTGCCAATTCCCTGCGTTGAGCCATAGGGTGGCCGCCTGTTGATAGTCAGCGATCGCCCCGTCTACGCTGCCGGTACCTTTTTGTACCTCAGCGCGGTATTCGTACAGCGATGCATTGTCTGTTTCTAGGGCGATCGCATTGGAATAATCCTTAAACGCCTGCTCTGGCTCGTTCATCAGCCGGTAGCTATGACCGCGCTCTGCAAAGTATTTGGCAATTGGGCTGTCGGCATTAGGACTGTCTGACCAATCATCTATCTGGATATCGGCTGGGTCACTGACCGCTGCTCTTTGTTGGGCGCTCGCCGCTTCGATCAGTGCCGAAAATTCCTCGATGGCGCCATATCCATCGTTCAAAATCTGCCGCATTTTGCCTCGGTAAAAGCGTACCTCGTTGCCCTCAGCGCTATCTTCTGGATGCAGCTGAGCGGCTAGCGCCAAATCGGCGACGGCTTCTGATCGTTTTCCGGTTCGCGCCTGAATCAGTCCTCTTAGGCAGAGGGCTTTGGCAAGTTGCGGATGGACGCCTAGCAACCAGTTCAAATCACTGAGCGCTGCGGCGTATTGGCCCGCATCGTACTTCTGCTGAACGCGCTGCAAATAGTCTTCGGGGGTGGCTGTTTTATCAGTGGGGCCTAAGAGGCTAGCCGGTTCGGCTGCTTTTGGTAGTGGGGGGAGTGATTTTAGCGGGGCGATCGCGTCTAAACATCGCTGTGCATTTTCTTTGTCGCGCTGATCTAAATACTGGCGTGCGGCTTGCTTGTAGGCTGCGATCGCACCGGGTCCGTCTCCTAATTTTCCCAGTGCTTTGCCGAGGAGACGATGTGCGCCTGCATTGTCTGGCTGCAGTGCGATTGCCTGCCGACTGTCTGCGATCGCACCCTTGAGCTGGTCTAGCTCTAACCACAGGAGTGCACGGGCTAGATAAATTTCGGCAGTGGGGGCCAGGTTGATGGCTTTGGCATAGTCTGCGATCGCCCGTTCCCTATCGCCGAGCCGCTTCCGTACCCGCGCTCTTTGCACATAGGCCTGCGCCCATGTTGGCTCAGCCGCAATCACCTGATCGAGCAATGGGATAGCCTCAAAAACGCGCTCTACTTTAATGAGTGAGAGGGCCCGTTGAAAGGTTTGCGCAGTTTCTTGTGAAGTCATGCTTACTCCTTTCCGTTTCTCAGCCTGTTTGTACGAATTTGCCGATGTACATGTCTCAGCACGTTCTTCCTATGTCGGGGGCACCGTTTTTTATCTACAAGCTGCATTTTGCCGTCTCGGCAATTCTCAGTGACTTAGGCTGGGAAATCTCCTTTATTATTGCTGTATAGGCTTATTTAAAAATATTCCTTGACTGACTGAAAATAGAACTATTATTGGTTAAGTATAAAAACTGACATGCTAGACCCTGTCCCTATGAGTTTTACTCATTCGCAGACGAGGATAGATTCTAACAACGGCCATTCTAGCCCGGCGCTCGGGCGTGTCTACTGGTCATCTACCAAGTCTATTTGGATCACCCTCATGATAGTAGGCGCTCTGTTGGGCGGCTACGCTACCTTTCGATGGGATGCAGTGCTTTTGTGCGTCGTGACCAGCGTAGTGACGCTGTGCGCAGGATGCTCCGTGGGCATTCATCGGCGCCTGATTCACAACAGCTTTGACTGCCCGCAGTGGTTAGAAAGTGTTTTGGTATATCTGGGGGTGCTGGTTGGGACGGCGGGCCCATTCTCCGCTATCGAGAAGCACGATTTGCAAGACTGGGCGTTTGCGCATTCTAAGTGCCACAGCTATTTTTCTCACCGCCAGAATCCGCTCAAGGACTGGTTCTGGACGCTTCACTGCGATATTCAGCTAGCGTATCCACCCATCGTTCGCTACGAGCCGCGCATTGCGCACAATGGGTTTTATCAGTGGCTAGAGCAAACCTACATTGTTCAGCAGGTGCCGCTGGCAGTGGCCTTTTACCACTTTGGCGGCTGGAGCTGGGTGTTTTGGGGTATCTATGTGCGCATTAGTGTCTGCGCTACGGGACAGTGGCTAGTGCAATACCTTGTGCACAATTGGGGCGATCGCCCTCGCAAGCTCAAAAATATCACCGTTCAAACCGGCAATCTCCCTTTTCTCGGATTGCTCACGGGAGGCGAAGGCTGGCAAAACAACCATCAGGCTTTTCCCCTCTCGGCGCGCTTTAGCTTGGGTAACAAGCAATACGATCCTGGCTGGTGGCTAATCCGTGCTCTGCAGTCGATTGGCCTAGCCTGGAATGTCAAACTCACCAAGATTCGCCCGCAGCGCAAAGTTCGACCCGTCCCTATGGATGCGATTGACTCGACCCATCAACCTGCCCAGATGCAGCCTGTTCGCCAAAAGGTGGGCGTTAAGTAGCGCACGCTGCGAACTAAAGCGCTCACTTCCGCTTTGCCTCTATTTGCCTGACGGCTGTCATGGCGGAGTAGCTCACACCGGCTGTGCCTTCTCCGGGGTGCGTGCTGTCTCCGACGAGCCATAGGTTCTGGATGGGCGTGCGCGTGGCAAAGCCAAATGGACCAAAAGTTGGCACCCGCTGACCAATGCCGCCGACAATGCCTCTTTCTCGCCCGGTGAAGGTTTCAAAGCTTCTGGGTGTGGCGGCTTCGACATGCACCAGGTGTTCAGGTCGCAGGTCAAAATAGTCTTTTAGCTTGGAAATGGCCGTTTGGCTGTAGCGTTCTTTCATCGCTCGGTAGCCTGCTTCGTCGCAGTCGTACCACTGCTGCACATCTGTAAATGAAGAAGCAATAATTGTTGCCTTTCCTTCTGGCGCGCGGCCATCGCCTGGCCGACTGACAGAGACAAAGAGAGAATTATTTTCAGCAATGGGTCCGTCGTAGTCATACAGGAACTGCAGATGTGGCGGGCAGTTTTCGGG
>JBCBFY010000037.1:0-39197 GCA_038527325.1 Cyanobacteria bacterium J06614_10
GAGCGTGGACAAGTTGTTGAAAGTTCTTCTATTTCCGAGGGGAAGCAGGTCGTAGGCTGTGGTCACAGCTGGCTAGACTACGCTGTGCAGATTGTTGATCCAGAATCGCTTGGGGGGTGTGAACCGGGGCGGATTGGTGAGATTTGGGTGAAGGGTGATAGTGTGGCGCAGGGTTATTGGGAGAGGCCAGCGCAAACGGAACAGACGTTTCAGGCGTACACTGCTGATACTCGCGACGGGCCTTTTTTGCGCACGGGTGATCTGGGCTTTTTGAAAGGAGAAGAGCTGTTTATTACTGGACGTCTCAAGGATGTCATTATCATTCGTGGGCGAAATCATTATCCTCAGGATATTGAACTCACTGTGGAGACGGCGCACGAGGCGCTGCAGGCTAATGGTTGCGCGGCTTTCTCTGTGGAAGCGGCCGCGGCAGAGCAGCTGATTGTGGTGCAGGAGGTGAAGCGGGCCTATCTGCGACCGCTTGAGACTGATGAGCAGCTGACTGAGGAGATTGTTTGGGCGATTCGCCGGGCTATCTCCTCAGCGCATGAGCTTCAGGTGCAGGCGATTTATCTCATCAAGCCGGGCGGATTGCCTAAAACCTCTAGCGGTAAAGTTCAACGAAAAAAGTGTCGTCTGCAGCTTGTAGAGGGTGACCTAGCGGCGGTTTTTCAGTGGGCGCGATCGCTGCCGAAACCTTCAGACCTCCCCCCAGATGACAGCCTCGCTGTCGATCTCTCGCAGCTAGATCTAAAAGAACAAATTCGAGCGGTAGAGACTTGGCTGACCCACCGCATCGCCCAGCGCCTGCGCCTACAGCCAGCAGACATCAACCGGAAGGAACCTCTCGCCAGCTACGGGTTAGATTCGGTACAGGTGGTAGAAATTTCTGGAGAGTTGGAAGCTTGGCTCAAGCGCCCTGTACTCCCCACCATCGTGTACGATTTCCCGACCGTTGAAGCACTCTCCCAGCAGCTCGTGCTGAGCGATCGCACCACAACGACTACGCCCCTACAACCCCGCCCAACCCCTCAGCACCATTCTCACGACCCCATCGCGGTTGTTGGCATAGGCTGTCGCTTCCCCGGTGCGCCTACGGTGCAAGACTTCTGGGAACTGTTGCAAAAAGGGCAAGATGCCATTACCGAAGTACCCTTGTCCCGGTGGGATCCTGCCCAAGTGGGTGGCAAAGGAACCTCAGCTGGAACGGGAGAAACGGCGCAGTGGGGAGGATTCATCAAGCAGGTCGACCAGTTTGACCCGAAGTTTTTTGGCATCTCTCCCCGAGAAGCGACCCACATGGATCCGCAGCAGAGATTGCTGCTGGAGGTTTGTTGGGAAACGCTGGAAAACGCTGGGCTGCCTGCCGCGCAGCTCTCTGGGAGTCAGTCAGGCATTTTCTTGGGGGTGAGCAATGGCGACTATTCGCGGCTGCAGGGCGCACAGCTCAACCAGGAAGTGTACTACGGGACGGGCAATGCCTTCAGCATCATCGCCAATCGGCTGTCGTATCTGTTCGATTGGCATGGTCCGAGCTGCGCGATGGATACGGCCTGCTCTTCTTCTTTGGTGGCGGTGCATCAGGCATGCCAGAGCTTGCGGCTGGGTGAATGCGACTTGGCGCTGGCAGGGGGCGTAAACCTAATTTTGGACCCGCAGCTGACGGTGACCTTTTCTCAGGCGCAAATGCTCGCTGCCGATGGACGCTGCAAAACCTTTGACGCCAGTGCGGATGGATATGTGCGCAGTGAAGGCTGCGGAATAGTGGCCCTAAAGCGACTTTCGGCAGCGCAGCAGGCAGGAGATAGCATCTTGGGGGTGATTCTCGGCTCAGCGGTCAATCAAGATGGCCGGAGTAATGGGCTCACCGCGCCAAACAGTCTGGCGCAGCAGCAGGTGATTCGGCAGGCGCAGGCAAACGCGGGCATTCGTAATGCGCAGGTGGACTACCTTGAGGCGCACGGGACGGGCACCGCGCTAGGAGACCCAATTGAAGTCAATGCGCTGACGGCTGTCTTTACAACAGAAGAGAGAGAACAGGATCGACCCTGCTGGCTAGGCTCGGTGAAAACAAACATTGGCCACTTGGAGCCTGCCGCTGGCATTGCGGGATTGATTAAAGTGTTGCTGTCGCTAAAGCACGAAGAGATTCCGCCGCACTTGCATCTGCAGAAAATAAACCCGTACATTCAGCTGGAAGATTCGCCGCTGACGATTCCAACAGAATGCCAGCCTTGGCAAACCAACGAAAAATCTCGCATAGCAGGGGTGAGTTCGTTTGGCTTTGGGGGGACGAATGCTCATGTGATTGTGTCTGAAGCGCCACCTGCTACACCTGTAGAAGAGGATGGTCTGCCCCATGAGCGGCCACAGCACGTGCTGACGCTCTCTGCCAAAAGCGAGGCTGCACTAGACGCTTTGGTGAAGCGCTATCGAGATTGGCTGCTGGTGAACGATGGGTCAACGGTAGAAGAACTTTCAGTAGAAGATATTTGCTACAGCGCTAATACGGGGCGATCGCACTTTTCCCACCGCCTCGCCATTACCACCACATCTACTGAGCAACTCCGGCAGCAGCTTCAGACGATCGCAAACAATTCTCCTACTGCCAGCACCATCACCGGCAAGTGCACTCCCCAGAGCCCTCCAGACGTTGCCTTTTTGTTCACCGGTCAGGGTGCCCAGTATGTAAATATGGGCCGCCAGCTCTACGACACTCAGCCAGTCTTTCGAGGAGCCATTGATCGCTGCGCTGAGATTCTCTCGGATTTGGGTATTTCCCTAGTCAGTCTGCTGTATCCAGAATCCTTGGAGAAAGCTGAATCTGTATCGTCGCTGAACCAAACGGGCAACACACAGCCTGCACTGTTTGCCATTGAATATGCGATCGCACAGCTCTGGCAGTCTTGGGGAATTACGCCCGGTGTCGTGCTCGGACACAGCGTCGGTGAATACGCAGCGGCCTGCATCGCCGGAGTCTTTAGCCTAGAAGATGGGCTGCGGCTGATTGCAGAGAGGGGCCGACTGATGCAGGCTTTGCCCGCTGGTGGCAAGATGCTCTCTGTATTGGCAACCCCTGCGACAGTCGAAGAGATGATCGCACCCTATGCAGAGAAAGTCAGCATTGCAGCGGTCAATGGACCAAATAGCGTGGTGATTTCAGGTGAGGGAGCGGCGGTGAGTGCGATCGCCGCGACCCTCACAGCGCAAGCTATCAAAAACAAATTTCTCACAGTCTCCCACGCGTTCCATTCTCCCCTGATGGACCCGATGCTAAGAGACTTTGAAGCGATCGCTCAAAGCGTTACCTACAGCCCCCCTACCGTTCCCTTCGTCTCTTGTCTCACCGGCCAATTCATCACTACCGAAATCGCCACCCCGGATTACTGGATACGCCATATAAAACAACCCGTCAGATTCGCTGACGGCATTGCCACCCTGCATCAAAAAGGCCTTAATCAAAAAGGTCAGAGTCTCTATTTAGAAATTGGCCCAAAGCCCATCCTTTTGGGCATGGCCAAGCAGTGTCTCCCCGCCGAAACACCCTCCGCATGGCTCCCCAGCCTTCGCCCCACCGCCAATCAGCAGAACAGCGATTGGCACACCCTACTGCAATCCCTCAGCCATCTCTACACTCACGGCATCTCCATCGACTGGCAAGGCTTCGACCAGCCCTACCCACGCCGAAAAGTCACCCTGCCAACCTACCCGTTTCAACGTCAACGCTACTGGGTTTCGCCTGCGCCCCCGACCTATCTCCCCACGCCTACGGCGGCGCCCGATGGCCACCCCCTCATCGGCCAGCAGCACCTCTCTCCCATTCCGCCCACCCAGTTCCAGAGTCAGCTCAGTGCCCAGCACCCAGCCTACCTCACGCACCATCGCGTCTTTTCTCAGCCCATCTTTCCAGCTACTGCCTACTTAGAAATGGCCCTGGCTGCGGGCTACAGCACGCTGCTAACTGAGCAAGCCTCTGCCACAGCCTCCCTGGTGCTTACTGAGGTATCTATTCAGCGGGGGCTCGTCCTCCCAGAAGACGGTACGCTGACGGTTCAAACTGTGCTGACAGCGGCTGAGAACACTGGCTACACCTTTCAGATTTTTAGCTTAGAAACAGATAGCGCGGGAGAGAAGACCTCGTCGCAAAACTGGATATGTCATGCCAAAGGAGAGATTCGCGTCGTAGAGAGCAGTCTCCCTGCGCCAGTGGATGTAGAAGCAATCAAGGCCAATTTTCAACAAAATGTACCGGTCCAAAGCTATTACGCGCAGCTGCATGAGAGAGGCTTGGAGTATGGTGAAGCTTTTCAGGCGATTCAGCAGTTGTGGGCTGCGCCGTATCAGGCACTTGGGGAGATTGTTTTACCACCGAGTGTTGTTGAGAAGGGCGATCGCTACCAGCTACACCCCATTTTGCTAGATGCCAGCTTTCAACTGTTGGCAGCAGCTATCGGTGAGAGCGCCCATCGAGATATCTACCTGCCTGCTGGCGTAGACCGGCTACAGCTCTACGGCCCGGTCAGCCAAACGCTCTGGGCAATCGGCAGCCTACGAGAGCACAATGAGAAAACTCCTAGACAGCTAATCGCAGACGTTAAGCTCTTTAGCCCTGATGGCACACCTATTGCTTACATAGAAGGTCTCAGGCTAAACCGTACTAGCCGAGACGTGCTATTGCGTGTGCTGCAGCCAGCAACGCCACCCGCCCTGTACCAGCTCATGTGGGAGCGATCGCCCCTCACCCCATCTACAACGCCCGCCCCACTCCAACCGCTCATCCCTAAAACTTGGCTCATCTTCGCCCTAGACAATTCCATTAGCCAACAGCTAATAGAACAACTCCGTGAGCAGGGCAATCAGTGCGTGATGGTTTCACCCAGCACCCACTATCAACAGATCGATCAACAACAGTACCAAGTCGCACCGACACATCCAGAAGATTTTCAGCAGCTGATCGAGTCGGTTCTAGCGCAATACGGTTCCATTCAGGGTATCGTCCACCTGTGGAGTACGGGCCACCAAAGTCCAGACAGCTTGACTGAGCTAAACACCGCTCAGGAGTTGGGCTGTGCGGCCCTTTTGCATTTGGTGCAGGCTTTGGTGAGAGGGCGTGTCAAGCCTGCTATTACGCTCTTTACTCAGGGCGCACAGCGTGTTCAGGGTGAGCGATCGCTTCAGGTATCCTCCTCTTCTCTGTGGGGGTTAGGCCGAGTGATTGCGTTAGAGCATCCCGAGCTGAACTGTCGGCGAATCGATTTGCCTGCAGCACTTGAGGAAAGTCTCGTACCGCAGTTGATACACGAGCTGACATCACCCGACGACGACGACCAAATCGCCTATCGTCAGGAACGCTACGTGGCCCGATTGGCCGCTTACGAAACAGCCGCCAACAGCCGACTGTCCCTTCCTGAAGGCCAATCTTTTCAGCTGAAGCTGAGCGAGTATGGCCTGATAGATAATTTGGAGCTGCAAGCCGTCAAGCGGCGATCGCCCGCATCCCACGAGGTCGAAATCCAAGTCGCCGCCGCCGGGCTCAACTTCCGCGATGTGCTCAATGTCCTCGGCCTGCTCAAAGACTACTACGCGGAGCATCTGGGCATTACAGCCGCCAGCCAGCTCACCTTTGGCTTCGAGTGTGCGGGGACGGTCGTCGCCATAGGCGAGGCGGTTTCTCACCTAAACATTGGCGACGAAGTGATTGCCACCCTGCTCACTGATGGCGTCAGCCGCTTTGTCACCACCCGGGCCGAATTTGTCATCCCCAAGCCAAAGCAGCTCAGCTTTGCAGAAGCGGCCACCCTGCCCCTCGCTTTTTTGACGGCCTACTATGGCCTTCAGCACCTGGCAAATCTACAACCAGGAGACAAAGTGCTGATTCATGCGGCAGCAGGGGGCGTCGGCCAAGCCGCCGTGCAGGTCGCACAGCAGGCAGGCGCAGAGATTTTTGCGACCGCCAGCCCCAGCAAATGGGACTTCCTGAAAGCTCAGGGCATTGCCCACGTAATGAATTCTCGCACCCTAGACTTTGCCGACCAGATTATGGAAAGGACGGCAGGTGAGGGCGTCGATGTGGTGCTCAACAGCCTCAATGGTGACTTTATTGACGCCAGCTTTGCGGCGCTCTCTCCGACCGGGCGCTTCGTAGAACTTGGGAAGATTGGCATCTGGGATGTCGAAAAAGCACAACAAACCTATCCTGAGGTGCGCTACTATCCCTTCGATTTGGGAGAGGTGACCCGAGCAGAGCCAGCCCTCATGCACCGGCTGTGGCAAACCCTCAGCGAACACTTCGACAACAACCATTTTCACGCGCTTCCGATCAAAACATTTCCGATTGAAGAGAGCGCCAAAGCCTTTCGCCATATGCAGCAGGCGAAGCACATTGGCAAAGTTGTTCTCACCTTGCCAAACCTCAATCCGACCGCTCCGAATGTCTCAATTCCGGTGAATGCGCAGGGTGCCTACTTGGTCACGGGCGGGCTTGGTGCGCTGGGGCTTCAGGTTGCTCAGTGGTTGGCCGCACAGGGTGGCAAGCATATCATTCTTACGGGTAGGCGATCGCCCACCGACTCAGCCCAATCAATTATCAAATCATTAGAAGCAACGGGCGTTCACATCTCGGTGATGCTGGGCGACATTTCGCAGCTATCAGACGTTGAAAACATTCTGGAAAGTATTGCCGAGCAGGCTGTAGCAGGTAGCGCGCCACCGCTTAGAGGCGTTATTCATGCTGCGGGCATTTTGGAAGATGGTCTGCTTTCTCAGCTCACCTGGCAGCAGTTTGCCAAGGTCATGTTGCCAAAAGTTCAGGGCACTTGGAACCTACATCAGCTCACCCAGTCGCTGCCGCTCGACTTCTTTGTGTGCTTTTCTTCTATGGCGGCTTTGATTGGCTCGCCGGGGCAGGCCAACTACTCAGCGGCCAATGCCTACATGGATGGGCTGATGCAGCACCGCCGAGCGCTCGGGCTACCGGGGCTTAGCGTAAACTGGGGGCCTTGGGCAAATGCAGGCATGGCGGCCCAGCTCAATGCCAGTGCCCAAGAGCGTCTGCAGGCCCGAGGCGTGACCCCGCTAAAGACAAAAGAGAGTTTCCAAGCGCTCGAATATCTGCTCACCGAACCGACCGCGCAAGCGGGCTACTTCTCACTCGACTGGCAGAAATTTGTGGGGCAGCTACCCCCTGGCGTTTCGCTACCCGCCCTCAAGCGCATTTTAGAACAGTTTGCGGGTGCTCCCTCAGATGAGGCAAAGGGTGCTTCCCTTCAGGGGTTGGCACAGCTGAAGAAAATTCCGCTTTCAGAGCGTCGAGAACATCTGATTAGACATATTCAATCTGAAATTGCTGATGTCTTGGGCTACAGCTCAGCTGACGAAATTGTCTTAGATCAGCCGCTCGCTGACTTAGGTGTCGATTCTCTGATGGCCGTTGAGCTGGCGAACCAGCTAGAGCACACCCTCGGGCCAACCATTCCCGCAAGCTTCCTGTTTGAGCATCCGACGCTGGAGGGGCTGGTTGCTTACCTAGAAGAACAAATGCCTACGGTGATGCGATCGCAAGAAACCTCTGATTCATAGCCAAATAGCAGCCGGTAAAAGGGCCGTAGTCCAGCGATCATTCGTAGACCACGGCTCTCTTTGTCGGGGCACTCTGAGAGTGTTCCAACCGAATAATCAATGGGTATTTGTCAATGAAGCGATGCTGGGTTAGATGGTGCCGTCAGCTTTTTTGGGCATGGGTCGGATTGTTGTTTTGGTCTTTGCCTGCAGCGGCTCAGACGGTGACGCCCTCATCGGGGGCGGGCGATGTGGGAACCACCGTGACCGGCACAACGCTTTTCACTGTGGAGGGAGGCACTCAGGAACTGAGAACGCTGTTTCACAGCTTCGCTGAATTTTCTCCCGAGACGGTCGATGTGCTATTTAAGCTCGATAGTAGCCAAAGCTCAGTTGATACCGTCATTGGCAGAGTGACGGGCACTCAGGCGTCTTTTATTGATAGTCAGCTCAGGCTGACGGGTGGCAATGCACCAGATCTCTTTCTGATCAATCCAAATGGGATTACGTTTGGGGCTGGTGCTACGCTGTCGCTGCCTGGTTCGTTTGTAGCCAGTAGTGCCGATAGCGTGCTGTTTGCTGAGGGACTGAGTTTTTCTGCGATCGCACCCCAAGCAGCTCCATTACTAACCGTCAGCCGACCAGTAGGCCTCCAGTTCACAGCCCAAACCGAAACCAGTCCGTCCGGTACCCTATCGGTACAGGGAAACGGACACGCGGTCTCATCGAGCAATCCCATTTTCTTGCCCTACACCAACCACGGAACAACCGCCGGACTGAGCCTCTCCCCCGGTGAAACGCTAGGCCTGATCGGCAGACCGCTACAGATCGAAGGCGGCATCATCAGCGCGGCAAGCGGACGGGTAACGCTGGGGGGCGTTGCCGCTGGAACCGTCGACTTGGAATGGAAAGAACAAGAACTGCTTGTGGACTACGACCAGGTAGAACAGTTTGACGAGGTGTCTTTGTCTCAGCAGGCGCTGGTAAATCTCAGTGGTGCACCGGCTGGGACGGGTCAGCTTCAAGGGCGCAATGTGAGTGTGAGTGACGGGTCGCTGGTGTGGAGTCAGAACTATGGAGGGACAGGCGCAGGAACGATTTCGGTGGAGGCAAGTGAGGAGCTGCTGCTAACGGGAGCGACGCCAACTGTCAGCGCGGTGAGTGGTCTGGTTGCTGAGACGGTGTTCTTGGGGGGTGCGGGCAATATCGAGGTGAGTGCGCCTAGGCTGACAGTTCAAGATGGTGCCACGATTTACAGCCGATCTTTTAGTCCGGCAGCGGGGGGCACTGTCAAATTAGATGCTGAGCAGGCCGAGATTCGGGGTCATGTGCCTATCGCGCCCAATGTGTTTACAACGGTGGGCACCACGACGATTTCAGGATCGGGCAATGCTGGTGAGGTGGTGGCCGATGTAGAACACCTGTCTATTACAGATGGCGGCTACTTTGGCTCTAGCACGCTAGGTAGCGGGCGGGGCGGAGATGTCACTGTGGAGGAGGCAGATACGATCCTCATCAGTGGCGCTACACCGACGGGGGTGCCTAGCATTATGACGGCGAATACGGCTGGGCTAACGGGTGATTCGGGCAATTTGCGCATCGATACCCGTGAGCTCATTGTGCAAGAGAGCGGACTGCTGACTTCCTCTAGCATTGGCGTGGGCAATGCGGGCAATGTTGTTGTCAACGCCTCAGAAAGGGTTTTGATTAGCGGTGAGCAGCAGAATTTGCTACCGTCTTCAATCTCTTCTACGGTGGATTTTCCGCCGCTTGCCTATCAGCTGCTACTTGGGCTTTCTGGCACACCCAAGGGCGCTGCAGGCAGCGTCACGATTACGACGCCGGATCTGTCCATCCAAGACGACTCTGCAGTTGCAGTGATCAATATGGGTGAAGGCGATGCTGGCTACATACAAATTACCGCAGATAAAATTTCGCTGGACCGCGGATATCTCGACGCACTGACCATGGATGGAACGGGAGGAGAAATTGACCTAACCGTGGAGTCACTTTTGCTGGCCCGAAACGTTAGCTTGATACAAACTTCGGCGCAGGGAGGAGACGGCGATGGAGGCGATATTTCTATTTCGGCACCGATTATCTTAGGGCTGGGCAATAGCGACATCACTGCCAATGCATTTCAGGGAAATGGCGGCAATATTGACATCACGACCCAGCAACTTCTGGGATTTGAGTTTCAAGAACAGCTCACAGATGGAGACGATATTACGGCGAGTTCTGAGTTTGGTCTCAGCGGCACCGTAGACGTGAACGGCTTTGAGGTGAGTCCGCATGCTGACTATGTGAAGCTGCCAGAAGGGATGAGCGATGCCGATGAACAGCTGACGGCAGGCTGTAGTGAGGCGCAGGGGCAGTTTGTAGCATCAGGCAGGGGTGGGCTATCGGTGAGCCCCGCTGCAAGCATTACGTTCAATCATCCATGGCAAGATGTTCGTCCGGTTGTTGCTGCAGCGACGGCTCGTAGGGAGCCAACGATGGCACGAAGAATCCAGCCCACAAGCGACGAACACACCACACCAGACTCAGTGGAAGCCACTCACTGGAGCCGCAACGAAAGCAACGATGTTGTTTTAAGTGCGAATTCAGCCGTTTCTCTTGGGCAGGGAGGAGCTTGCCTCAGTCAAAGATAGGATTGCTAGCCATAATGACGGGACACAATGCGGTCGAAATATCTGTTGATCGCCGGTGCGATGAGGCTGTGCAGCCGGGCGAGCACGCTCATTTCGGTGCCGGGTGAAATTTGAAAAGCCTGCTTTTCTAAACCGTTTAAGATGACTCGGGCAACGTCTTCCGGCTGCCACAGCTTTGCCGTGGCGGTGATTTGTTTGGTTATGGCGGGTTTTGTTTTGTTTTCTGCGGTGAGCTGGGGGGTGTCGGTGTCGGGAGGGTAGGCGATCGCAACACCAATTCCCATGGGTTTTAGCTCAGCCCGCAGAGTTTCTGCGAGGCCCCGCACGGCAAACTTACTGGGGCAGTAGGCGCTGTAGCCATAGATGCCGATCAGCCCTGCACCAGAGGAGATGAGGCAAATTTGCCCTCGGCCTGCCTGGGCCATGGCTGGAAGGGCCGCCCGAATGCAGTACAGCGTGCCGAAGTAATTGATCGCCATCGTACGCTCGAAGATTTCTGGGCTGATCGCTTGGAAGTGGCCGGGGTGGGCAATGCCAGCAGAGGTGACCAGCAGGGTGGGGGGGCCCAGTTGCTGAATGGCTGTTTCGATGGCTTGGGTGGCTTGGGTGCGATCGCTCACATCTGCCGATAGCGTCAGCGCCGTTTGGTCGGCGTTTTTTCGTGCAGCTTCAATGGCGCTTTTGGCCTGCTGCAGCTGACTTTCTCGGCGAGCAATGATGGAAATAGCAGCGCCTTGGCTAGCTAGCTGACAGGCGATCGCCAGACCAATGCCACTCGACCCCCCAGAGATAATGGCGTGCTGATTTTCTCTGTTCATCCGTTGGCCAACCATTGCGTGAGCAGCCCGAAAAGTCTAAAGCTCAGCTCTTCTTTCTGTTTCTTGCTTCGCCGCAATCAAAGAGTCTTCCAAAACAAGCCGGTACGTGCTAAAAAACAATCCCCGAGGTGACCCATCCCCCGGATCGATATCGACCTGATGGGTAATCAGCACTTTGTCTGGCTCTTCTCCGGCAGTAGTGGCAACCGGGTCGAGCTTCCAAATACCTTGCAGCACCTTCAGGTCACCTTCAACAAGATTAAAGTCGACCTGCTGTGGGTAGTTTTCCATCGACTCAATGACGACGCGGCTGCGAATGTCGATCACCGACGGCACGATGGAGATAACATTGAGCTGTTCAAATACACGGCGATTGTCGTCTGACTCTAGCAGCTGACTGTCTTCTACGTTGGGTAAAAACTGCTCGAAGTTGTCGTAGTCGGTGAGCACTTTCCAAGCTTCGGTGACGGGCGCATCGATCAGCACGCGAGCGACAAACTGCCCATTTTCTCCTGAGCGTTTGGCCGTGACCATGACTTCGCCTGCTTCGAGGGCCGATTGCTCCTGCTCTGGTAGCTCACTAAAAACGGTGGGGACAGGGTCAGCAGAGGCCGGTTGTGACGTATCGGTCGGTGCAGCATCGGTCTGGGCTGAGGCGGTCGCAACCGGCGTGGCCAGGGTGAGCGCGACGGCTGCTAGCTTGCCGAGAGTGCGAACGTGCTTGGCCAAATTGCGAGAAGTCATAGGTACGGCTTACCCCAAGGTTTGATAAGAAGCTTTTTTGAGCGATGCGTCTACTACCAGACATCATCTTTACAGACTCAATTTACGAACTCAAGTTGCCATAGCGCCAGCGCAAATCGGCACATCTTGATCTGTCATTTGGGCAGAGCGTCAAATGAGCCTTTTATGCTAGCTACGAACGAAAACGGTCCAGATAAGGCTTTTTTGCATGCTTAAGGCTGTGCCAGGTCGGGTCCGTAGTACTGACGCTGAAAAGGATATAGGGGTAGGTCAACGATTCGATGAGGACGCACCTGTCCAGCGGTAGCGGTATTCTGCTGGTAGTACGCTTGCCAGTTTATCGGCTCACCTTGTACGTAGCGAAGGGCGGTTTGCCATTGCGCATCTTCTCCGGAGATATCAGCAAGTTGCTCTGGCGCTTCAGATTGCAGACAGCGCGGATGGGGACGTCCGGCAATGATGTCGATAAGGATTTGGCGGAGGTCTGCGGGGGTGCTGGTGAGAATGGCGAGTCGGTGGGTAAAGTGCGATCGCCCGATGCTAGCGGTGTAACACAGGTCGGCTAAGTTCACATTGGGATGGGCCGAGAGGTGCTGGGCGTAGCGGGCTGCAAGCTGCTTGAGCGCGGCTGGGGTTTGCGCTGAGAGCGGCAGGAGCTGAGGTGTTTCAGTTGCTTCTGCAGACACAGATGGTTCGGGTGCGGCCTGAAGAATGAGGTGGGCGTTGGAGCCGTTGAACCCGAAGGCGCTGACGCCTGCTGTGAGCGGGTTGTGGGTGGGTGACCAGTCGAGGGTTTGGGCGGGTAGCTGAAAGGGGAGCTGGTCCCAGGCAATTTCTGGGTTGGGCGTTTTGAGGTGGAGGTTGGCAGGAATTTGCCGGTGCTGGGTGGCGAGCACGGCTTTGATCAGGCCAGCGATGCCCGAGGCGGCTTCGGTATGGCCGATGTTGGTTTTGACGGCGCCTAGAATGATGGGATTTTTTGATTGGGTGCTGGCGCTGTCCTGTCTGAAGGCCTCTCTGAAAACATCGCTCAGCGCGCCGACTTCAATCGGGTCGCCGAGGGCCGTACCGGTGCCGTGGGTTTCGATGTAGCTGACGTCGGTGGCGGCGATTTGGCTGGTGGCGATCGCCTGACGAATTACAGCCTGCTGAGCAGTGCGGCTAGGCGCGGTGAGCCCATTGGTGCGTCCGTTGTGGTTCACTGCAGAGCCGAGGATGACGGCATGAATGCGATCGCCCGCCGCCTGAGCATCACTCAATCGCTTCAGTGCCACCATTCCTCCACCTTCTGCCCGCCCAAAGCCACTCGCCGCCTGGTCGAAGGTGCGGCAGCGACCGTCTGCAGAGAGCATTCGCGCCTTCGAAAAGCTGATGCTGGCAGCGGGCGTAATGATCCGATTGACGCCACCAGCGAGGGCTAGGGCACATTCCTGGTTTCGCAGGCTCTGACAGGCCAAATGCACCGCCACCAACGCCGAGGAGCAGGCCGTATCGACGGCCATGCTAGGCCCTGTCACCCCAAGTAAGTAGGAAAGTCGGCCCGCCGCGACGCTGTGAGTATTGCCGGTGGCGAGGTAGGCATCAAGCGCTTCGGGCGACTGCGAAAGCACCTGCTGCCAGTGGTCAATGCTGCTAATGCCTAAGAAAACGCCGACCGACTGGCCGGACTGGGCGCTGATAGTATCAGGGGCGATCGCTGAATTTTCCAGAGCTTCCCAGCCTAGCTCTAGGGCAAGGCGCTGCTGCGGGTCGAGCGTCAGCGCCTCGCGGGGCGAAATGCGAAAGAAAGCCGCGTCAAAGTCGTAGAGGTGGGGCACGAAGCCACCGGCTTGGGTGATGACTTTGCCAGGTGCACTAGGGTCTGGGTGGTAGAAGGCGTCGTTGGGCCAGCGGTCTTTTGGGATGGGTGCGATCGCATCTTTTTGCCGCAGCAGATGTGACCACAGTGCTTGGGGCGTATCGGCTCCGCCGGGCAGCCGACAGCTCATACCAACGATGGCAATGGGCTCATGCCGGGCCTGCTCTAGCGCGTCGAGCTTTGCCTGCAGGGTCTTGAGCGCCAGCAATGCCCGCTTGGTAGGCGACAGCGTAGCGGCTGAGGCGGATGTGGTTTGCTCATCCATAGTTTTCTGAGAGGCTAATTTTTTAGAAGCGTTCGCTAAAAATCCAATCGTTCCAATTCTGCAATTAGCCGTGATTCGGCTTCGATTTCTGTCAGCTGTTCCACGTTTTGAGCAGCGGGTGGGGCATCGAGGTGAGCGTGCTCTTGTGACTTTTGGGGCTCGGCAACAGACTGTTCAACCGGAGATTGCCCACTCTGTTGCAAGTGGTCCTGCAATAGATAGTCTCTCAGCGCGGCGAGCGTTGGCCGGTCGTACATCAGCGTGACGGGTAGCGTACAGCCCAGACCGGTTTGCAAACGGTTGCGTAGCTCTACAGCGGTGAGGGAGTCGAGACCAAGATCGATAAAGCTGCTTTGCTCATCGACCAGTGAGGTGACTGGGACGCCGAGAACGAGGGCCAGCTGCTGGCGGAGATAGCTCGATAAAATGGCGGGGCGATCGCTGATTTCTGCCGACTGAATTTTCTTTTGAATGCGAGTTGCTGCAACGTGAGCGGGACTGTCTGCGGGTGAAGACTGCGCGGTCTGTTTGCCCGTCCACTTAGTGATGTCACCCGGCAACACGCCCACCTGTGCAAGCTCACCCTGACCCATCACCGCTTGCAAAAGCGCCCACCCCGTTTCTGGCTCAATCGGTGAGAGCTCGCTGCGCGCAAGCCGCTGCTGTACGGCTGGGGTCGCGGCCAAGCCGGTGCCTGCCCAAGCGCCCCAGTTTATGCTGAGAGCGGCGAGCCCGGCCTCGCGGCGGTAGTGGGCTAGGGCATCGAGGAAGCTGTTGGCAGCGGCGTAGTTTGCTTGGCCCGCTGAGCCGAGCAGAGAGGCCGCAGAGGAAAACAGCACGAAGTGGTCGAGGGGCAGGTGCTGGGTGAGCTGGTGCAAGTGCCAGCTACCTTGAACTTTGGCGGCCATCACCCGCTCAAATTTTGGCCAGGTTTGCTGCTGCAGCACGCCATCGTCGAGCTGACCGGCCAAGTGAAAAATGCCTTTGAGCGGCGCGGTGGCAGTGGGCTCCATGAGCGGAGAAAGTGCCTGCTGGAGGTGTGAGCGGTCTGCTAAGTCGGTGAGAATCACGCGAATGTCGGCTCCGGATTGCATGAGCCGATCAAGGGTTTGCTGGGTAGCTTCGGTGGGTGCCGTGCGCCCGAGTAGCACCAGATGGCGTGCGCCTTGTGCAGTGAGCCACTGGGCGAGCTGCAGTCCTAGCGCGCCGAGTCCACCTGTGATGAGGTAGGTTGCCTCAGCGTGGATATTGAGACGATGGGAGACTGGCTGGTCTGCAGGCGCGGAGATGACGACTTTGCCGATGTGTTTGGCTTGCTGCATGGTGCGGAAAGCGTCAACGGCCTGGGCGGCGGCGAAGGTTTGGCAGGGCAAGGGATGGAGGCGATCGCACTGAACCTCAGCCACCAACTGCTGCAGCATCTGCTGAATGCGTTTGGGCTGCTGGGCGGTAATCTCCATCAGATCGATGACGTGATAGCTAGTGTCGGGGCGGTGGCGCTGCACCTGCTCGGCTGACCAAATACCGGCCTTGCCAATTTCGAGGAAGCGGCCCCCCGGTGCAAGGGCAGAAAAGCTTTTCGTGATCGCCTCCCCCGAAAATGAATTCAGCACCAGGGTGACCCCCTGTCCCGCCGTCTGCGCCAAAATTTCATCGGCAAAGTCGAGCGTGCGAGAATTAAAAATGTGCGCAATGCCCTGCTCTTTCAGTCTTTCCCATTTAGGCGGTGACGCAGTGGCAAAGATTTCTGCCCCCGCCTGCTGGGCAATTTGGACCGCTGCCTGACCGACGCCACCCGCCGCTGAATGGATGAGAATGCGATCGCCCTTCTGAATCTTGCCCAGATGCACCAAGGCATAGTGAGCCGTAAGAAAAGCCGTGGGTAGCGTAGCTGCTTCTGCGTCGCTTAGCTCGCTTGGTTTAGCAACCACACAGTCGGCAGAAACCGTCACAAACTGACTAAAGCTCGCCGGTGCGATCGCCATCACCACCTCACCCACCGCAACGCTCTGAACAGCAGCCCCCACCGCCACTACTTTCCCAACACATTCCAACCCCAGCGATCCAGCCTCGCCGGGATACACATCCAGCGCACTCAACACATCGCGAAAGTTTAGCCCGGTTGCCTGCACCTGTAGCTCGACCTCATTGGCATTGGGCGAGCGGCGGGGTGCGGGCTGCCAGCGAAGGTTTTCTAAGGTGCCTTTGGTTGCTATCTGAAGTTGCAGGTTTGGTTGGTTGGGCTCGCCATCAGTCTGCAGCTGAGCTTTTGTCAGGTGAGCGGTGTAGCGATCGCTCTTCCGGTAAGCAACCTGATGGTCATTTGTTTGGGGAAACGACTGAAGTTCAGAGACAAGATTGTTAATTTGCTCAGTTTTCGTCGCGGTCAACCCAAGATCCAAACAAGTACAAGAGAGTTCAGGATGCTCTAGTGAGAGCGTTTTACCCAGTCCCCACAGCGGCGCTTGAAAGGGATCAACTCTCTCATTTTCTAAGACACACATGGCACCAGAGGTGACAAGCAACAATTTACCAGAAATACCCTGAGAAATAAGCGTCTGTGATAGCTGCAGCGCACTCTTACAGCTTTGTTCTACCGTCTGACCCGCGAGATAAACAACACCTGCAAAGTGAGTTTGTTGTTTGGCGTCTGTAAGCATTTCAGGTAAGTTGTTATCCGCATCAATTGAGACAGCAATGCCGGTCATTCCTTCGGCTGTCAGCGCGGTGACAGTTTCCTGAAGTGTTTTGCTATCGTGACCGAGCAAGAGCCACGGGTTTGAGAATGATGCGTGAGAAGCGTCGGGCGCAGGTTGCCACTCTACTTGATACAGCCAGCTCTGCCAAACAGGTTGCGAGACTTGAGCGGAGAGGCGCTTGGCAGAGAGACCCATGAGACGAGCGATCGCCTGCCCAGCCCCATCGATTAGGGTGACATCGGCAGTCACGATGTCGGCAGTTGCCCCACTCGGGTGCAATTCCACCTGACTCCAGACTACTTGCCCCGCTGCAGGCAGAGCGCGATGCACCGTCAGCGATTCTAATCCGATGGGAACGTAGGCCCTTGTGGGCAGCGCGTCGGGCAGAGCAGAAAGGATCACTTGGCAGCAGGCATCCAGGATGGCCGGATGTAGGTGATAAGCTTCAACCGCTGTGCCTTCGGGGATGCAAATTTTCCCCAGCGCTTTGCCCTCACCTTGCCATACGGCCTGAAGGCTGCGAAACGCACCGCCATAGTCGAGCCCCATCTCTGCAAAGCGGGCGTAAGGATCAACAGAAGGGGCAGGAAAAGACTGGGTGAGCGTTTCGATAGAGATAGCGTCGGGTGCGATCGCTTCAGAGGCAGCTAGCAAACCTTCGCAGTGCAGCGTCCAGTCGGCATCGGCATGACCCGACTGGCTAAAAATTTGAAACCGATAGTGTCCGGTCTCTGGGGTGAGAATGGTTTGCAAAGAAACCGGCTCATCGGTTAGGGGCAGTGCCTGGGGAATGGCTAGGCTACTGAGCTGAATGGCAGTGGTGTTGAGTGCGATCGCACCCGCTGCCAGCCCGATCTCAATGAAGGCAGCACCCGGCAACAAAACCTGATTTTGAACGCGGTGGTGCTGTAAAAAATCGGGCTGAGTCGCGGAGAGAGTCTGCTGAAAAATCTTTTGCTTGAGCGGTGTAGGAACGGCTTGCCCAAGCAGAGGATGGGCCTGGGGCTGACGTTGGATTGCATTCTCCAAACGGCGCGTGGGAAGGCGGTCGATCCAGTAGCGATGTCGCTGGAAAGGGTAGGTGGGCAGCGGCCTGCGGCGGTAGGTGCAGGGTGCATAAAAGGCCCGCCAATCGACTGAGTGACCCTGCGCATACAGCGCTGCCAAGCTTGAGAATAGCTGCTGACTCTCGGACTTTTTGGGGGTGCGGCTGGGGAGCCAGTAATGGGGCTGATCTGGCAGAGTTGCCTGGGCGAGCGTTAGCAGCACCGGACGGGGGCCGCATTCTACAAAGGTTGTAATGCCCTGCTGGTGAAGGGTTTCTATTCCTTGGGCAAAGCGCACTGGCTGGCGGACATGGTCAGTCCAGTGCGCTGGGCTGTTGACTTCGGTCAGCTGGCCGGTGAGGTTCGAGACGATGGGTGTTGTCTGTGGTTGGTAGCTAATCGACGCGGCCACCTCGCCAAAGGCCGGTAGCATGGGCTCCATTTGCGAAGAGTGAAAACCATGGGAGACTTTTAGGCGTTTGTGCTGAATCTTTTGCTGGGCGAGCCGTTCGCTGAGGGCTGCGATCGCACCCTCCGCCCCCGAAATCACCGTATTCTGCGGACTATTCACCGCTGCAATCTCAGCGCTGCCCTCCACCTGCGCCAGCAAACCCACACAAAAAGCTTCATCTGCCATCACAGACAGCATGGCACCGCCCGCTGGCAGCGCCTGCATCAGCCGCCCTCGCGATGTCACTAGCCTGAGCGCATCCTCTAGGCTAAAGACGCCTGCAATACAGGCCGCCACGTATTCACCCAAGCTGTGCCCCATCAGCACCGCAGGCTCAATGCCCCAAGCCATCCACAGCTGAGCCAGCGAATACTCATAGGCAAATAGCACGGGCTGCGTATTTGCGGTTTGATGAATGGGCGACTCATTGGCGGAAGCTTCGACAGTTTGAGCAGGTTCATCGAAGCCCAGTATTGCCAGCAGATCCACATCGTATGTCTGCAAAATCTGCGCACAGCGATCTAGCGCGGCGCGAAAGACGGGCTGCGTTTCGTACAGCTCACGGCCCATGCCGACTGACTGAGCCCCTTGACCAGTGAAGAGAAAGGCAATGTCTGAGGGTGTGGGCGGTTGGCTATTTGAGGTTTCGCTTGTCTGTGTCAATAGCCAATCTTGGAGCTGATGCTGTAAGTCTGTCAGCGAAGAAACAACGAAGGCCAGACGATGTGGAAAGTGCGATCGCCCTACTGCCAGCGTGAAGCACATATCTGCTAGAGAGATGTCGGCATGGTCTCCTAAAAAGGCTAGAAACCGCTCGGCCAGCGTCTTGAGGACTGTTGGATTTTTGGCGGACAGCGTGAAAATTTCGTGCGATCGCGCCTCACTGCCCTTGTCCGCATCTGCCTCTTCCAAAACAACATGCACATTGGTCCCACCAATGCCGAGAGAATTGACCCCAGCTCGCCTAGGCGACTCTCGCTGCGGCCAGTTTGCCAGCGCCGTATTGACATAAAAAGGACTGTTGGCAAAGTCTATTTGCGGATTGGGCGTGTTGAAGTGCAGGCTGGGCGGAATTTGCCCATGGTGCACTGCCAGCGCCGTTTTGATAAAGCCAGCAATCCCCGAGGCAATGTTGAGATGGCCGACGTTTGTTTTTACAGAACCAATAGGGCAGAACTGTTTTTGGTGAGTCTTAATGGGGTCTGGGCTGAGGCGAAAGGCCTGGGTGAGTCCAGTAATTTCGATGGGGTCTCCTAGGGCGGTGCCCGTGCCGTGGGCCTCCATGTAGCCAAGACTGCTAGCTGGAATGTTTGCGATCGCCAGTGCTTCGGCAGCGACCCTGGCCTGCCCTTCGCTGAGCGGTGCCAGATAGCCCACCTTTTGGCCGCCATCGTTGCCAACGGCTGACCCCTTGATCACGGTGTAAATGAAGTCGCGATCAGCGATCGCATCCTCCAGCCGCTTGAGCACCACCATCCCCACCCCACTGCCAAACAACGTGCCTTGCGCGCTGGCATCAAAGGCGCGGCAGTGGCCATCTGCCGAGAGAATCATCCCGGCCTGATACAGGTAGCCCGCCTTTTGGGGTGTTTCTACAGAGACGCCGCCTGCCAGCGCCATATCGCAGTCGCCCTGCAGCAGGCTCTGGGCGGCTAGGTGCACGGTCAGCAGCGAGGTAGAGCAAGCCGTTTGCACGTTCACGCTAGGGCCGCGCAGGTTCAGCTTGTAGGAGATGCGGGTGGTGAGATAGTCTTTGTCGTTGGCTACCGTTGCCTGGAATCCGCCAAGGGAGCTAAGGGTAAATACATCTAGCGAATCGTTCGCATCGAGGGTGTGCCGCTGCGGGTACACGTGATTGAGCAGGTAGGTATTCATAGAGGCCCCTGCGTAGAGGCCGATATCGCCTTCGTAGGTAAGCGGGTCGTAGCCTGCATTTTCTAGGCTTTGCCAGGCGCACTCCAGCAAGAGGCGCTGCTGCGGGTCCATTAGCCGGGCTTCTTTGGGGCTGTAGCCAAAGAAATCAGCATCGAAGCGGTCCACATCTTCTAGGGTGGGGCTAGCGTTGACATAGTCTGGCCGCTGGATCAGCGCTGGGTCGATACCGGCTGCCAGCATTTCCTCCGGGGTAAAAAAGGTAATCGATTCCACGCCGTTGCAGAGGTTTTGCCAAAAGGTGGGCAGGTCCTTGGCACCGGGGAAGCGACCGGCCATGCCGATGACGGCGATATCGCGGGTGGCGGCGCGAGGTGGCCGGGGGCGTAGCTGAAGCGCTGGCGGTGCCGTGTCAGCTTGCTGAAGGTAGCGAACCAGCGCCTCAACGGTGGGATATTGAAAAAGAGTGACCGCTTGTAGGGTTGGGTCGAGCTGGTTTTGTAGCTGACCGAGCACCTGCATCAGCCCGGTGGAGGTGCCGCCCAGTTCAAAGAAGTTGTCTTGATGGCCGACGTGCTCTAGCTGAAGCACCGATTGCCAGATGCGGGTGATGGTTTGGGTGAGAGATTTTGGCGTGCGATCGCGCTGCTTTCTCTGCTTTCGGAAGGCGTCGACGACCCGCTGAATCTGCTGGTCAAAATGTCCTTGGTTGAAACGCTGGCTGAGCTGCGATCGCTGAATTTTGCCAATCGCCGTCTTGGGAATTTCTGTTGTTTCAAGTGGAACAACATAGGTAGGAGAAAGACCAATGTGCTGAATGACTTCATTGCGAATTTGGCCAATGAGTTCTATCAGTGCCTTTTCATCAAACGTCTGAGCTGGACAAAAGAAGATCGCCAGCTGTTCACTGGCATCACCGGCTCTCTGCACCCCGCAGGCCGCCGTAAAAGAAACCGTAACGCCCTCCACCACTTCCACAACAGATTCGATATCGTGACTGTAATAGTTGAGCCCGTTGAGAACAATCACATCTTTCTCACGGCCCGTAATCGTTAAGCAGCCACCTTTCAGAAAACCCAAATCCCCCGTCTTTAGCCAGCCATCTACCGTAAAAGCATCCGCATTCAGCTCTCTCTTATCCTCTCTTTCAGACTGCGCACCTTGGTAGTAGCCCGCCATCACGGTCAGCCCCTTCACCTGCAGCCGACCGACCTCCCCAGCTGCAACTACCTGGTTGCCCTCATCAACAATTCGCAACGCCGTACCTGGAATCGGCCTGCCTACCGTGACAAAAGCATCCGCTTCGCTGGTAGACGCCAGCGAAAACTGACGAGAATGAACAATGCCAGAACAGGTCTCTGACATGCCGTAGCCCGGGCTCACGGCGGTCGGCGCAAGGCCATAGGGTTCGAGCAGCTGCAAGAATCGTCTGGCCGTTTGGCCCACAACAGCTTCTGCGCCGTTGCCCATCCAGCGAACTGCCGAGAGATCCCAAGAGCGTTCTTTTGAGTTCTGGGATTGTTCTTTTTTCTCTGTAGCGGCTTTCTCTAGCTGATCGTTGACTAAGCCGTAGGCGAAGTTGGGTGCCCAGGTGGCGCTGACCCGGTAGCGCGCCAGCAGGTCGAGCCACGTGAGCGGATTTTTGAGCACCTGCTCGCGGGCAACGTGAATTTGTTCGCAGCCCAAATACACTTGGGTGAAGTGAAACATCACCAGGCTAGCGACGTGCTCTAGGGGCATCCAGTTGAGGGTGATATCTGCGGCGCTGAGGTCGTTGACGGTGGCCATGCCGTAGACGCTCGCGCGCAGGTTTTGGTGGGTGAGCATAACGCCTTTTGGCCGACCGGTGCTGCCAGAAGTCAGTAGCAGGAGCGCTAGGTCATTGGGGTTTGGAGTGTGGGTAAATGACGTTTCATCCTGGGAATCGCTCGCTTCTTGTAAGGTCTCGACGGTGAGCAGCGCAGGCTCTGGCGTGATGGCTTGGGTAATGGCTTCGCAGTGGCTACGCAGACTCTCTACCGTCAGGATGGTGGCTGAGTCGAAGAGCTGAGCTGCAGCGGCTAGCGGGGTTGAGCCCTGTGAGGTGGCTTCTGTAGAGATAGGTACGGGGACGCATCCGAGCAAAAAGCAGGCCCAGATGGCTGTGAGCAAATCGGGGCTCTGGGGGAGTTGGAGAATGAGGATATCGCCGGGGCGAAGGGCGTGCGATCGCAGTCCTGCAGCCCACCGAGTTGCACGGCTCAGTAAGTCTCTGTAAGACTGCCTTATCTCTACGCCCGCAGCGTTTATGTAGCGAATGCCTGCCGGAGTATTGGCGGCCTGCTGCAGGGCGGCAAATAGACTTTCGGGCAGGTCAGCTGAAGCTGGAAAGGCAGCGCCCTGGGCAATCGACTCAGATGTTGCGGCCTTAGACTGTGTACTGAGACTTTTCACGTAAAGACTGTTTCACTGAAAGACGATTTCACCGGAGGGCTATTTCACTGCAAGGCCGTGCGCCTGAAGCAGTACCATAGCGGGTTTTGATTCACTCTGTAAAGCTGTCTGTGCCGCTATACAAGCCATCAGAGGCGTGACGACATATGGGATGATAAGGACTATAACGGTATAAAATTTCAGACCTGTTCAAGGTTTGTGACTATTCCAATTTCCCTTTGAATAGATGCAGACGCTCAACCTGATTATTTCCGACGAAACCCTGCGCGACGGAGAACAGCAAGTCGGACTGTTTTTTGAAGATAAGGCTGCGATCGCTCGCCTCATCGCCCAAACAGGCGTCCATCAAATAGCTTTGATGCCTGCAATTCACACCTCCGAAGCGCAGCTAGTGTCCGACCTAGTAGATGGCGGGTTGAAGCCTCAAATCGCAGCCTCTACCATGATGCGCCGCGCCGCCATCGACCACTCCAAAGACTGCGGCGCACAGCAAATCATTCTCTTCAACGCGGTGTCCGACCGGCTGATGTTTTTGAGAGAGCCCTCCATCTCAGGCGACCCGCAGCTGCAGCACAAAACCATTGATGCCAATATCTCGCCGGAGACCCTTTTCCGCATCCGGCAAACCATGCTCGACAATGCCCTAGCCCACGTGCGCTACGCGGTAGAGCAGGGGCTACGGGTGTGCTTTGCCGCCGAAGATGCCAGCCGGGCCGACGTCTCTTTTCTCGTAGACTGCATCAACACGCTGGCTCCCCATATCGACCAGTTTTTGCTGTGCGATACGGTGGGCATATTGACCCCCGAAAAAACGAGTGAATGGATTCGCGAGCTGGTGGCACGTACCGGTTCTGTGCCCCTTTCGGTACATTTTCACAACGATATGGGGCTCGCGCTCGAAAATACGATTCAGGCGGTGCGCGCGGGTGCCGTGGGCATTTCTGGCACCATGGGGGGCATCGGCGAGCGGGCGGGCAATGCTGCCCTTGAGCAAGTGCTGCACGGGCTGCGGGTGCGCTTTGGCTGCGAGGTTGCTGGCATCGACTACGACGCCCTCGACCGCGTTGTCGACTATTTACACCAGCGAGGGCACCGGCCCCATGCGCCCTATTCGCCTGCGGCCCAGCGGCAGGAGTCGGGCATTCATGTGAGTGCTTTACTGCGCGATCGCCAGAGCTACGCCGTCTTTCCCCACGGCCACCCCGATATTTGGTTTGGCAAGTGCAGCGGCGCTAGCAATCTGCAGTACCTCTTTGAGCACCATCTCAATCAACCGCTGGACTACGCCGACTACGAGCGACTGCGCGTAGCGATTAAGGCGATCGCCCTCAAAGAGAAGCGCTCCTTCTCTGCCCACGAAGTACTGGACCTAATCGAGCAGAATGGCCTGCTGAAGCCGTTGTCGTAGGCTTGTTTCCATTGGCTTGTTTCCATCGGCTACAGCCGATCGCTCACTCGCCCGCACACCGCCGAGATGGCCACGGTCCTCGGCGAGGCCAAATAGTTTTGCCCGGAAGGGTCACCGCTGCGACCCTTAAAATTGCGATTGGTCGCGTAAATGCCTGTTTCTGCCTTACCCAGCACGCCCTTCCCCGCATTGATGCAGGCACCACAGCCAGACTTTAAGATGTGCGCCCCCGCTTGCTCTAGACGTTCCAAATAGCCCAACGCCGCTGCCTGCTGCCGCACCGCCTGTGAGGCAGGCACCACAAACAGACTCACCGAGGGATGCACGCGCTGACCTTCGAGCGCTGCTGCCGCTGCTGCCAAGTCGTGCAGCTTACCGCCCGTACAAGACCCGATAAAGGCCCGCGTAATCGGTACGTCGCCGACTTGTGCGACCGCGACGACCCGATCTGGGCTAGGTGGACGGGCCACCTGCGGGCTCAGCTGGCTCAGGTCAAACCGGTAGCGCTGGGCATACCTAGCGTCGGGGTCGGGGTGAACTTCTTCAAAGGGTGCTTCTGGGGCGTGGGGGGTGCGATCGCTCAAATAAGCCCGCGTCACATCATCCACCGCCATCAGCCCGCACAGGGCCCCGCACTCAACCGCCATATTCGCCAGGGTCATGCGCTCATCCATGGGCAGCTGCCCAATCACGCTGCCACAAAATTCGATCACCTTACCGGTCGCCCCGTCGCAGCCAATCTGCCCCAGCAAAAACAGCATGATGTCTTTGGCACTGACTTGCTCGGGCAGACGACCAGCCAGCTCCACCCGCAGCGTCGCCGGTACCCGCAGCCACAGGTCACCCATGGCAAAGATATTCGCCATATCCGTAGTGCCTACCCCCGTAGAGAAGCAGCCAAACGCGCCGTAGGTGCAGCTATGAGAATCGGTCCCGGCAATCATCATCCCGGGCCGGACAAATCCCTGCTCGGGGAGTAACACATGGCAGATACCCGCCGCTTCGCCAGGCGACACCATATCGAGCAGATGGCAGCCCTGCTGCCGGGCGAAGTTCACCATCTGCTGGTACATGGTCACAGCGCCTGGGTCGGGGCGAATGTCGTTAATTTGGATAAAGTGGTCGGCTACGAAGACCACCTTGCCGGGGTCCCAAACCTGAGCAGTGGCGCCAAAGTGCTGGTGAAATAGCTGACCGACTGGACCTGCGATCGCATCGTGAGACATCGCCAAGTCGACCCTGGCAAACACCACCTCCCCCGGCTGCACAGAGGCTCGACCCGACGCCCGCGCCAATAGCTTTTCAGCCATTGTCATCGGTCGCTGCACCGATCCACGACTGACGGCTTCACGGGTATCCGTAGAAGCTAGTGCATCTTCAGCCTCGCGCCGTCGCTGCTGAAGGCGCTGCTGATTGTAGGCGATGAGGCCGCCCGCCTGAATGATGGCCTCAATGGCAGCAGGGACAGCCTGCTGGTCGATCACTTCCAGAGCCAGCCCGATATTGATGCTGTTGCGATAAAAAATTTCGGCAAAAGACTTAGCCCGCACGCAGCGAATGCCCGCCGCCTTAATCGCCAGTGGCGCAAACTCCCGACTAGACCCGCAGCCAAAGTTGTAGCCCGCCTCGATCCGGTCGTAGCGGCTAAGGCTGCCCGCCCCAATCACATGCTCAAAGGCGTAGTGCGCCAAATGCGCCGGATCATCTTGCGTCCCTCGCTTCGCCGGGATGATGTCATCTGTGTTGATGTTGTCGCCGAGATAGAGCGTGGTCTGAGACATAGCAAAAACAGAAAATAACGACTCCGAAGGGTCTGCTACTCCGAAGGGTCTACTGAGTATGATTAAAAACTGTTCGTATTCAAAGCCAGTCCTACTTGACGCCGCCCTCCAGGTCGAGGCTTCGAGAGTGGACAGTTTTCATCGTGGCTCTCAGCTTCATTGAGTCTTTACAAACGGGGCCACCCTGTAGAATTTTCGCATTGTTTTCCGTCCATTCACGGGTGCAGAAAGCGCCGTGTAGAAACATTAAGACTAGCTTGTTGGTCATTCGGCATGTCTGTCTGTAACTCAGCATAAATCGCAGTCGTCACGATGTATTGTTTCTCCGGTCAGTATTGACTTATACCAAAAAAAAATCTTGGTGTAATTGCTGCAACTTAACTGGCACACCCGAATAAAGTGATACAGACCTGCTGCTTTACATTTGATAACACTAACGGTGAAAATACGGACATTGCTATTCTGGCCTACTGCTTTGCCGAGTTTGTCCTTCACCAGGTCCATCGTCACTGTCAATAATGGGTGCCTATTGCAGCTCGCTTTCTTTCAGTTAGAGGATCTATGACTTCTAGAGATCAGTTTGGAAAAGAGATAGAGATTGACCTGCAGAAATATTGGCTGGTGATCAAGCGGCGATGGCTGCTCATTGCAGCCGTCTGTGGCGTTACGACCGCGCTGTCGGCAGTTGCGGCCTCACAGCAGAGTGACGAATATCAGGCCGAGTCCAGGCTGCTGTTTGAGTCTTCGAACCAGACCTCTGCGCTGGTGGGCCTAGAGCGCGACGAGACAGAACTCAAGGCATTGACAAAGCAAGCCAACCCGCTCGACACGCAGGTTGAGCTTTTCCGCTCTATCCCAGTGGCTCAAGAGGTCATCAACCGGCTCCAGCTCAAAGACAGCGAGGGAGACCTGCTGGACCCCATTACGTTTTCAGAGTCGCTAGAGGTCTACCCCGTCACTGGCACTGACGTGATGACTGTGTCCTACACTTCCCCAGACCCGGAGCTGTCGGCAGCGGTTGTCAACCTCATTATGGATGTCTACATCCAAAAAGATATTCAGGCCAACAGAGCCGCTGCCATTTCTGCTCAGCAGTTTATCGACAATCAGCTACCCCAGTCTGAACGAGCTGTGGACCAGGCTGAAGCGGCACTGCGCCAGTTCAAAGAAAACAATGGCGTAGTTGACCTAGAGGCAGAATCACAGAGCGCAGTCTCTCTACTATCCAACTTTCAAAGTTGGACGACCGAGCTTTCGTCTAGCTTGGCGGGTGTAGAAGCGCGGATTGACGAGCTTCAGGGCAATCTGGGACTGTCGCCTCAGCAGGCCTATGCCGTGGGCCTTGTGAGTGAAGCACCTGGCGTACAAGAGCTGTTGACCCAGCTGCAGACGGTGCAGGCAGAGATGGCGATCGCTCAAACCCGCTATGAAGAGAACCACCCTGCCATCATCAACATGAGTGCCCAGCTGGCCTCTCTGTTTTCTTTACTGGAGCAGCGTGTAGGGGCCGCGCTGGGTGATAAGCAGGCGGCCTTGCCGGTGACCGACCTACAGGCCGGTGAGCTAGAACAAACTTTAATTGCTGAATATTTGGACCTCAATGCCCAGCGCTCCGAGCTTGAGCGACGGCTTGGTGAGGTCACCTCAGCGCGAGCCGCGCAGCAGAGTAGGGCGCAAGTCTTACCTGGGCTAGAGAAGCAGCAGCGGGAGCTAGAACGCAGGCTAATCGCCGCGCAGTCGACCTACGAAACGCTCTTGGAGAGTTTCCAAGAAGCTAAGGTTTTAGAAAATGAAAGCATCGGCAACGCGCGGGTAGTTTCACCGGCCCTAGTACCCACAGAATCGCTGGCACCTCCGATCAATCTCTATCTACTCGCAGGCGGCTTTCTGGGCGCAATACTGGGCATAATTTTGGCCTTCTTGCTCGACTTGGCCGACCGCTCTGTCAAGAGTGTTCAGGAAGGTCAAGAGGCTTACGACTACCCACTGCTGGGTGTGATTCCTGCTTGGGCAAAGCTGAAGCCCTCTGTGCGCTCTAGCGAGCTAGAGAATCCGCAGATTTTGGTTGAGCATCCTCAGGCGGTTCCCATTGTTGAGGCGTATCAAGCGCTGCAGGCTAACTTGAAGTTTGCCTGCCCAGACAAGCCGTTAAAAACCATTGCGGTGACGAGTGCGGTAGCAGGTGAGGGTAAGTCTGAAGTGTCTGCCAACCTCGCGCTGACTCTGGCTCATCTGGGCCACCGAGTGCTGGTTATCGATGCCGATATGCGGCTGCCCACCCAGCACCACATTTGGGACATTACAGAGCAGCAGGGCTTGAGCAACTTTGCCGTCGGCCAGCTCTCTTTGAAAAATGCCATCGTGCTGAAAGGGCCGAATCTGCATGTGCTGCCGGTCGGCTCTGTGCCGCCCAACCCGCTGGCAATTCTAGAATCGAAGCAGGTCTCTGCGCTGATTCGAGCCTGCGAAAAGGCCTACGACTACATCATTATCGACACGCCAGCGCTCTTGGGCCTCGCAGATACCTTAACCATTGGCCGACTTACCGATGGCTTGCTGATGGTAATGCAGCCAGGCCGGGTAGATGTGGAGAGCATCAATGCGGCCAAGTCGACGCTAGACCAATCAGGCCTGCGGGTGCTGGGCTTAGTGGCCAACGGCGTCAAGGTGCGCAGTCAGGCAGATCGCTACTTCTACCACCGTCAGGAATACATCGAGGCCTCTATCCAAAATTCGGAGGCTGCCTTGCCCAGTCGTGTCAGTGAGCCAGTGGCGATGAATGGTCGCCGGTAGATGATGGGCGGGTGAATGGAGAGATTTTCTCTGCCTGCGGAGAATTCTCTCTTTGTTCATGCTTTAGACAACAGATTTTTAGTAGTTCTATGAAGAGATTCAGCTGTAATCGTCGCCGGAGAGTGCTTCCCTTTGCGGTAGGTGTTCAGTTGGGGGCGCTGTTGGTGGCCCCAGCCGCGGTGATGGCCCAAGACTTGCCGGTACTCACACCACCCCCGGCAGATTCTCCCGCTGTTGTACCGGCAGAGGTACCGGCAGAGGTACCAGCAGAGCCTGCACCGGCGAGCCCTGCACCTGCGGCTGAACAGCCCGTACCAGCGCCAAACAACAGCATGAGACCGGTGAGTACGGTTTCACCGCCACCGATTGTTCCCCAAGACTATGCAGCCTCTTCCTACATTTTGGGAGCGGGCGATCGCATTGAGCTTGACGTATACGGATTTGAAGAATACACAGGGTCGCTAGTTGTGCTACCCGATGGCACGATCACGCTACCTCTCGTCGGTAAGATCCCTGCCGCTGGGCGCACGACCGACCAGCTCGAACAGGAGTTGACGGTTGCCCTAGACCGGGTGTTGGTTACGCCCTACGTCTCGGTCACACTCAGTGAGCTAAGGCCCATTGTGATCAATGTGTCGGGCGAGGTACATAGGCCCGGCCCCATCAGCATGCAGGGGGCCGCCGGAGTCGACCGCGATATCAACAACGCCGACAGAAATCCCAACGCTTTCAGAAACCAGAGAACCTCTGGCCCGCCTTCGGTGAGCGAGGCACTGATTCAGGCGGGTGGCGTTATGCAAACGGCAGACATTCGAGATGTGGTGGTGATGCGATCGCTCCCGAATGGACAAACCGTCAGAACCAACGTAAACCTGTGGGACTCTCTATGGTCAGAGACCCTACCAGATGACATGCTGCTCAGAGATGGCGATTTGGTATTTGTGCCTCGCCTTGCGGCAGGTGACACGCTAGATACCCGGCTGCTCGCCCGCTCTACGCTCTCGCCAGACGTGATTCGCGTCAGGGTGGTGGGCGAGGTGACCAATCCAGGGGAAGTGCCTGTACCGCCTAATAGCTCGCTGTCGAGTGCAGTTGCGATCGCTGGTGGCCCCACCGAAGATGCAAAGCTCAGCGAAGTGGCCTTCGTGCGCATGAATGACGGCGGCGAAATCGAGCAAGAAGTTGTTGACCTGAGTAACCTAGTGGACAACTATCAGGTACAAGATGGTGATGTCGTCGTCGTACCCAAAACAACAACAACCTCTGTTCTCGACTTTGCAGCTAGACTCCTGAGTCCTTTGAACTTCTTATTCGGCTTTTTCTAACAGCCTTGGGCACTGCGCGTGAGCCTTGCTGACTGATGCGCCCACTTTCGAAGTCCATATAAAAAAGCTAGCTGAGATGCCAACTTATTCTGTTGGCATCTCAGTTAGCTTTCGTAGTTATAAACTGGCTTTGGTCGGTTTTGGTCCAGCACCCACTGATACACCTCTAGGGTCTGCTGTGCCCTAACGCCCCAAGTAAATTTATCGAGCACTCGCTGCCTGGCTTGCTTACCCAAGCTATCTACTTTTTCAGGATTTACCACCAGCTCGTTTAGCACCTGGCGAAAGTTCGCAACAATCTCTTCTCTGCGGCCCAGGGGAACTTTATATCCGGTGGAAGCGGTGACCATTTCTCCTGGGCCACCATAGCCCACCACCACCGGCGTCAGCCCAAGTGCCATCGCTTCAATTACCACAGCCCCTCCAAATTCGCGAATGCTGGGGAATGCAAATACATCTGAATTGGCCAGATGCTCTTTGAGCTGCGTTTGTGGTAAGCGCCCTGCAAACGTGACAGAGTCGGTTAGCCCGAGGTCTCGTACCTGTTTTTCGAGTGCCGCCTGCTCGGGTCCATCCCCAATAATTTCTAAGGCGACTTTGTTTTCTCTCAGCAAGGGAGCGGCCGCTTCGATCAGCATATCGCCCCCCTTGTAAGGAACGAGCCTACCGACAAACACCAGCTTGAGCGGAAGCTGGGCAACGCGCTGCCTTTGTCCATCAAATCGGTCTGTATCGACGGCATTGGCTGGGAAATAAATACACTTGGGCTGGTAGCGCTTGTCTACTTGGCTCAGTGTCGACTGCGATCCCACAATAATGGCCGCTGCATTTTCACGGGTAGATTTGTAGCCTGGCATCAGCCGGTAAAAATCTCGAACGTAGGAAAGCCATTCCTTTTCTTGACGGCGAGCAGCGTTAAATTCTTTTGGCCAAGGCAGTCCCCCATTGAGCGGGCCAAGGATGAAGGGGACACCAGCTCCTTTGCACTTTTGAGCCAAAATACTCGCCGCTGTGGGGCTGCTTGGAATGACCCGATGGACGATGTCAAAGTCGCCTGCACGAATCTGCTCACCCAGCTGTTTCCAAACGAGAAATTCAAAATAGTAATACTCAAAGGCCATGAGGGCAGTGTGAAGGGTCCAGCCTTTGCCTTTGCCACCGCGCAGGGTTTTGATCAGCCACTTGATGGGCCGATTGATCAGTGTCGTATCAATGGGGGTGAAGTCTGTAAAGTTCGCGCGCCGAAAGGCATCTGCATTCCAGGCGAGGGTGGCAATGTGCACATCTGCGACATCTGCGATCGCTCGGCTATGGCACCACCCTCGGAGGTGAATACTAATCGAGTCAGGATTTGCTTTCTCAGCAATAATGAGGACGCGAGGGCGCTCACAGGGAGGTTGTTGTTCAACCTGATGCGTAGCGTTTTTTTCGCCCTGAGAAGAATACGTCATCGGATCTAGCAGGAATACTGAAGCAGGGGTTCTGAAGCAGAAATTCTAAAAAAGAACAGTCTTGAGCTATACGCTTTCGACCCTTTTGGCAATTGCGATAATGCCTGCGATAGCGACTACAGCGCCCAGAGAAGATCAGCTTTTAGGCAGAAGCGTTCGTCGGTGATCTATGAGCGTTTGCTGTCAATAAAGGCTTTGATTTGGTGATGCGATAAGGTCTGAGTCCTGTCTTAAAGGTTGCCCTTCTCTGACGATTAGTGTGCTTGGTGCTAATCCTAGCACTAGAGTGTTTTTTCGATAAACCCAATGTGCGTTATTAAATGAAAGCGTCTTGTGGTGCAGCTTCTAGCGTTACCATTGACGGCTGCCGAAAGATTATTGATCAGGAAATTATCGTTCGAGATAGATTGCGTTGTGGATTGCGTTTAATGATGGCTACCATGCATAGGCTGTATGGGCTATGGACAGAACAAAGCGATAAATATAAAATACTCATTAAGCCGCGTAGAACAGCGGCTGTGCATACGCTTGTGGCTGCTTTCTTTTATTTGTTTCGACGATTTTTTCAGGGTGTACGACTATCATGCACCTTTAGTCGTACTCGTAATACGAACTCACTCATCTATTTTATCTATCTGAAGTTGATTCCACTGCTATGGTCTCTTTGTCGCCGCAGGCATGAAGTGCCTAAGTCCGGCTTTGAGATACATAATCGTGCATCTGCAGATGTTCATCTTATTAAGTGCACATCCTACAGGTGTCCATCCATACGTTCTAGTTGTCTTATTTAGCGCATCATGTGTAGCGCACGATGTGTGTGGATTGAGTGTGTGGATTGAGTGTGTGTGGATTGAGTTCCACGGGTTGAGTCTGTATGGGTTGAGCGCGTCGACGTTTTCCCATCAAACGCTTCAGATAAAAAGTAGTCCCTGCTACACAGAAGGACCCTTGATGTTCAACATTTCTACTAGCGCCTCGATCCGCTGACGTAGCTTGCCCGTAGGACTTTCAGTAGGATTTGCCAGGCCATGATTCGACAGAAAATTAAGCGCTTGTTTTCTGACAAGCTGGTGAAAAATATTGGCTGGCTGACGGGCAGTCAAATTTTCATTCGTGCTTTTCGGCTGCTGCTGATTGTAATTTTGGCGCGCAAGCTGACGACAGAAGACTACGGTGTGATCGCCATCCTGACAACGATTACAGATTTTGCGGTGGTCTTTATCCACAAGGGTGGTATTTCTCACAAGCTGATTCAGTCGAGTGATGAGGAGCTAGAAACCCTGGCAAATACCTCCTACTGGGTGAACTGGATTTTGTGTGGGCTGATCTTTTTAGCCCAGTGTTTGCTGGCTTTCCCAGTAGCTGCCTTCTACGGCAACGACAAGCTCATCCTGCCGATTATTGTCACGGCCTTTGCGTATCTTTTAAACCCGTTTTATGCGGTTCAAGATGCGATGCTGCGCCGCGAAAACAAGCTGAAAATATCTGCGATCGCCAGTGCCGTCAGCGCCTCTTCCTCACAGGTGTTGATTATTGTGCTGGCCCTTTCGGGAATAGGGCTTTGGAGTGTAGTGCTAGGCCGAGTACTCTCCAACTTTAGCTGGCTGATTATTTACCGGAGGAGCCACTCCTGGCGGCCTAGCAGTTCCTTCACGCTGCACCGGTGGAAAGACATTTTCAACTTTTCTAAGTTTCCACTGGGCATCGAAATCCTCAACCACCTGCGCTCAAATATTGACTATCTACTCATTGGTCGGTTCTTTAGCTTCGAGCAGCTAGGGCTCTATTATTTTGCCTTCAATGCAGGTCTAGGCGTCAGCCTGAGCGCCATCAACATGGTGGCAAACTCGGTTTACCCCTATCTCTGCGATGCCAGGGGCAACCTAGCCAAGCTCAAGAAAAACTACCGCAAGAGCCTAAAAATTGTCGCGGCCATTATGTTTCCGCTGGTGCTCACCCAGAGCAGCCTAGCGCCGTTCTATGTGCCGATTGTCTTTGGTGAGAAATGGATACCGGCCATCCCAATATTGATTATGATTTGCCTATCTGGCTTGCCGCGTCCCTTTGGACTGGTATCGGAGCAGCTGCTCATTTCGGTAGATAAGGGAATGGCGGGTCTTAAGTGGAACGTATTTTTTACCGTTGTATTTGTTGTGGCTATTCTCGGCGCTGCCCAGTTTAATGTGTTTGTCGTCGCGGCTACGGTATTGGGGGTTCACTTCCTGCTATTGCCCATCTTCAGCGTGTTAGCCGCCCGCTTAGTTTTTTCTGATCAGAGAAAACTAGCCTCTCCCCTCTAAACACCATCTTTAAACACCACTTTTAAACGCCATTCTAGAAAGCATTCCAAAAGCCGCTCTAAAAACAGCCATAAAAACCACCTATAACAATGGGCAAACCAGACACTATCATGACCACAGAACCCCTTGTTTCGGTCGTTATCCCGGCCTACAACGCAGCCGACTATCTCCCCGAAACGATTCAGTCTGTTATCGACCAGTCCTATGAGAACTGGGAGCTGCTCGTGGTAGACGATGGCTCTACCGACGCGACACCGACCCTTGTGCAACGGTTCCATGAAGCTGATAGGCGCGTAAGGCATGTGCCCAAGGCCAATGGCGGCGTCTCTTCTGCGCGAAACCTAGGGGCGCAAGAAGCCAAAGGGACGCTGCTTGCCTTTTTAGATGCGGATGACCGCTGGCTAAAAGACAAGCTCTCGGCCCATGTGAACCACATGAGCGCCCATCCAGAGATTGGCGTCAGCTTTGCGAGGGTGGAGCTCATTAAGTCTGACGGACAGACCACCCACAAATTGACCAACAATGTTGTCAGCAGGCTGCAGCCCCAGGATTTGTTTTATTCCAATCCGACGGTGACAACGTCTAACCTGGTCATTCGGCGAGATATATTTCTCTCGGTGGGAGGATTTGATGAAGCCATGCAGTACAACGAAGATGTGGAGCTGCTCTTTCGGGTGGCTTTTCACAGTGACCAGACCGGCGGCTTAGCCTTGGCTGGCATAGACGATGTGCTGGTGCAATACCGGCTGCACGACAGCGGGCTTTCTTCTACGCTCAGTAAAATGGAGGCGGGCTGGCTGACGCTCATGGAAAAAGCTCGCACCATTGCGCCCTCGCTGGTAGAGGCTCACTACAATGCAGCCTACGGCCATCAGCTGCAGTATTTGGCCCGGCAGACCCTGCGGCTAAACCTGTCGGCCCGGGTGGGTGCGGGCTTTATGAACCGCGCCTTAGCTAAGAGCTGGCCGGGGCTGTACCGGGAGCCCAAGCGGGTTGCGATCGCACTCCTCATTTACTTCAAACTCATCACGTTCGACCTTTTCAAGATCAGCGTTTAAGACCAGCGTACAGGACCAGTATTTAAGCTATCTCTCCGTAATTGACATGCTGAGAATTCCAAAATCCGTCGAATATGTCTACGCTTGCTTTGCCCTGTGGTTTTTCTTTGGTAACCCGGTTAATTTGCTAACGGTGGGCGGCGGCGGCGGTCAGATGGTGGAGGCCGTTGGGGGCAACCTGATGCTGCCTGCGATGAGCATGGCACTCTACGCCCTCGCGGGCTTTGCACTGTTGTTTTTTTGGCAGTCTGGGTTAAAGCGGCTGATCTTTACCCCTCAAGCAATCTCGCTCCTTCTCCTGTTGCTTATTTTTATCGCATCGGCCAAATGGTCTGACTATCCGAGATTTACGCTGCGGCGCAGCATTCTCATTTCTGGGGCCAGCACCTTTGCGATGTACTTTTCCATCCGCTTCAACTTCAAACAGCAATTGAAGATGCTTGCGATCGCCTTTTGCTGCACGGCGTTGCTGAGCGTGATGTTCGGCATTTTTATCCCGCAGTATGGAATTATGAGCCTGCCGCCCCACGTCGGTGCCTGGCGCGGGGTGCACATGCACAAAAACGATCTCGGCCCGCAGATGGCCTTTATCGCTATCTTCTTGGTGAATATTCTCTACACCAAGCTGTTTAGAGGGGTAGGGCGAATATTCATCCTGGTTTCTATGGTTTGCGCGGTGTTTTTGGTGCTGGTCTCCCAGTCCACCACCGGGCAAATGGCCATGATTGCCCTCCTGCTGATCTTTATCGCCTGCAATTCGCTCAAGCTGAACTATCTGTACATGGTGCCAATTGTCGGGTCAATATTGTTGATGGCGGCCTCAGGGTCACTGTATCTGCAGGCGAATGCAGACCAGCTGTTTGGCGCATTTGGCAAGGGCAGTGACCTCTCTGGCCGCGACCGGCTCTGGCCACCGATCCTAGACATGGTGTCGAGAAAGCCGCTGTTTGGCTATGGCTATGAGGGCTTTTGGCGAGGGTTTGGGAGCCCTGGGGAGGCCATTTGGAATACGGTCGGCTGGCCTACTCCCCATGCACACAATGGATTTTTGGAGGTTTTACTCGCTGCCGGTTGGGTCGGTGGCACACTGTTTTTGGTGAGCTTTTTGCTGTCTCTGGTAACGTCTATCAAGCTTGTTCGGCTGACTAAGATGACCGGCGCTATTTGCCCGGTCTTGGCGCTGGTCTTTATCGTATTGAGCAACATCACAGAGAGCAATCTCTTCAAGAGCGACGTGTGGATTTTGTACATATGGGTGGCGCTCTCAGAGTGGACCATTCTCTCAGAAGGCTTCTCTTCTGAGCCGCCCATACCCGAAACGCCCGTGCCGAAGCCGTCTTTACAGGATAGGTTGGCAAGCCAGTGATGATCCGTCACTGCCAAGTCCAGTCGTTCAGTCTTCGCTGAGGAAAGTCTTCGTCAGATAAATGGATAAGTAATGAAGGATATACATGGCTTTTGTATCTAGAGAAAAACAGCTGATTTTTGTGCACCTTCATAAGTGTGGAGGGACGAGCATTGAGCTAGCCCTCGACAAACAGATGGCCTGGGATGATCTACTGCTGGGCAGCAGCAAATACGGCGAGCGATTGCAGGGCCTTTACCAAGCAAAATTTGGCCTCTACAAACATTCTTCAGCGAGCGAAATTAGGCATGTTGTTGGCGAAGACCTCTGGAATCGCTGCTTTACCTTCTCTATCGTCCGGCACCCGATTGATCGGATGGTGTCTTTTTATGAGTACCTCAAGACCTTTTATTTAGGGGGGTATCGGGGTAGCGCGGTCAAGCTGATGTACTATCTCGACCAGCTACACCTTGTGCCAGAGGCCCTGACAAAGCTCCCCAAGCTCCAAGACGCGTTCCGATGGCCAGGGGTAACGGCCTGCCTGCGAAGCAGCAGCGTTTCCGACTTCATTCACTCCGAAGACTGCTGGAAAGCCTACGGAACCATGTCGCAGTTTCATCAGCTCGCCGATGAAAAAGGAGAAACCCTAATTGTCGACTATGTGAGCCGATTGGAGGATTTAAATGAAAACTGGGAATTTATCTGCCAAAAGGTAGGAGTAGACATGCCGCTGCCCCACGCCAACAAATCCAAGCGTAAGTATCGGGATTGGCGAAAGTATTTTAGTTTGGATGATATTAATTATTTGGGAGAGCGCTACAAGGCAGATATCGAAAAATTTGACTATTCTCTGTAGGGTTTCTCCTAAAAGCGCTACGGGATGTCCCAATCTATGGGAGCATTTATATAGATAAGGTTCTATATAGATTCTACACAGAAGACGTTCATAGCAAGATGTACGTTCGAAGAATCCAGGTTTGACGGGCTATTGGGGTGCTTTTAGGAGATATTTATCGTGTGGTTTGTGTTAGAGGAGCTTAAACAATGGCGGGTAAGCCAAAGGTTTTAGTGACGGGGGGAGCTGGCTACATCGGTTCCCACGCGGTGCTTGCACTGGTCGATAAAGGATACGACGTTGTTGTTTTAGACAATTTGGTCTACGGCCATCGGGACGTTGTTGAAACGGTGTTGGACGTGGAGCTAGTGGTCGGTGAGCTGGGGGACGCTGCCCTGCTCAAGGAGTTGTTCTCTCGTCATCAGTTTGACGCGGTGATGCACTTTGCCGCGTATGCCTACGTAGGCGAGTCGATGAGCGACCCGGGCAAGTACTATCGCAATAATGTAAGTGGCACACTCACCCTATTAGAGGCCATGGCGTCCTCTAACATCCACAAGATTGTGTTTTCTTCGACCTGTGCGACCTATGGCATTCCTGAAACAACGCCTATCTTGGAGAGTGCACCTCAAAACCCTATTAATCCCTATGGCTTTACAAAGCTAGTGGTGGAGCGAATTCTCAAAGATTTTGACAGGGCCCATGGGATAAAATCTGTCGTATTTCGCTACTTCAATGCTGCAGGCGCAGATCCGAACGGACGGCTAGGGGAAGACCATTCACCAGAAACCCATCTAATTCCGCTAGTGCTGATGACAGCGTTAGGTCTCAGGGACACTATCTCCATTTTTGGAACAGATTATCCGACGCCGGATGGCACGTGTATTCGTGACTACATTCATGTGAGCGATTTGGCCTCGGCCCACGTTCTTGGCCTGGAATATCTGCTAAAGGGAGGAGATTCTAATATCTTTAACCTGGGGAATGAACAGGGCTTTTCGGTGAAGACGGTGATAGATACGGCGAAGGCGGTGACCGGACGACCGATTACGGTGGTGGAGAGCGATCGCAGACCAGGCGATCCGCCGGTTTTGGTGGGGAGTGCAGCCAAAGCCTGTGACACATTGGGATGGCAGCCAGCCCACGGCGATCTCTCAGAGATTATTCAACATGCGTGGCAATGGCACCAGCACCGGCATGGCAGTCAGGGTGGCTAGGGTGGACAGGCCAGCATCACAGCTTTGCTGACTAGGTAACGACTGTGATTTTCTGTTCTAGGGCAGTCTGTTTTTTATTCTATTTGTTGATCCAGATATGGTTTGAGTAGTTTTTTGTTCTGGTTTCTGGTTTGAGTTCCTTGTTCCTAGTCACTGATAATTACATTGGGGAGTCCTCTCATGATGAAGAAAGTATCTGTAGTTGTGCCGGTGTATGGCGCTGAGAAATTTGTTAGGGCAACGATAGAGTCGCTACTGTCACAGACCTACGAAAATTTTGAAGCAATTATCGTTGATGATGCCTCGCCCGATGGCAGCATTGCCATCTGTGAGCAGTTTGACGATCCGCGCCTGAAGATTGTGCATCAGGAGAATCGCGGTTTACCCGGTGCCAGAAATACAGGCATTCGCCACGCTACCGGGGACTACATTGCACTGCTAGATGCCGATGATATCTGGGTGCCCACCAAGCTAGAAAAGCACGTAGAGCATCTAAACCAATCACCGAGCGTGGGCATTAGCTTTAGCTATTCTTCGTTTATCGATGAGGCGGGCAACCTGATCGGGTTGCACCAAACGCCCAAAGAAATCTGGGAGATTACGCCCTCTCAGGTGCTGTGCCGCAATCCGGTTGGCAATGGCTCGGCGGCGGTCGTGCGCCGAGAAGTCTTTGAAGATATCAAGTACATAGATGACCTACACGGTCAGCCGCAAGACTTTTATTTTGATGAGCGGCTGCGCTGTAAGTCAGCAGATGCCACCGATATTGAGTGCTGGCTAAGAATGACGATCACCACGCGCTGGCTGATGGCAGGCATTCCAGAAGCCCTCACGCTCTATCGGGTCAACTCGGGCGGGCTATCTTCTAATGCGATGAATCAGCTAGACGCGCTGGATAAAGTAATTGAAAAAACGCGTCGCTATGCGCCCGATGTGTTGGCAAAGTGTGAGGATAGGGCGCGGGCGTATCATCTGCGCTACACCGCAAGACGCATGGTGATGAATGGAGACGGGGAAGCTGCGATCGCACTGATCAATCAAATGTTTGACCGCTACGCTGCCATCCTCAAAGAAGAACCCGTAAAAACCGGTATCACGGCAAGCGCCGCCTTTGCCCTGTACCTGATGCCATCCTGGATTTCTTCGAAGCTGTACGATACCGCTTTTGCAATTTCAAAGAGCGTTGGCACTTTCGAGCAGCCGCAGCAGGCTGAAGCTTTGAATTGAACCTTGAGTTAGTTTATGCGGTGAGACTGATTATGGGTGACTGACAAATATGTGGTGGGACCG
>JBCBFY010000038.1:0-27831 GCA_038527325.1 Cyanobacteria bacterium J06614_10
CGTCCGTAGGATCGACAACGGCACTAGCCTCGTAACCTCTATGCGCTAATCTGATGTTGGAGCAGCGGATGTAGAAATTGTAGACTATCACTGAGGCCAAACCTATGACAGAACGAGACTTCCCACCCATACACCCCGGTGAAATATTAATAGAAGACTTTCTGAAGCCAATGTCGCTAAGCCAATATGCGGTTGCAAAGGCTATTGGCGTACCGCCTCGCTGCATCAACGAGATTGCACAGGGTAAGCGCAGCATTAGGGCAGATACAGCGCTGCGGCTAGGTCGATTCTTTGAAATGGAGGCGCAGTTTTGGATGAACCTTCAAGCGCGATACGATCTTGAGACCGTTCGAGCATTTCTATCTGACAGGCTAGAACAGGAGGTTCGCGTTCGCTCAGCGCTTTAGCCAGCATCTTTGGCTCATTCTAGCGATCGCCGTTTTTACACGGACACCTGTGCCAGACAGTTTTGGAGCAGGCTCGCCTCTAAGCTGTTCAGTTCTATTTCAGTCTATTGAAATCGCCTTCTGAGATACCTAACTGTTTGAGAATTTCTTTGAACAAGCCGCCACCAATTTCTGAGTTCCCGTGAATAGGAATCGTCGTTGCTCTGCCGTCAGGATGTTTCCATCTGGCATGGCTGCCTTTTTGTCTTGCTTTTTTGAAGCCTAATTTGCCAGCGACTCGCTCTAATTCTTTTGCCTTAGCTGGCATGGGTTACTGCAAGCTCCACATCTTCAGGAAGCGATTTTCCTTCTTCTACATATTCATCGCGGATCATATCGAAGACATTGGCAAGCTCTGTTCTGGCCTCTTCCTGGGTCTGTCCCCAAGCATGACACCCTTCGATTGCCGGAATATAAGCAACAAAGGTGCCATTATCATCGGGGCGCAATACAACGGTGTAGCTTTCTAGGGAAGGCATAACAACAGTGATCATATTTTTGATAGCTTTATCATACCTTGGGGTACCCGCTCACGAACTATATGTGTCACTTGCGACCGTGATGCGCGAAGGAAGGGGCCCCGCGCGCGCTCATCCTCTCAGCATTTATTTATGACCGGAGTGCGATCGCCGCCACTCACCCAGCATCAACACTGCACCCCTCAGCCAACCAACCGCCCCACCCAGCATCAATTCCGCTCCACACTGCAACTCTTCTGCACTGCGCAGCATCAATTCTGCTCCATTCATCCTCTCCTCTGTATCGCCCAGCATCAATTCTGCTTGCGCTATCTCCCCATCGTTCGGGCAAGCTGAGTCTGCAATCCTATCAGCAGAACCATCTACCCATGTCCCTAGATCGCAGCATCGACACCCTCCTCAGCCAAGCCCAACTCGCCATCGATAACGCTCTAAACAATCCCAAAATCCTCGACTACCTCAGCGACTACGGCTACACCACCGCCCGCATCCAGCGAGGCAAAAAACTCCATAACACCGCCGCCGCTGCCCAGCTCGCCCAAACTACCGAAGCGGGCGAACAACTCTCTTCCACTGCCACCCTCAACGAAGCCTGGGAAACTGCCAAAAAGACCTACATCCGCTTCGTCAAAGTCGCCCGTGTCGCCTTCAAGCGAAACGCTGGCGCTAGCACTCAGCTAGACCTGAACGGTTCTCGTAAGCGTACGCTCTCTGGTTGGATGGCCCAAGCCACACAGTTTTACAAGAGTGCGTTTGCCAGCAAAGCAATCCTAAAAGACCTTTCAGAGTTTGGCATTACTGAGCAAAAGCTGAAGGCTGGACTGAACCAGATTGCAGCGATTGAGGCAGCGAATTTGGCGCAAGAAAAAGAGAAGGGTGAGGCGCAGGCAGCAACGCAAGCGAGAGATGCCGCGCTGGAGGATTTGCAAGATTGGTTGAGTGATTATTTGGCGATCGCAAAAGTCGCGCTAGAGGACGATCCGCAGTTGTTGGAAGGGCTGGGCGTTTTACAGCGATCGTAAGTTTGTCTGTAGGTTTGTGCGATCGCCGCTTCTACATAGGCAGAGGTGCTAGACGGGTCTGGAATGGGTTCGCCTTCTCGCTGTAGTCCTTATGGAAAGCGTTGGCGCAGCCTCTGCGTAGGAGAATCGCTTCTTCCATATTTTTAGCAGTTTCTTCCTGAGTGGTTCCTGTTGTTACACAGCCGGAAAAGTCGGGAGAATATGCTGAAAATCCAGTTTGAGTTTTTTCAATAACAACTAAGTACTTCATGGCCTTAATCCTGCTTGCCTAAAAAATACTGTTGAGTGTTCCAGAACTAGTTCGTCGCTTCAAAGACGTTGACGAGTTCTGTTATCACTCGTATAACCAAGCGACTAGCTCGCCTACGGTAAGTTGAAAGTCTGAAGCAAAGGCTGGTGCCGGCAGCCGCGCATCGGGTTCCTCGTACAGTGCCGCTGGTGAATCGGGCGTATAGCCAACCACACACTCTTCAGTAGGGTCAATCAGCCATGCTAGCTGTGTCCCATGTGCCAACGCATGCGCGATTTTCTTGAAGACCTTCATCTGACTCTGCCCTGGCGACAGAATCTCAATCATCCAGTCAGGTGCAGTAAAAAGCTCATCCGCAAGCTTGCCTTTATCATCGCGAGGAATTTTAGCCCAAGGCAAAACCGTGACATCAGGCACAATAGAGCGACCTTCAAAGGTACACCGCAGTTCAGGAAAAGCACGGCCTGTTTTACTAGGAATCAGCGCCGGATCGATAACTTTGATAAGACCTGCCTGGATACCGCTATGAGCTGTCTTCGGCATGGGTTTTTGAATAACTTGTCCATCAATATATTCGCTTGCAGGCTTTGTTTCAGGGAGCTGCAAAAATTCTTCTAAGGTGAGAGTTTTTACGGGCGTTTGTACCATGGCTCAAAACCTACTTTCCATAGTTGATTATGGCAGAACGTATATTGATGTGACAGCTGCTGAAGTAGATGCTGGCTGATTGGGAGGCTGGGTGGGCTGCCTGGGGACCCATGCTTCCCCAGACCCCTCGAAAGGGAAGGGTTGGTTTGGGGAAGATGGGGTCGCTTTGGGGGGTTGGTGGGAGGGACCGTCGCGCGCGACGCTCAGCAGGATGGGCTGGAAATAGGCTGGGTGGGGGTTAGCAGTCGTCGAGGTTGGCGGCGTGGGTGACGATTTGGTCGATGAGGCTGCGGACGTCTCGGCCTCTGGCGTTGGTGTTGTTGACGAGAATGCTGAGGGCGAGGGGGGGATGGTTGGGTGGGTTTAGGTAGCCGCTGAGGGTGTAGGTGCGGCTGAGGGTGCCGGTTTTGCCTTGGAAGCGGCCTTCGGCGTTGGTGCCGCGCATCCTGTTGCGGAGGGTGCCACTGCGACCGGCGACGGCGAGGGAATTGCGGTAGACGTTTGCATTGTTGGTTTTGGCCATGGCCTGAAGCGTGTCTACGAAGGCTTCGGGGGTGGCGAGGTTTCGGCGGGAGAGGCCAGAGCCATCTACGATGTCTACGCTGTTGGGGCGGATGCCGAGGTCGGTGAGGACACGGCTGATGGCGTCTGCGCCAGATTCGTAGGCGTTTTGGGTGGTGGGGTCTACGCTGCGGCCCAGGGTTTTGAGCATGGCTTCGGCGTAGATGTTGACGCTGTAGAGGTTTGTGGGGTCGATGAAGGCACGCAAGGGGGGAGACTGGATGGCGGCGAGTTCGACTAGGCCGCTGGGTGGGTTGGCGGTGGAGGCTTGGGCGCGGGCTGTGGAGAGGCCGTAGGCGTTGAGGCTTTGTTGAAACTGTTCGGCGAAGTAGCTGCCGGGGTCGAGTAGGGCAATGGAGCTGTTGTCGCTGGCTGTTCCGGCAATGAGCTGTCCGCGAACGCTCATGACTTTTTGGCCGGGCCGCTGTCCAGCATCAATAAATTCACTGCCGCCGCCGATGGTGCGAGTGTTGTTTTCGATGCGCCAGCCGCGTACAAATTCGGGGCGGTCCCAAACGATGCTGAGGGGCTGACCGGCTCTGTTGGGAATGGAGGTAAATCCGAGTTCGTTGCGGTTGAGAATGAGGCTGTTGGCACCTGCGCCGTAGCCTGCGCGATAGTCTTCGTCGTCCCAGAAGGGGCTGGCGATGGGGCCGGTGAAGTAGTTGTCTACGGCGGTGAGGCTATTGATGCGGGTAATGCCCTGTTGCTTGAGCTGGCCGGAGAGGAGGTTGATTTGGTAGCTGGTGAAGGTGGGGTCGCCGCGGCCGACGACGTAGAGATCTTGGGTGGAGGCGTTTGGCTGACCGTAGACGGAGGTGCGAATGGTAAAGTCGGGCCCTAGGTTGTGCAGGGCGGCGGCGGTGGTGAGAAGTTTGACGTTTGAGGCGGGGACAAATTTCTCTTGGGCACGGCGGGCGTAGAGGGTGCGGGTGTCGGGGTTGGCATCTTCGATGAGAATGCCAACATCGGCGCCATCGAGGGTGTAGCCATTGACGATCGCATCAATTTTGCGAGGGAGTTCGGCCCGGCAGATGCCAGCAACGGCGGCATTAGCCTGCGTTAATACGGCCAGACCCCCGAGTAAACCGAGGAAAAGCTTCTTCCAAGGCCGGGATGGAACAGGCCCGGATGCGGATGATGAAGCCTGGGCAGGAACGGCGGAGTGATGCGGTGTCTTCATAGCTCATGATGGAGGTGAGGTGAGAGTGTAGTAGATGATGTGATCACTCTATCTACGCAGGTTCTGGCTTGGGGGGCTGCCAGGCCAAATCCTGCAACTGGCTACTACTCAACAAGCTTACTTGAAGGGTCGCTCTCAAAAATACCGTGACTTTGCCCAGGCGATCTTTCAGTCCCGAAAAGACTGGTATGGATAGCCTCTTCTATCTCTTAGGGGTGTTTTTAGGTCTGCTGGGAGGAATGTTTTGGGGTGTTAGCGTTGGTTAGCCAAAGCTGTCCCAAAGTTGTCATTGGCACAGTCTCTTTCTCTTCTGTTGTCTTGTGTCTTGGGGGGAGGCGCTGCGCAAGGCTGCGCTATCGAAACATTTGCACTTTGGTGACTTCGGGGGCGCCTGCGGGGAGGCCGTAGTTCATGACGGAGGGAATGCCCGCTAGGCGGCGAATGGTGCCGGTGTTTATATTGATGGCTTCGAAGCGTTGTGTGCTGCCGAGGTACCCTTCGCAGCGCACAATGGCTTCTGCGTCGCTCGCGAAGCCGTAGAAGCTGGTACGGTCTAGCTCGTCGCAGGCGGTTGGCGTTGAGACGGTGACGCTGTTGTCGCGCAGGTCGAAGAGGGTGACGTGGTTGCTGCTGTCTCCGCCTGCGTAGACGGTTTGTAGGTCGGCGGCGAGAAAATTGCCATCTGGTGAAAAGGACTGCAGGTGATAGATTAGGTAGCTGTCGGGGTAGGGGTCGAGGGTGATGCGGCGGGTTTCACCGGCATGGGCAATCACGAGTTCGTGGCGGGAAGTTTCTCGGACATCGGCTGCGCAGCCCCGCGAGCTGTCGGACTGCCGTAGGGGGCTGCCGGGCGTGACGATTTTTCTGAGGATGGCGTCGATGTAGACATGGGTGCCATTGATTGGGGTGGAGGTCAGTTGGTTTGAGCGGTAGCTGACTTCGGTCGCGCGATCGCACCGCCTATGCAGCACATTGTTCAGCAGATCTTGAGCAAATTTGGGATTGATTTGCGCTGTGCTAGGAGGCGCTGTCATGCCAATGAGCAGACTGCTGGCAGCTATGATGAATAGGGAAAGACTGTGACGATTCATGGCGTTTGCGTCTTTTCAGAAGACGCGCTGAGGACGGTTTGAGATAGCTATATTCATAAATACCCAGGAGAGCTATGACATTTCGTAAAAACAGTTGCCTGAGGACGGTTTGATAGCCTATTGACCGTGCATTTATCTACAGGTTTGCTGTATGCTGCCAAGACGGCATGACCGGCTCAGCAAAAGCGAGGGTTTGACTGATGGCTAACGTTCAAAATAGTCGGGATTATCTCCATCCCCAGTATCGGAAGGATCGCGAAGCGCTCAACGCCATTATGGCGGGTGAGGCGAGTAGCTTTAATCTGGCCGATTTGGCGAGGTTGCGGGTTCGCTACGATGGCTTTCAGGGGGCTAGAGATATTCAGCGCGATCTCGATAAGATGCTGACGAAGCTCGGCATGACCGAGGCAGAACTTTTCGCGAAGACGAGAGAGATTCACCAGAGTGAAGCCGTGTTCACTCCAACTTGGACGAAGAAAGGTGAAGACTGGAGCTGATTGACAACAAATTCAGCCTGGTACAGCTGAGGGAAGCGCAAATTAATAATGTCCCTGCTATTAGCATTGCTGCCGCCCCTCACCCTGAATCCCTCTCCCGAGGGAGAGGAACTTGGAATCAAAACAATCAAGAAAAGCCCCAGCAATCTTCAGATTGCTGGGGCTTAGCTTAGAGCTAGTTAGTACGCAAATATCTCAACGGTGTCTGGGAGAATTTTAGCCAAGGCGCTTGCGGAGCTGAGTAGCGGCGGCAGTGGCAAAGAGGCCGATGGCGGCGACACTGCCGGGCTCGGGGACTTTGGTAGCGTCTTTGTTGCTGACGTCGTACCAGCCTTGCTTTTTGTATTTAAATTCGTCTAGGCCCTGATTGACGTCGTTGTTGTTGTAAGTGGTGGTGAGTCCATCGACGCCGTGGAACCAGATGCCGATTTTTCTATCGAAGGCAACACCGTCCCAATCGTTGCCAAAGGTGGATTTCATACCGTTGATGGTGGTGGCATCTAGGCTGAAGGAGAAGGTGCGCTCATCGGTCACGCTGTTGTCTACGGTGAGTGCTGTGTTGCCCAAGTATGTTTCGTTTTGATAGCTATTTGAGCCGTTGACACCGTCGTAGTTATAGATGGAAACGTTGCCGGTGGTGCCGTCCATGTAGAAGATGGCATACTCATCTACGTTGTTTTTCGGGTCTTCTCCGTCGCTGACAACGAGCCAAGCGCCGTCGGCGAGTCGGCCATTATTGGTGTTTCGGGAGAAGGTGGATGTCCAGCTGAAGATTTCAGTGTCGCTGTCGTATTCGGCTTTGATGTATTCGTGCTTGCCGACTCTTTTGTTTCCGCCTAAGTTGCTTTCTTCAAAAACAAATGTGCCTGCTTGGGCTGGGGCGATCGCAAAGAGAACAGGAACAGCCGCGAGTGCCAGACTTGCTTTGATACCCATGTATGGATGACTCCGTAATGTGTGTCGGTTTATACATAGATTGTGGCCCTTTGATTTTGAGACTGGGTGAGGGCTCTGTAAATACGCACGTGTTTCTTGCTAATTACACGTAAGTCTTGGATGTGCTGGGCATAAAGAAAATGCGGCTGTTCTCCGTATGTTTTTGAAGCGCGGATCAAGCTGTGGAGTTGATGGTTGGCTAAATGTTGATATCACTGGAATTTGCGGATATTTGCTGGAAGGGTGTTGGAGAGTAACGTCTCTAAAAATATCCGTGTGAATACGAGTTGGGCAGTTTGTCTGGGCTTGGCACAAGAAAAAGCCTTCTCGATAAATCATCGAGAAGGCCCTGAGTTAGGTGTTAACGCTGAAATTTTGCTGCATTAAAGCAGACTGAACGCAAAGGTTGGCTTAGCCAAGACGCTTGCGTAGGGTGGTTGCTGCTGTGGCTGCCAAGAGACCTAGGGCCGCAACGGTGCCAGGCTCTGGGACCTTCTTGGTATAGTCAAAATCAATGTCGTACCAGCCCTGTTTGTCGAAAGTGAAGCGTTCGAGGGAGCCATCGCTACGGTAGCTCGTCTCTAGGCCATCGACGCCGTGGAACCAGATGCCGATGGCGTCGCCGAAGCCAGCACCTTTCCACTGGGGGCTAATGTCGGTTCTGCTGTTGATGTCAGTGGCATCGTAGGAGAAGGCAAAGGTGATTTCGTCGTTACCCTTTCTGGTAACCGTGAGGTCCGTATGATCGAGAAAGGTTTCGTTGAGGTAGCTTCTTTCATTGACAGAGCCGTCGTAGTTGTAGACGGAGACTTTCTCTTCAGCACCATCTAAATAGAAGATAGGATACTCATCGACATCGCTGCTGGGGACGCCGCCTTCGCTAAGCACGAGCCAGCCGCCCTCTGCTAATCTGCCGCTGCCGAGTACAGAGTTGCGTCTGAAGGTGGAAGACCAAGTCAGCACTTCGGTCTCTGTGTCGTAGGTGGTGGCAATGTTGGCGTGGTCGCCAACGTCTAGCTTGCCGCCCACATCGTCTTTGTCAAAAACAAAAACAGCGGCTTTTGCAGGTGCGATCGCAAACAGTAAAGAAGCTGCTGCTGCCATCGCCAAACTCAGTTTAAAACGCATTCGTGGAACTCCAAAAATAAAGTCGTGTTGAATTATTGGAATTATCACTTTTTTTGATATGGCTTTTCATAAGCGACTGATGAATCTCATCAATTTTTCTGCAAAATAAACGCAAGTTTATTGTGTTGATAAGACAAAGCACGCTTGTTTATTGTGTTGAAACCATTAATCAAGATTTCTGTTTTATTCTGAAACTGCCTAGGAGAGAGGGTTTTAGGGAATTTGGAAGCGAAAAACTAGTCTGTTCTTACGTCTCCTTAGCCTATTTGTTTTCGGTGAATTTGGGTACTCAGTAAACTCCGAGCTGCTTTCTAGAACCCTTTTATACTCAGGGATTTCCACGATGTTGTTCGATTTAAAAGAGACTTTCAGTCAAGGGTCTCTTGACAAGGGTCTCTTTTCGGGCGTGGGGAGTCCGAAAAGATCTCAAAGGTGATTTGCCACAGGCCTTAGAACAGGTCTTAGAACAGGTCTTAGAACAGGTCTTTGAAAGAGTGTTGACTTATATGAATTTTGTGATCGCACTTCACATTGAAACGCGCTTTTATGGACGTTCTGTCAAGCGGCTAACGGCTGATTTTCTATGGTTTGCAATGGTTTTCAGCTAGTCGAGCATCGAGGAATGGGTTACAGTAGCAGGAAGCAATGCTTAAACATATGTAACTTTTGTTTTGATGTGCGGCTGTTTATCTTTGCTTAGCAGTTGGTTTGACGGTTGGTTTGACAGTTTGCTTGGAAGTTGATTTGACAGTGATTTGACGGTCTTTATCTAAGGGTACTTTTCATGAGAGCTTTGCTGATTTATCCCCTGTTTCCTAAGAGCTTTTGGTCTTTCGATAAGGCCATTGAGCTGGCAGGGCGCAAGGCTATTTTGCCGCCATTGGGCCTGGTAACCGTAGCGGCGCTGCTACCCCAGTCATGGGAGCTGAAGCTGGTAGATCGCAACGTTGAAGCACTCAGTGAGGCGGATTGGGACTGGGCGGAGCTGGTAATTTTTTCGGGCATGATTGTGCAGAAGCCAGACATGCTGGCTCAGATTCGGGAGGCCAAGCGTCGGGGTAAGCAGGTCGCTGTCGGTGGACCCTATGCGACTGCGCTACCAGAAGAAGTCACAGCGGCGGGCGCTGACTTTCGGGTGCTAGATGAGGGCGAGGTAACGCTCCCAATGCTAGTAGAGGCGCTGGAGAAGGGTGAAACGGAGGGGACGTTTCGAGCGCTGGAGCGACCAGATGTCAGCTTGAGTCCGGTCCCCAGGTTCGATTTGTTAAAGCTGGATGCCTATTCGGAGATGGCGATTCAGTTTTCGCGGGGCTGCCCGTTTCAGTGTGAATTTTGCGACATTATTGTGCTCTATGGCCGCAAGCCGCGGACCAAGAGCCCAGAGCAGCTGATTGCCGAGCTTGAGCTTTTGTATAAACTCGGCTGGCGGCGCAGCATCTTTATGGTCGATGACAACTTCATTGGCAATAAGCGAAACGTGAAGCTGATGCTGAAAGCGCTCAAACCCTGGATGCGCGAAAAGGGATATCCTTTTACCTTTTCGACAGAGGCTTCGGTCGACCTTGCGCAAGACCAGGAGCTGATGGACTTGATGACGGCCTGCAACTTTGGGGCGGTGTTCTTGGGTGTAGAGACGCCGGACGAGTCGAGCTTGTCGGTCACGCAAAAGTTTCAAAATACCCGCGATCCGCTCAGCGAGTCGATTCATAAGATTGCCAGTAGCGGCATTCGGGTGATGGCAGGTTTCATTATTGGCTTTGACGGCGAAAAGAAAGGGGCGGGCGATCGCATCGTTCAGTTTGTAGAAAAATGCTCAGTGCCCACCGCGCTCTTCAGCATGCTGCAGGCGCTGCCCGACACTGCCCTGTGGCATCGACTGGAAAAAGAAGACCGTCTGCTAGCGGGCAAAGAAACGGCCAATATTCACCAGACGACGCTGATGAACTTTGTGCCGACCCGTCCGGTAGAAGAAGTCGCTCAGGAATATGTCAATGCGTTTTGGGACCTGTACGACCCACAGAAGTACTTGGACCGCTGCTACCGCCACTACCGCATTTTGGGAGAGGCCCCCTGCCACAACGAAAACAAGCGCCCGCCAAAGCCCAAATCTGCCAAGGAGCCCTTCAATTGGAATGTGGTGAGGGGGCTGGCCGTTGTGCTCTGGAAGCAGGGCATCGAACGCAAGACCCGCTCGACGTTTTGGGTGTATCTGTGGCAGATGTTTCGCCACAACCGCGGCGGTGTCGGCAGCTACCTGACGGTGTGCGCGCAGATTGAGCACTTTTTGGAATATCGCCAGATTGTGAAAGACCAGATTGAAGCGCAGATTGCTGAGGTGATTGCTTCTAGGGATGAGAAAGCGGCGCAGCCGGTGGCATCGGTGGTGTAGGACCGATGTAGGGGGTTGGGAAAGTAGAGGTATTTTGGGGGCTAGCCAGCTTTCTCCATTACCAGTGCTTCGATATCGGTGGCTTTGGTCGGCAGGGACTGGCTGAGTACTTCGTTTCCTCCAGGGGTGATTAGAATGTCGTCTTCTATGCGGATGCCTCGGACGTCTTGGAAGGCTTTGAGGCGGTCCCAGTTCACCATACCTGTGTAGCGATCGCGCGTTTTGGGGTCGTTTAGAATGCCGGGCACCTGATAGAAGCCGGGTTCGATGGTGACTACCATGCCTGGCTGCAGTGGACGGTCTAATCGGAGGAAGGCGAGGCCGAAGCGATCGCTGCGCTGCCGGCCTTCTGCGTAGCCTGCTAAGTCGCCCAAATCTTCCATATCGTGTACATCAAGCCCCATGAGGTGACCTACTCCGTGGGGAAAGAAGAGCGCGTGGGCGTCTTGGGCCACTAGGTCTTCCGGGTCGCCTTTAAGAATCCCCAGCTCTACCAGGCCCGCTGCGAGAATTTGGCAGGCGATGAGGTGGATAGTTTTGTATTCCACGCCGGGCTTGGCTTTTTCGATGCAGAAGTCGTGGGCGGCTAAGACGATGTCGTACAGGTCGCGCTGGGTGGCTGAAAATTTGCCGCTGACAGGCCAGGTTCGAGTAATGTCAGAGGCCCAGCCGTCGGGTGTCTCTGCGCCGACGTCTGCAAGCAATAGGTCTTGCTGACCTAGGGGGTTGTGGTAGTGGTGGTTGTGTAGGACCTCTCCGGCGACGGTGACGATACTGCCGTAGGCGCAGTTCATGTTGTGGCCAGCGATCACCGCTTCCATAATGGCGCGAATCTGGGCTTCGGTTTTGGCGGTGGGGGTGGCGGCCATCCCGGCTCGATGGGCGCCGGTAGTGACGATGAGGGCTCGGCGAATGGCTGCGATCGCCGCCTCATCCTGAATCATTCTGAGCTGCACAATGGCCTTGGCAAAATCTCGATGGCCATCCGGTCGCTGCCGCTGCAGCACGATGCCCCGCTGAAGGAGGGTTTGCTGCATCATGCGCACGGTCTGGTCGGGTTCTCCTAGGGTGGCGGCTCCCAGCGAAAAATCGGCCAAGTCTGCCAGCGGTCTGGCCTCGTCGGCCCCCATCAGCTGGGCGATATTGTCTCGGCTAGGGCTAGGGCCGTGCCAAAGGGCCTCATCCGCGCTGCTGTCATCCATGAACAGCGTCAGCCGGTCGCCATCTAGGCGAATGGCCGCATTTTCGAGGGAGAGCCCGGCGAAGTAGAGAAAGTGGCTACTGGCCCGGAAGGGGTAGGTGTTGGCGGCAAAATTGCGGGCGGGGGGCGCGCCAGACCACAGCAGGGCGGGAAAGTCGATTAGCTTGGAGAGCTTTTGGCGGCGCGATCGCAGCGTATCTGCCAGGGTGGGAAATGACTGACCAGGGCTGCTTTGCGCGTGCTCAGGTGAAGGGCTAGGAGGCGTAGAGGCAGTTTGCATAGCTTGTGGTAACTTCCTTGGTATTGCTATTTTCTCTGTTATGTTCTCTGCGGCAGAAGCTGAGCGGTTAATCTTTACGTTGGTGAGCCCAATCGAGGCGGTGGAGACGATGCCGCTGGGCGATGCAGACTGTCTGGGCCGGGTGCTAGCTGCTCCCGTGACCAGCCCGCTAGATTTTCCCCACTGGGATAATTCCGCGATGGATGGCTACGCGGTTCGCGCGAGCGATGTGCAAACCATTCCTACCCAGCTGACTGTCGTTGAAGAAATTCCAGCGGGCTGCTCGCCTCAAAAGACGATCGGTGCGGGGCAGGCAGCGCGAATATTGACCGGTGCGATGATGCCTGCGGGCGCGGATACGGTGGTGATGCAGGAGGAGACGCAGCGCCAAGGTGAGGTCAGTCAGGAAGATGCTGTGCTTATCTTAAAGGTGCCACAGCTGGGCGCTTTTGTGCGGCGGCAGGGCAGTTTTTATCGAGCAGGGGATAAGCTGCTGGGCGCGGGTCAGGCGATCGCCCCTGCAGAAATCGCCATTTTGGCGGCTGCGCAGCAGACTCAGGTGGCGGTGTACCGGCGGCCTCGGGTAGCGATTTTGTCTACTGGGAGCGAGCTGGTCGGTCCCGACCAGCCGTTACAGCCGGGGCAAATTGTCGATTCTAACCAGCATGCGCTGACGGCGCTGGTGGCTGAGGCGGGCGCAGTGCCACTGCCCATGGGCATTGTGCAAGATGACCGCCAGAGTGTGAAGACGGCCATCGCCGCTGCGCTGAGCGAGGCTGATATGGTGCTTTCTACCGGGGGCGTCTCGGTGGGAGATTATGACTTTGTAGACGATGTGCTGGCAGAGCTGGGGGCAACGCTGCACATTCGCGCTGTGGCCGTGAAGCCTGGCAAGCCGCTGACGGTGGCAAGTTGGGAAGATGCTTCTGCTGCTGCTGCTGCTGCGAATACTTCAGTGCGCAAACTGTACTTTGGCCTGCCAGGAAACCCGGCGTCGGCGATGGTTGGCTTCTGGCGATTTGTAGGACCGGCGATCGCTAAACTATCAGGGCGGCGCGGGCCATGGGCGCCAGATTTTGTATGGGCGGAGGCGACGACCGAACTGCGGGCAGGCGGCGGGCGAGAGACGTATTTGTGGGGGGAGCTGACGGTGGGGCCGACTGGCTATTGCTTTGGTCGGGCGGCGGGCTTGCACAATTCTGGCAACTTGGTGAACTTGGCCAATACCAGTGGTTTGGGCGTGGTGCCTCAGGGCGAGACGGTGATCGCTCAAGGTGCGCCCGTGCGGGTTCTCAAAATTCGTTAGTACGGGCCCGAATACGGCGGCGAATGCCGTCAAAGGGCGAACAATTGCTAGAATTGAGGATGTTACTTACGTTCGCCGTTAGGGCATCGTGGGTTGATTCTTGGAAAGGTCTTTTTTAAGACGTGCGATCGCTAGGGCTCCTATGACCTCGGAATACGATGAATACAATGCTCGCCCAAGGACTCGACCTGATGCTCGACCCAGTCGTTCTTCTCGATCTTTGCGCGGTGGCTCTAGTGAGTCTCCGGCCCTAGGCAGCGGACCTTCCTCGGTTCCTCGCTTCACCTCAAAGCTCCCCACGTCCCGTCGCGCTAGCGCTTCCCGCTATGCTGAAGACCCAGATAAAGCTTCATCGGTAGATACGATCAACGGCTCTGCTGGCACCTCTTCTAAATTAGGCAGCCTCTTGACCACTGTGATGGGCGTACGCTGGCTGAGAAGCTGGCCGCTGGTGATGCTGGTGCTTTTTGGCATCTTGGGCGTAGCCGGAACGTCTGCCATCGTCAGCCTGTTTCGCATTCCGACCCTGCCCAACTGCCGGGCGATCTTTTGGCCGACGGCGTCAGCCTCTCTGCGGCTACAGTGCGCCGAGTCTTACGCGGCTGAGGGCGATGTGAAAAATTTATTGGCTGCGATCGCCCTAGTAGACAGGCTGCCCAAAGACCATCCGCTACGTGAAGACATTATTGACGACCGGATTGAGACCTGGGCCAACCTAGTGTTGGACTTGGCTGAGCGCTCTTTTGAAGAGGGCGAGCTAGAAGAGGCGATTGAGAGCGCTCGGAAGATTCCAGCGAGGACAGCGGCAGCTGAGGTCGTCGAAGAGCGGATTGAGCGCTGGCAGGCCATCTGGAAAGAAGGAGAAGACGGCTTCAACTCAGCCGTTGAAAAGCTCAAGGCAAAGGACTTTCAGGGAGCTTTCACTCTCTCTGTGGTGCTGTTGGATGTGCCAAATCGCTACTGGGCAACCGAAAAGTACAATGAATTGACCAAGATGATCTCGCTGGCAAGGGAAGACAGTCGTCGTCTTTCTGAAGCGCTGGGATTTGCTAAGGAAGGCACGGTAAAAGGTTTTACTGAAGCCCTGAAGCGGCTTAAGGAAATCAGTGAAGACAGCGTCTTTAATGCTGAGGTGCAGTCTGAACGCAAAAAAATTGCGAGGGAAATGCTGGAGCTAGGTGAGACTGCCCTAGCTGAGCGAAATCTTTCCGATGCGCAAGCTCTGTTGAACGCGATTCCGCGCGATATCGGCCTAGATGAAGAAATTGCTGACTTTCAGATTTTTGTGACGGCCTATCAGCAGGCTTGGACCGGCAATGTCAGCGGGCTGGAAAATGCCATCAACCGGATGAAAACCCTAGGCAAGCGGCGACCGCTATACCAGAAGGGGCAGCAGCTAATTGCTCAGTGGGAATCTGAAATCCAAGATATCGCCATTCTCAATCAGGCTAGGGAGCGGGCTGACCGGGGCAGCACCGCTGACCTGACGGCAGCCATTTCGATTGCTTCGCAGATCTCCCGTCGCTCGCCTCAATGGGATAGCGCGGCGGAACAGATCGGCGACTGGCGCACCCGTGTCGAAACGGTGCAGGACCGACCCATTTTGGAACGGGCAGACCGACTGGCCTCGGTAGGGACGCCTGACAATCTGCGAGCGGCGATTCAGGAAGCCCGCAAAATTTCCTCGGGGCGGACGCTCGGCCCCGAAGCCGATGAGCGCATTGCGACCTGGACAGGCCGGATTCAGCGGATTGAGGACCAGCCGCTGCTAGATCAGGCGAGGCAGCGTGCGAGTACGGGTGACCGGGCCGGGGCAATTGCGATCGCCTCTAGAATTGGTGAAGGGCGGGCGCTGTATGCCACTGCTCAAGACGACATTGGCCGCTGGCAGCTGCAAGAAAATGGCCGACAGCGACTCGGCGAAGCGGTGAATGCAGCCGCGAGCGGTGATGCCGACGGACTCTCCAATGCCATTGACATCGCCTCTAGAGTGCCTGCTGGCAGCGACAGCCGTGCCCGCGCCGATAGCCAGATCAATCGCTGGAGCTGGGATTTGTTGCGGCAAGCCGAAGCCACCGCAAACCGAAACCTAGAGACAGCCATCACCCTCGCCAGCCGAATTCCGGAGGGCGCAGAAGCGTATGCCTCTGCTCAGGTCAGAATTGGTAACTGGCAAGAAACCCTGCGTCGCATTGAGGCCGCACGTCGCCCGAGCGACGCTGCGCCTGCTCCCGTGGTTGAAGGGAATGGGGACGACTTGCCCCAAGAGATAGAACTGGCCCCGGGCGATACCGAATAGTCGGTGCCTGTGCAAGATTGGCCTACTGAGGAAAAGACAGAACCTAGTCGTCGCCTAGGTCGGAAGCGGCATTCTTGATGCTGTCTGTAAGATTATCTGCAGTTCTAGCGGCTTTGGTTTGCAGTTCATCGATGGCCTCCCGCGCAGGTTCGAGTGGGTCGGATGCCCGTTTGTTGCGTCGTTCGGCAACGTCGCTGAGTTCACGGGCTTTGGCTTCAGCCGTTGTGGTGTTTCGTCTGGGGTCAACGGCGTCGAAGTTGTTCATGCCCCCTTTCTCAGATTGTATTTGGTCGTATCGCTCTGTCGACTGGATGCCGCGATCGCCCTTTTGGTAAGGAACGGCATGGGCGGGTGCACTCAAGCTCCACAGGCTAAAGCCGATGAGCCCTGCGATGGCGATTTTAGTCACGATTTTGCGACCAAATGCTCTTAAGGATTCAAATAAAGTGTTCATAATCGTCAGCCTCTTCTAAATTTTTTGCAGCAATTATCTGCCGTAAACTTGAGCCGAATAAAGTGTTTTGGTTGGCGCTCACAGCTTTGCTAGCGTCAGTATATTCAGGTGAGTCTGACTCTCTACTCAGTCAAAAGATAGTTCTTCTTCTATACCTTTAGCCTTCAATAGATTTGCCAAAGGCGGTCATTCAAAGCAGTTACTGAAGCCGCACAACAGTTTCGTGGGCAGCGGCTTCTATCTTTTTGAAGAGGTTCCGCAGGGGCGCTTTGATTTTGTCTTGGAAGAGGCTATGAACATTGTCTGCGTGGGTTTTGAGCTTTCGAGTCGATTGCTTTTGGAGGTCTGCCGTTGCGATCATCAATACTGCTCTGATCTGTTCGGGCTGTTGCTTAATATCTGAAGCAATCCGTTGCTTAGTGCTTGCAATTTGTCCTGCCCACTGTTTTATCTGAAGGACGATGGCAGGCTCTTTGAAAGAGATAGATCTGCCCTGTAATGGGCTGTGCTTTTGTCTTGCTGCTGCGACGATGCTATGGGGATCTCTTCGCTTGGGAGCCTGACGAGTGAATGATTTTTTGGGTTGTATTTTTTGTTTCTTTTGCTTTGTTTGTGATTGTTCTTGTCTGGTAGGTTGTTCTTGCGCTAGTTGCGAAGCGGTAGGCTGTTGTTCTAGATCGGTTGTTTGAACAGATGGCGTTGTCGAAGGGGCTTGCTCAATGAAGGGCAATTCGGGTAGCTTCAAGTATCGCTGAGGTGGATCGTTGAGTTTTTGGATTTGTTGTAAGAGGCGCTCGTTTTGGGTTGGCGTCGGTGCTGCAGCTGAAGCTGACGGCTGCTCGCAGATGAAGCAGAACACTGTGAACAGCAGAATGAAGGTCGCGAAGTTGAGTTTCACAGTGTCAGGCTAGCGTTCTGGGTCAGTGGATAAAACGATGCGAGCAGCGCCTACGCGCTAGGCCGCAGGCGCTACTACTACTCTATCCCTAACTGCTACTGCACTCAAACGACCCTAGGACTGACTGCTTGAGGCTTTCTTTAGCAGTGAGGGCCCGTTCTAAGCTGCTTTCTGCACAGGAAACTGAATCTCGGTGATGTACTCCGAGTTGTTTTGCTCGGCGCCGCCCTTCAGATACACTTCGCGATTGGGGCCTGTGATTTGGTAGCCGTTTTCCTCAATCCACTGCACGATGGCTGCATAGGCTTGGTTCAGGGTGGTGTAAGGACCTCGATGAATCAGGGTGGCCGCTTGCTCAATGGCGGGTAGTGCCTTGTGCTTGATACGTTCGGTGCCTGTGAGCGTATCAGAAACGACTGCGATCGCTTCGGCATCGACGTCTTTTTCTTTGTACTCAGGGTCGTGCCAAATGGCGATGCAAGGTCCCTGGGGTTGGCTTCGCTGCTGACCTAGGTAGGTCATGATCTCGGTGAGGAGGCGACCCACGGCAGGATAAGTGGGAATGGTGTCGCGAACACTGAGTGTGTAAGGAATCGGTTTGATCGCTTTGAGCAGGATAGTGTATTCAGGCATGGTACGTTCCTCTTCTAGAAACTTCAGGTATGCATCGACCGCGACCATCCGTTCTTGAGTTCCGCTCAGCTGCTGCTGTAGCTCTGCCTGCTTGAGCCTGAGCATGGCCTGCATTTGGCTGAGCGACAGGTCTTCCTGAATCAGCTGGCCAATTTGCTCAAGCGAGAACCCCATGGCCTTGAGCACTAGCAGGCGATGCAGCTGTGGTAGCTGCTCCACCGTGTAGTAGCGATAGCCCGTGTCCCTATCGACCTTCGCAGGCTTGAGCAAGCCGCGCTGGTCATAGAGACGGAGTGCTTTGATAGAGACTTGGCCGAGCCTTGAGAAGGCGCTGATCTTGTATAGGAGCATTGAGAGAACTGGAGAACGAGATCGCTCTGTCGACTTCTGCAGTACACACTATGCCGCAGGGGGAGAGTCAAGCGATTGAGAAATCTTTTTTTTGCGCTGCAGTAAGCCACCCATTTTGATGTCAATTTTGAGGGATAGAGTATGATGGCGCAATGGTCTTCGGTGCCTGACTAGATGAAAGAAAGGCCAACAAGAAAGAAAAAATCTGAAGGTTTTTGATAAGAGCGTTCTGACCTGTATGAAAGAACTGGCACTACAAACATATTTAAGAACTCACAGCCTTGCAACTTTGGAGAAGACCTATGGCATTAGGACCCGTCGCCACGGCCAGTTTGAGAATCTAGTTTGTCTGAAGTATTCTCAGTTTGAATCGCCGATGGACGAACTTGTGGTGCAGCAGTGCCGAGGGATTATTCTCGATGAGGCAGACGGTTGGTCTGTGGTGTCCTACCCGTTCGATAAATTTTTTAACTATGGCGAACCCTACGCGGCGGCACTCGACTGGGAAAGCGCCCGCGTTCAAGACAAGCTAGATGGCTCGTTAATGACGCTGTACTTTTACGGCAGGCAGTGGCAGGTACAGTCGAGCGGGACGCCGGATGCTAGTGGTGAAGTGACGGGTTACGCGTTTTCGTTTGCGGAGCTGTTTTGGCGGACTTGGGAGCAGGTGGGCTACCGCTTGCCGATAGGACATGAAGACTATTGCTTTATGTTTGAGCTGGAAACGCCCTACAACCGGGTTGTTGTGCAGCATAGCGGGCATGCTGTGACGCTACACGGTGTGCGAAATGTTCGAACGTGTGAGGAAGCGTCTCCTGATGTGTGGGCTGATAGGCTAGGCTGGCATTCGGTGAAGAGCTATCCGCTAGGTACGGTTGACGCGCTCATCGACCAGGCAGAGCAGCTAGATCCTTTTGAGCAGGAAGGCTTTGTGGTGTGCGATCGCTTGTTCAATCGGGTGAAGCTCAAGTCTTCTGAATATGTGAAGCTCTCTCATCTCAAGGAGGGCAGCTCCGACCGCAGGCTGCTCTCGATTGTGATCAACAATGAAAGTGCTGAATTTTTAGCTTACTTTCAAGAGCTTGAAACCCGCTTTCGTGAGATTGAAGCGCGCTATGACCAGCTGGTGAAAAAGCTGGAAAGTGAGTACGAAAAATATAGCGCGATCGCGCACCAAAAAGAGTTTGCAATGGCTGTAAAAAAACTGCCATACTCGGGCGTTCTGTTCGCGCTGCGGGCCGGGAAGGTGCGTTCTGTTCGAGACTACTTGGCCAGTTTGCCCATTGTGAAAGTAGAACAGCTTTTGGAGGAGATGGTTTGAAACGGGTCATCATCACGGTGGGTTTGCCAGGATCAGGAAAATCTACCTGGGCAAAGGAGCTGATTACCAAAGAAGCGGGCAAATGGGTAAGGGTCAATAAAGATCTCCTACGTGAGATGTGCCACAACTCGGTGCATTCCAAATCGAATGAAAAGTTTATTGTCCGGCTGAGGAATCTGATTATTTTAGAGGCGCTGGAGGCGGGCAAGCACGTCATTGTAGATGATACGAATTTACATCCGAAGCATATTCGCACGGTGACCGAGCTGGTGAAGGGGAAAGCGACGGTAGAAGTCAACAACAGCTTTCTCGCAGTGCCCGTGAAAGAGTGCATTCGCCGGGACCTGAATCGGCCAAAGTCTGTCGGTAAAGATGTAATTATGCAAATGTACCGGCAGTTTTTGTTGCCGACGCCGACGCCGCCTGCCCACAACCCCGAGCTAGAGGATGTGATTGTGGTCGATATGGATGGCACGCTGGCTTTGATGGGCGATCGCAGCCCTTACGATGTGAGTAAGTGTGACCTGGATCCGCCCAATATGCCAGTAGTGCAGACCATTTTGAAATGGCAGGAGACGCATAAGGTGATTGTGATGTCTGGCCGTACGGATGATGGAAAAGAGAAAACAATCGCTTGGTTGAAAAAGTATGGCGTGCGATATGCCGCGCTGCACATGCGCAAAGTTGGCGACATGCGCAAAGACACAGTTGTCAAAGAAGAAATGTACCGGGCTCATTTAGAAGGTAAATACAACATTATTGCTGTCTTTGACGATCGCAAAAGCGTTGTAGAGATGTGGCGATCGCTTGGCCTAACCGTGTTTCAGGTGGCTGAAGGAGATTTCTAGGGGACTTCTGGGAGATTTCTGGGAGATTTCTGGGAGACTTGTAGGAACTGGCCTACACCAGCTGGCTAGAGGGTGATTCGCTGCCATCCGGCAGGATAGTTTCATTGAGTTTCGCGCCTTTGAGCTGCTCCTGATAGACATCTGCCCAACGCATTTCTGCATTGGAAAAGTCAGCTTCCCAGAGGGTGGCGCCGCGAAGATTGGTGCCCCGTAGGATGGCTGCCCGTAGGTCGGCTGCAGTGAGGTCTGTGCCAACGAGATCTGCGTGGCTGAGGTTGGCACCAGCGAGATTGGCACCGGATAAATCCGCGCCTCGCAGATTGGCGCCTTCTAGGTTGGTGCCTGCGAGGTTGCAGCTTTGCAGGTTGGCTTTGGGGAGGGCGATACCGGCGAGGTTGGCCTTTGGAGCCTCTAGCCACTTGAGTGGAACGCCGTCGCGGTGAAGGTCTTGCAGGGCTTGGTAGCGGGCGTAGCTGGTGGTGACGTTGGCGGCGGCGGCGGTGTCGATGACTCGCCAGGCTTCGTAGTGCTTTTGGGTCTTGCGGTCGGGGGCACCTTTGACGTAGAGAATGACGGCAAGGGCGAGGGCGATCGCTTCGGCATCACTAAGAATGAGCTTAAGCACGCGCTGCCAAGAGAGCGGGGAGGGATCGATAGTTTTCTCTATAAAAATCACAAAGCCAGCCAGAAAGCAGAAGGCTACGATGGCCACTAACCAGGTGGGAACGGCCTGAATCCGAGTCTCTAGCTGATGGATAGATTGGCGTGACCAGGGGTAGCGTGGAGCCATGGGTTTACGGTGGGAGAAAATGAGGGCTGCGGCCTAGCAGCGGGGCGATCAGTCCTTTAGATGCAAGAATTTGGTGCAAGCTGGGTGAATTCGGAACTTTTCAATATTTTCGAGGTTGATGGTGGGTAGCTCATAGTGGCCGAGGTATGAGCCGCGATGGCGGACGGATTTTTGGCTGGTTTGGGGGACGAGCGCTTTTAGAAAGCCAATCTTCCAGAGGATTTGCTTAAGCTCTAGGTAGTCGAGGTCAAGCACCCAGGGCGCGGCTTGCTCCACGTCGATTTCGCCGACCACGATGGAGAGCAGGAGGTAGTCGAGGTCTTCTTTGGGGTAGTAGGTTTTGTGGCCCCGAAAGACTTCAAATACATCTAGCAGGAAGGGATACTGAAACCGATATTCGGAGGCGAGGTCTCGGGTTTTTTGTTCGGAATAGGATTCTTCGGCGGCTGCGATCGCGCATTCATCAATTCGCTTATTGACCAGCGAATAGTCGATGCACTCAATACACAGCTTGCAAAACTGCAGCAGCTCTCGGGGGCGCAGCTGCGTGCGGTCAATGATGTAGTCGAGCGACTCCACATCGAATGAGCTAAGCCTAGAGACAAAAACAGTCTTCCAACGCTTTATTGCGGTGAAGTTAGCAGATTCTGGAAAGGAGTGGGCAATCCGCCGGGCAATCAGCTCTAGCAGCTCGTTTTTACCCCAGCGAATGACCTCTACATCCTCTCGGATTTTTTGCGCATCTTCGTAGATTTGTGGAATATTGTCGAACAGTTCCTGACGAATAGAGATATAAATTCGCAGGTTGGGATTGAGCAGATTTATTTTTTGCGTCGCCTGAAAGAGCCCTGCTAGAAAATATTTGGCATCTTCAGAATTGTCCCAGCCTTTGTCTAGTTCATCGATCAGTACGGTGATGCGCGTATTTTTCAGGACGTTTCTGAGGCTTGGCAGCAGTGCCTTGATATCTTCTAGGTCGTAGAGGGCCTGTAGCTCTCGGGAGCGGAGGGTGCCTTCGTGGGATTCTAGCTTGACGCGCTCAATTCTTTTGAGATAGGTCACCAGCATGCCAATGGAGCTGGTTTCTTGGGCGAGGCCGTTGCCGCTGACGTAGTTGTAAATATTTTTTTGGGCGCCGAGCAGGAGGCCGCGCTTATTTTGCGCGATGCGCTTGAAGATGAGGTTGTAGAGCAGGTATTGCCAGGCGACAGAATAGGCGCTTTGCTTGCCCCAGGAGCCTTCCTTTTCGCTGCGCAGGTATTCGGAGAGCAGCTCGTAAGAATAGTCTTCGGGCGATAGCTCTAAGACGAGGTTGCCTTTTTTGCGCTCAGTAGTGGCGATGTATTTAAAGATGGCGCTTTTGCCTGCGCCCCGATTGCCCACCAGAATGGTCTTACGCCCATTGAGAAAGCGATGGTAGGCGTCGTTTTGGTAAAAGTATTCAGCGAGGCCAACGTCAATGTCGCGTTCAGCAGAATCTGAGCCTAGGTTGAGGCTTTTGATGTCAAATCGCATAGGCACATCGGCGATAGGCGTTTTGACTCAGTTTAAACTTACGGGCATCACTTGAAAAGTACCCGCGTTAGGGGCTTGACAAGCGTTGCGTCGTAGTCATTGCGTGGGGGTGCGTAGTGGAATACTTATGGTAGGAAACCCTACGACCGGCCTACCTGCATAAAAAGGCGGTCCATCGAATAGCTAAAATTTGGCAGCATTGGACTGGTGAGGATATCGCCTCTATGTAGTGTCGTCTGCAATAGTGTCGTCTGCAAAACAAGCTGTGCTGATTCTCTGCGGTAGATTTCTATTTTTTCTGCGCGCCAGTCGACAATCTAATATTCTCGAACGCCTTGGGCTGAGTAGAGTCTCAGTTTGAGGTCGCGATCGCGCTGCTGATTGTTCACGCCTTGCGATAGGACTTCCACGATTAGGTTGGGCGCTTCTATCAAATGCCCAGACTCATCGAGTGCTGCTGATAGCCTTTCCTGCCTGATCCAGGCTAAGTCAGGAATGACGTTGTCTGCCTCAGTAAAGAGGACGCCCGGCCCTGCCGATGTCTCGCCCAGTCCGCTATCTATCGACCATTCTTCAAAAAGCGCCCCCTAATCTGACGCAGACTTTTTGGTGCCCCCAATGGGGCGCGTGGGTCACTAGCAGCTCTCCATCAACTATCTCGTATCGTTTGCCGTCATCAGGAAGCAACTCTAAATCTGAGGACTTCCAACGAAACTTAGCCACCATTGCATTTCATAGGGCACTGCATCTAGCTTACTGGAAAGTTTACTGGAAATGTCTGGTTAGAAGCCTAGGTCTGCGATCGCCCGTTCTGCCGCCTTAAACACCACTTCATCTGGTAACTCTCCCCAGGCCGTATCCCCAATCTCTTTGTAAAACTGCGCATCGTAAGCTCTAGTCCTGACCACTACGGGCATAGGGACCGCATGGCCTAGCAACAGCGCCTGCTGCTTAGAATCTAACTTGGCTAGCACCGAGCGCAGGCTTTGCCCGCCCGAGACGCCTGTAAAAATCGCGTCAATGTCTTTTTCATCGTTTAGCAACGCTGTGATCCGCGTGCCAACCTGAGACATGACTTCGTTATCAATGCCAGAAGGGCGCTGATCGACAACGAGCAGTGTGACAAAGTATTTTCTCATTTCTCTAGCGATCACGCCGAAGATGGTTTGGCGGGCGGTGGCCGGGTCGAGAAATCGGTGGGCTTCTTCGATGGTGATGACCAGCGGCTGGGGGCGATCGCTCGGATTTTTACTCTGCAAAAAGCGGTCTGCCTTGCGCACGTAGCTAGCGTGAATTCTCCTGGCGATCACGTTGGTTGCCAGCATGTAAGAGAGCATATTGCTCTGCGAGCCAAATTCAATCACTACGTGCTTTCCAGCGTCGATGGTTTCGAGAATTTGATTGACGTAGTTGTGCGGGCAGGCGCCGCGAATGTACTTGAGCTCTGCCAGGCGAGTGAGCTTGCGCTGCAAGGCCATAATGGAAGACTTACTGCCCATCTTCACTTCGCAAAATTCTTGTATTTCCTCATTACTCAGCTGCAACAATCTGTTGATCCAGCTACTGCCAAATTCGTTGCGTAGGATAATGGCATTCTCTAAGCTGGCTTCCGAGAGATTTAGCTCACGGCTAATCAGCATGAGATCTTCTACATCTATTTGGTCGAAGCTAATGTATAGCTCCTGTGCGTCGGTGACGCCCCGTCGCTTGGTCGATTCTGGGTCGAGGGTAAATATTTGTACCTGCCCTGGAAACAGCTGCCGTAGCCCTTTCACTGTGCTAAATTCTTTTCCCTCGCTGACCGCTTCCCAGCCATACTCTGAGTGCATGTCGAAGATGAGATTGACTGCTGCCTGCTTGCGGATAATGCCAGAGAGAATTAGCCGGGTCAAAAAAGATTTTCCCGTTCCTGACTTACCAAAGATGCCGTTGCTACGCTCAACAAAGCGATCAAGATCTATGCAAATAGGCACCTCCATATCGATGGGTTGGCCAATGGCAAAGTTGCGCCTGTGCACGTCATCTTCCCAGCCAAACACCGCTCTGAAGTCTCTTTCTGAGGCGTCGTATACTTGGCTGAAGTGGCCCGGAATGGTCTTGACAGGCAGAAGCTGGAGCGGGGCGCTGGAATGGGTTTCGTAGGAGGCAAGGCCGTTTGAGCCGCTGCTAGATTTGTTGGTTTTTTGACTGTTGGGATTGTTTTTGAGTGAGGTGTTTTCAGCCTGGGCGTAGCTAAAGCTTTCTGTTCCTTCTTCGGTGGGAGTGAACATGAGCATCGGTGTCAGGTCTACGGTGCCGTAGGTGCCTGAACCGGCTAAGACTTCTTGCAAGAAAATATTGCTAGGCTCTGGTGGATTGGCGAGGATGCGCTGGCTAGCGGTGCCAAGGGCGACGTCAGTTAGCATACAAAAGAAGCGCGATCGCACCCCCTGCACAACCAGAAACTTACCCACCCGCATTTCTTCGACCAGCACATCTGGATGCAGGCGAACTTCGAGCCCCTTACTCAAGGAGCCCTGAATGACAGACCCTAGCGGACGCATTTCACGCATGGCGAATCCCTATAGCCATCGGAAGCCACAAGTAGGCTACGCTTTGTATACTGGCCCATACTAGCGGAAAAAGGCCCAGTTTAGTACATTGGTTCTGTAGAATCTGCAAGCATCGAACGACTGGAGCGAGCAGTGTCGAAGATGGTCATTGGCATTGAAGCTCAAAGCGAGAACATGAAGAGCTTTCTAGCCCTTGCTACGCGACAGGCCGATACCATCAGCGATTTAGCAAAGAGCCGCGCTAGCTGAGCGTCTAGCTTGTATGCTTAGGCGCTTCTAGAAAATGTTTTAACGCACAGTTTCAACCCACAACGTTCTGATGCGGACATCCTTAAGCGTTAGGACGCCTGCATCAGAACATTTGCTATGGGAAATCGAGTATTTGGACTAGGCGTGTATCAGAATTGGATGCCGACGCCACCTTGCACAGCGGTGGTGGTGTCGCCGCCAATCGGAATGATGGCATTGCCGTAGAAGACGAGATTGCTGCGGTCCATGGTGTAGTCTACGCCGGGCTGTAGCACGAAGGAGGTGCCGTCTCCCATCACAGAGCCTTCACTGGCGAAGGCAACGCCTGCACCTGCGTAGATTTCTGTGTTGAAGTTGAGGGGAAAATCGTAGGAGACGGTAGGCACAAAAGCTGAACCGTCGCCCAGGAAGGCTGCGCCGCGAATCGAAATAGGCAGCTCCAGAATGTTGTAGCGACCGTTGATAGCCACGGCGAGCTCTCCGTCACCAAAGGCTGGACCAATACCGATATAGCTGCCGTAAGCTGCCTGAGCGTTGGCTGAAGACTGCACCGATAGTGCGATCGCCAAACTGCCCGCTAACGTCCCAAACGCCAATCCGGCTATCTTGGCCAGACGGCTGCCGAAACGAGTGATCATCTAAAGTTCCTCACAGTAGGTAAGCGGTACAGGCAGAACGTAACTATTCCAACAATACCGGTTGATTCACTGCACGTAATAACCTACTACAGGGGCGGACGTCAAGGGGATTATTATTAGACATGCCAGTAGATTGGCAGACATCAGACCGAAGTTGAGTATTCTACCGATGAAAGATAGTTCGCTTTAGCCGATAACTTTAGCCAATCAATAAGATGTACAGATGATTGACTCAAATGCTGTTACATCCGCAAAGCGATAGCTCTGGTAAGGACTTATTCTGATTGTCTGTGAATGTATTAGCCAGTATTTCTCATACCAGCCGCGACGCCGTTGATCGTCAGCAGTGCCCCTCGCAGCAGTTCGCCTTTGCTGTAGCGCGATCGCACTCTCCCAGTCACCGCATCGTTGCCATATTCCCGCAGTCGCTTCAGCAGCGCCACCTGCAAAAAGCTCAGCGGCACAATGGTGCCATTTCGCAGCTGCACAGAGCGCTGCAGGGCAGGATCGCCATCGAGTAGGCGCACGTGGTCGGTAATGGCCAGCACCACAGAGCGCGTCTGGTGAAATTCAGAGGCAATTTGGTCGAACATGGCCTGAAAATCTTCGCGCTTGTCGTCACTGCTGAGCTGGCTGACGTAGTGCTGCGCAATTTGTAAATCTACCTTGGCTAAGGTCATCTCCACTTTGGAAATCACCATCTTAAAGAAGGGCCACTTGGCGTAGAAATACTGCAGCAGCTTGGTGTGTTCCTCTGGATTTTGGTCGATGAATTCTCTGAGGGCGGTGCCGACGCCGTACCAAGACGGTAGCAAGAAGCGAGTCTGCGTCCAGCTGAATACCCAGGGGATGGCGCGCAGGCCGTCTAGATTTTTCTTGCCGCCTCGCCGGGCAGGGCGAGAGCTGATTTGCAATTGGCTGATTTCTTGAATGGGCGTTACCTGGTGGAAAAACTCCACGAGGTCAGGCTGCTCGTAGATCAGGGCGCGGTAGTGTTGGCGCGATCGCACGGCCAGTTTTTCCATGATCTCGTTCCAGGCTTCGATGCTGTCAAAGCTGCTGCCCAGTACGCTGCCCTGAATCACCGCCGTGGTGACCGTCTCCAGGTTGTAGAGCGCCAGATCTGGCAGGTTGTACTTAGAAGCCAAGACCTCTCCCTGCTCCGTAATCTTGATGCGACCGTCGACGCTGCGTCCGGGCTGCGCCAAAATCGCCTCGTAGGCCGGACCGCCGCCCCGCCCGACCGAGCCACCCCGCCCGTGAAAAATGCGCAGCGCCACCGCGTAGTTCTCAGCGAGAGACTGTAGCGCTTGCTGGGCCTTATGAATCTCCCAGTTGCTGCTCAAAAAGCCAGAATCTTTGTTGCTATCTGAGTAGCCCAGCATTACCTCTTGCAGAGAAGTGCCCGCCGCTTCTGGATGAGACTGAGCGGCTTCTAGAGCTGCGTACCCACCCTGAAGCATCGCCCTGTACAGCGGTAGTTCCCAGAGCTGACGCATCACGTCGGGCGCCCTTCGCAGGTCTTCTACTGTTTCAAAGAGGGGGACGATCTTGAGCGCGCAGATGCCAGTTGCTGGGTCGTAGAGGCCTGCTTCTTTGGCTAGGAGCGCCACTTCGAGCAGGTCACTAGCGGTGTGGCTCATGCTGATGATGTAGCTCTGGCAGATGCTAGGGCCAAACTCCTGATGGAGCTTGCGCACCATGCGAAAGGTGGCAATGGTTTCACTGGCTTTGTCAGAGAAGGGTAGCTCGCCGGGGATGAGCGGGCGGCGGGTCCTAAGCTCGCTGATTAGCCATTCTGTTTTTTCTGCTTCGCTAAGGTCGTTGTAGGGCTTGGGCAGCAGCTCAAGATACTCAGTGACTTCG
>JBCBFY010000038.1:27931-38806 GCA_038527325.1 Cyanobacteria bacterium J06614_10
TGATGGTGTCTGAATGGCGGGTGCTCTCCTGACGGATATCGAGCTGGGCCAAAATGAAGCCGTAAATCTCTACCTGGCAGATCAGATCTTCTAAATCTTGGCAGACTAGCCCGGTTTCTTTGAGGTTGCTTTGAATAAGCTTTAGTTCGGCGAGAAACTCGTCGCCTGAGCTGTAGAGTCTGCCGCTGTTTCTCTCGTGCTCTATGCTGTCGGGCTCTTGGAGATACTCTCCGTTGTAAAGCTTTTTGGAGCGCTCTAGGGTTTTGAGCAGACGCTGCTCAATGTAGGCCAGCTTGAGCCGGTAGGGCTCTTGCCGGTAGCGGATGGCCAGCCCTTCGTAGATGTCGGGCATTTGGGTTTGGTCTTGCTCTAGCGATTCGAGCAGGTCGGGGAGCACTTCGCTCCAGTGCAGCGATAGGCTCAGCAGGTGAATCAGCTTGCGCACGGAGTCGATGTATTTGCCAATCACCATGTTGCGCTGGTAGTTGGCGGTTTTCCAAGTGATTTGGGGCGTCACGGAGGGATTGCCGTCGCGATCGCTGCCCACCCAAGAGCCAAATCGACAGAAGCTATGCTTGGGCGGCTGCAGCGTCGGAAAGGTGCCCGATAGCGCGCGACAGATGCGCTGGTAAAGCTGAGGAATCGTGTCGAACAGGACGACGTCGAAGTAGTGCAGGGTGAAATCTACTTCATCAAGCACAGAGGGCTTGAACTGGTGCAGCTCATCGGTACGCCACCACAGCCGAATTTCTTCAATCAGCTGGTTTTGTAGGGCTTTGATTTCCCAGGAGGAGACTAGGCCAAGGGCGCGAGCGCTTTCTTCTTCACGGTCGAGCTGGCGCAAAATAGAAGAGATGCGGCGCTGCTTGTCGCGGATAGTGTGGCGCACAATCTCAGTGGGATGCGCAGTGAAGACTAGCCGCACATCGAGCTGGTCGAGCAGCCTTTGAATCATGCGCGGCGGCACGTTTAGCCGCTTGAGCGTAGGAAACAGCCAGTAAAAGGTGCCCACATCTCGAATGTTGTCTGAGGTGTTGAGGCTCTCTTCTAGGGTGCTTTGACCGTTGAAGCCGTTGTTTTCTTGGGGAGCGGCTGGGGCTTTTGTGTCTGATGCTGTAGATGCCGCAGCGGGGGGCACACCGGTGGTGATACCTCCGCTGGCGGCGCGCTCTGCAGAGGCAATGGCGGCATCTTCATAGGCGGCGCGATACTGCTGCTGCTGGCCCCGCTGCTCGTAGTGCTGCTCAACAATATTAATCAGCTGAAAATAGAGGGCGAAGGCGCGCGACATTTTGATCGCATCGGAAAGCTCTAGCTCTTCGATCAGCTTGAGCACGGGAGAGTCGTCGGCGTCTTTGGCCTGGCCATCGGGCGCACACAGCTGACGCAGTCGACTGAGCAGCGCAACCAAGCTGGGACCGCACTCATCTTCTAAAACTTCTGCCCATGTTTCTTCAACCCGCTTCAGACGATGGCGCAGCAGCCAGTCTTGGGTTGCAACGGTAGTGAGGGCGTCTAAATCCGTGTCATCTTCACTTATATAAGTGGACACGTTCCCTTCTGAAAAATGGCCTTTCGAGTAGACAGTTGAACTCATGCGGCTAATTAATATAGTGAGCACTCGAACTGATTGTAGGAGTTTTAGGGACGTCTCGGGATGTCTTTGTTCTGGGGAATATCGCGAACTGACTATTTTTGCTGGGCGAGGAGTGGCAGGATGGGTAGTCTTTCGCCGCGAAATAGTTCTTCGCTGCTTTGCCCAAGCTGGGTCATGCCCTCGGCGATCAGTTGGCCAGAAACTAGCAGCGTAAGCAGGGGAAGGGTGCTGAGCGCGACAGTCAACGTTGGGTCGAGGGGACTGCGAAACGACAGGTTGGCAGTAGGAGAATTTGACGATTCACGAAAGGATTGCATTTGGCTATTCGTACACGTACGTATTTTTCATTTGGGGCTGTTGAAACTTTACCGAATAATCACATAGGATTTACTCGTGCAAATTGAACAAGAGTGACTTAAAATGCAGCGAGCGCTACGGTAGCCCGCTTTGTGGGGCTGCTTGTTTTTACAGTCACCTATGCTAGGTCATCTCCCCAGACAACAAGCTAGACAGCAAGCCGGACAAACACCCAAGCGGGCTAAGTCTAAGCGTATTGTGAATCCGTCTACGCTGATTCCTTGGCTCCGGGATACGCTGTTGGCGCCTGAGCAGGGCGTTGAGGCTGATATTCAGGTTAGGCTACGCGGCAATATTTTGCACGTGCTGTGCGAGGCGCCCGAGCAGGCACTGCCCCGCGACTATGTGCTAATGCGGCTGGTGCGATCGCTCTTGCAGCCGGAAGTACAAGCCCGGTTTGAAACGGAATTTCCTCAGGTTTATCAAGTATATGTGTACAGCCGTCAGGCACAGCAGCGCAAGCCTGCCTGGAGCGCGCCAATTTATCTCAATCGGCTAGAGCGCCACTTAGACCGGCTAGTAGACAGCGCTGAAAATGTGCGCGACCTGACACAGCCAGCTGAACAGGCGATTGGTCAGGTAGATGGCGCTGGCGATATACCGACTTCCTCAGAGCAGCTGTCTGATATTAGCTTGGCTAGGCAAGGGGATTCTGATGCGATCGCCCGGTACCTCAGCGAGGCTCTCAGCGCGCTAAACGTAGGCGTGCAGGTGAGTGCTCGGGTAGTGCCAGGCAAGGCACGCCGAACGCGGGCCATCATGGCTAGCCACTCTCAGCCTGTCGCGGTAGATGTGTCGGATGTGGTGTCTCCGCTGGAGTCGACCGCTGGCGCTGAAGTGGAAACTGCTGACGAGATTGCTGACAAGACAGCTAGCGAGGCGGCGGTCTCTGCGAGTGGTGCCGAGGCGACTGAAGGGCTTTCGATGAAGGCACTTGAACAAGCGCTGGTCTCCCGTCTGTGGGTGTTTTGTGAGGCCAGCTACAGCCCCGATCCGCTGCTCATTGCTGAACCGATTGCAGAGCGGTTGCGCCTGCTGCGCCTCCAGCAGTTTCAGGATGCGGTGATTACAATTCAGGTGACAGGGGAGGCCGCCTCTGAATGGCGCCTGCGGGTAGACCTGACGCCGCCTGAGGAAATGCTAAAGGAGTGGGGTCGCTGGGGCGATGTGCCAGCGCTGTCTCAGCTGGTAAATCAGATTGCTAATCCCTACGGGCTGAAGCTGGTTACCGAGGTGAAGAAGGAAACGCTGCACCTGATTAGCTATCCGATCAATCCTGTCGATGGCACTACCGGAGCGCCTTTGCTGCAGTCTGCTGACCTGTGCCGTAAGCAGATTGATGTAGATGGCTTGGTGGCTTCGATTTCTCAGACGTTGGGGGCGATCGCACCCCAGGGCCTTCACCGGGCGATGCTCTATGGCCCTTCGACCGACGACATTAGTCCGGAGTGGCTACGCGGTGTCGACCTGCCTGGCATGGAGCAGGTCGACCGGATGGCGAGTACGGTGTCTCTGGCAGCGGGGGGCAACTTGCCCGCGCTGGCCTACTGCCTGACCCGAGCGCTCAATCCAGATATCAAAGAGCAGCTGGCCACCGGCGGCATTCGTGTGCAGCTGCTGATAAAAGACAGTCTGTTGCACATTATGGCGGATGGACCTGTGTGTCCGCCGAAGCATGGCATTGTGCCGCTAATTGTGCAGACGCTGAAGCAGATTCAGCCGCCTGACATTGAAGGCTTCCGGCTGTATGGTCGGCGAGCTGGGCAAAAGCAGCCTATCTGGAGCCACGGCTACGACTATCAGCAACGCCAGCGACTGGTGCCAGACGCGAAGCCAGAATTTGCGGCCTCAGACGCCTACGCCGGAGAGCTGATTACAGCGGTTAGCGACGAGAGCCTAGCGGGTGTGCTGGGCGCGGCTGAAGACGATGCGGGTGATGTGGGCCTAGGCCGGTTCCTGCTGAGGGGCTTGCGCCGGGCCATGGTCAAGAGCCAAATTTTCACCCCCGCTGAGGAAAATGGCACCCTAGCGGTCAATTTACCTGGCTCCTTCCAGTCAGATGGGCTAAAGATGGCCTTCTTCTGGGGTGCGGCGGGCGTATTTTTAGCGATTCAGTTCGACTTTTTGGTCGGGCAGGCACTGCGACAGGTGGCGGTTGCCCCGGCTGACGATGGCGTTGAGGAAGTGCGGCCCAGTCAGTTTAATGACGATCTGGCGAATTTGGAATGGCCTGCTCGCTCGGCTGAACCTGAGCGCAACTGGCGACGATCTAGACCCGCAGATGACGACTTTTTCTCGGGGCGTTCGGAAGACCGATTCGGACGACCGGACGAGCGGGACTTTACCTCTTCTGCGATTAACGATAGCGAGCTGGTGTACAGCCCGCAGCAGGAATTTGTCTCGATGGCCTCGCTGCTGGCCGATTCTAATTTGCCGTCTTTTCGCAGTCAGCAGCTAGATGAAAAGCTGGCGCTGTATCGCAGACAGGTCGCTTTGTCGGGTCCGCCCGATGTGTTGGTAATTGGCAGCTCCCGGGCCCTGCGCGGCGTCGACCCTGCGGCCCTGCGGCAGTCTTTAGATGCGCTGGGTCACGAAGACCTGACGGTGTTTAACTTTGGGGTAAACGGCGCGACTGCTCAGGTGGTAGACCTGGTGGTGCGACGGTTGATCCCGCCGACTCAGCTGCCGCAGATGATTGTGTGGGCGGACGGTGCGCGGGCCTTTAACAGTGGCCGGACAGATGTGACCTTTAATGCGATCGCTGTCTCTGAAGGGTACCGGCAGCTAGAGGCAACCGACCCGGCAGATGGTGTGAATGGCTTGGCCCTCGGTAGCTTAGCCGATCAGATAACCGTGCGGGCAACGGAGACGGACCGGCAGCTCAGTGAGGTGTTTGGCAAGGTGTCGTCGGCCTACACCAACCGGCGTCGGATTCGCTCAGCGATTGGTCAGGGCTTTGGCGCGATCGCGCCGGAATTTTCTGGGGATGATACCACCAGCGCAGGTGCGACACCCACCGGCCTACCCACGGAGACCAGCCTAATCGACTACGACGGTTTCCTGGCGCTCTCCACCCGGTTCAACCCGGCAACCTACTATCAAGATCACCCTCGGGTCGCAGGCGCCTACGACGGCGACTACAAATCTTTTCGTCTAGAAGGTGAGCAGGCCGATGCGCTCAGAAGCCTGATTCGCTACACCTCAGAGCGAGAAATTCCCGTGGTGTTTGTCAATACGCCTTTGACCGATGAGTATCTCGATGGCCATCGGATGCGAGCTGAGGTGAGCTTCCAGCAGTACATGCTGCAGATGTCGGAGCGCTACGGTGACTTTACGTTTCGTGATTTGGGGCGGCTGTGGCCCCAGCGCTACGACTACTTCTCTGACCCAAGCCATCTCAATCGCTACGGTGCCTACCAGGTTTCTCAGCGAATTTCTCAAGACCCGCTAATTCCCTGGCCCCAAGCGCGTCCCACCGAAGACTAGCTGAAAGGCTAGCCAAAAGAATGGCCAGAAGACTGGCCGTCTTGCTCCTTTCGACTTGTTCGACTTACTTGTTCGACTTAATTTTATTTTTTAGACTTTTTTTCGACTAATCATTAGCGCTCTATGATTCAGCCGTCCATTCTTTACGGTTTATTTTTACTCGTGCTGGTCCCGCTGTATTGGTGGGTTCCGAGTAAGCAGGGGCGGCTATGGCTGCTGCTGCTGGCGAGCTTGTTTTTCTATGTATCGCTGCCGACGGCGCAGTACGTGCCGCTACTGCTGGTGCTAGTAGGGCTAAATTTTTGGCTGGGTAAGGTGCTAGCCGCTCCGCTAGACTGGCGCATACCTAACGAGGCATGGCAGTACGCTCAGGCCGACTGGAACCGCAAGCGATCGTGGCTTTTGGCCTTGGGCATTGTGCTCAATGCGCTGCTGCTGCTGGGGTTCAAGTATGTTTCTCCGAGCCTTTCCATGCTGGGGTTTGAGGCAGTTGCGGCGGGGCCAGTGGCTGCTTGGGCAATGCCTCTGGGGCTGAGCTTTTTTACCTTTGAGTGCATTGCTTACTTGGTAGATGTGTATCGTGGGTCGCCAGCCAGCGGTAGCCTGTTGGAATTCTCTGCCTACAAGCTCTTTTTCCCAAAGCTCATCTCAGGCCCGATCACTCGCTTTCACAACTTTTCAGGCCAGCTCAAAAGTCTAAAGATGCCGCCACTTAGTCAGAATGTGGAAGGGCTATGGCTGATTGCAGTGGGCGCGGTGAAAAAGCTGCTGATTGCCGACAATATCGGTCAGCTGGTGGATTTGAGTGCGGGTAGCCTGCCGAGGGCTGGCAGCGGCGATATTTGGCTGTTGGCATTTGCCTACGGTCTGCAGCTGTATTTTGACTTTAGCGGCTATGTAGATGTGGCCCGAGGCAGCGCGCTACTGCTGGGGTTCAATTTGCCGCAAAACTTTGATTTCCCATATTTTTCTACCAGCATTGCCGGGTTTTGGCGACGCTGGCACATGACGCTTGGCGAGTGGCTGCGAAACTACCTGTATTTTCCCCTGGGGGGCTCTCGGCGAGACCTGACGCGTACCTGCATAAACCTGATGGTGGTGATGCTGGTGGCTGGGGTGTGGCATGGCGACCGATGGGGCTTTATTGTGTGGGGGGCCATCCATGGCATGGCGCTGATTGTGCATCGGCTGAATGCGGAGCTGTGCGGCCGGGCGAAGCTATTGGCGCGTCTTTGGCAAACGCCGCCGGGCGTACTCCTGGCTTGGGGCCTGACGCAGCTGACGGTTTTCTTTAGCTGGATTTTCTTCCGATTGCCCAGCCTGACGGATGGCAGCTTGGCGATGCAGCACTTGTTTGGCCACAGCGCGGATGTGCAGTTTGCTCAAAAAGTGTATGTCGATCCCAGCGGCCTAGCCAGGCCTCAAATTACCCTTCTGCTGGCTAGTCTGGTTGCCTGTATGGCGGTGGTCTATGCCGTTCAACGCGTCCTCAAGCTGCAAATTAGCTGGCCGATCAAGGTGTTGCTGTTGCCCCTTTGCTTTTTCCTAGCCTGGGTGCTCGCGCCTGATATGGCGTCACCCTTCATCTATTTCGATTTTTAAGCCTGTTGTTCTCGCGCGGATTCTAGTTATTCTCGTTGAGCGAGCTGTTGGATTGATTGCTGTTTGCGGCTGTTGGCGTTTGTATTAGCTGCCACAGCCTGCCTTCTGCATGAGCTGGGATAACGCTGTATTGGCTGAATTTGTCGAGCTGTGCTTTCGACTGCTTTGCCAGGTTAAAGAGAAATATGGAGCTATTTTCAGAGGGAATCGGAGGAATTTCCGGTTCTTGGAACAGTAGGAGAGATTGTTCGGGCTTGAGCTGGTAGCTAAGAGACATTAGCTCTCCTAAGTTGGCATTGTGGTCGCTACTGACGATGAGTGAGTTTGGAAACTGACCGATGACTCTAGCCACTTCGGGATTCAGATGGCTGTTTTTCTTGTGCCACCAGGTGTCGGCTGGAATGCTGACAACGCAAGAGAGGATACCTGCCAGCAGCAGCCCGGCGGTTGCTCTTTGCCAGAGGTGTCGCTGCAAGGCGGGAAGCACGGTGGGGCTGGTGATCTTTTGGCTGAGTAGGTAGGCGATCGCAAGTTCCAGACTAAGGTAAGTAGGAATAAGATAGCGACTAACGCTCGATCGCCTACCCGACATCAGCAAATCGGGGCCGACGAAGGTAAGCAGGGTTACTCCTCCGAGCAGCGCTAGGAATATGCTTGCTGTGCGAGGCATCTGCTGGTAGCTCCACCACAGGGCGTAGACCGTCAGCCCCAGCATGCAAAGAACGGGCAGCAAGGTAAAGAGAATGGGGTCGCTGCTGTCCAAATTGAGGTCAAAGAAGAGTCGGGTAAGGTTGCCTGCCCAAATCTTGGCAAGCGAGGCAAAGGCGATGGGCTGAGCTGTCCAGCTAACCTGTTGAGCGTGAGCCCGGTTGATGACGCTCAGCCACGGTAAGAAAAGCAACAGACTGATTAACGTGCTAATTGCGAAATTTTTCAGCTGTTTATGGTTATTTTTCCAGCCAGTTTTACCATGGGCGAAGCTTAGCCAGCCTACGTATAGCCCGTGACTCGCCATGACTAGCAGCGTCAGGATAAAGCTATACAGGCTGCTGGTCACAATAAGACAATAGGTGAGCCAGCTGCGGCAGGTATTTTGCCTTAGCGCGCGCAGGCAGGCTGCGCTTGCCAAGACTAGGGTGAGTGCCCACAGGCTGTATTCTCGTGCTTCTTGGGCGTAGAGGTAGTGAAAGGGTGAGACTGCCACAAGGGCAGTGCTAAGTTTGGCTGTGAGGGCGGAGCCAAACAGCTCGAAACTCAGCCAGTAGGTGCCGAGAATGAGAAAAATACCTGCGATCGCAGCGACCAGCCGACTGGCAACAACCGTGTCCGGCTGAACGTACAGCAACAGCCGAACCAACAGATAGTAGAGCGGTGGATGCTGAGAGTCGTACGCTGCGAGCTGTCTTAGGGTTTCTTCTAGTCCGCGTTCAGGGGAGGCGGTCTGCAACTGCAGAATGTCAGCGGCGGTTTTTACCTGCCCGTTGAATAGGAGATTATCTGCTTCTGTTTTGCTATGCCCGGTAGCGTATAGGCCAGTGTAGGTTTCGTCGTGCCAGAAGATCTTGCCGCTCAAATTGCTGAGACGAAAAATGCAGCCCAGACATATCACCAGAAGAAGCAGTGCTGTCAGTCGCCGCATGGTGGTGTGTTCCCTTATCCCATCTCTTCTATAGATAAGGATGCCCTTGGGTTTGTGTCTCCTCCCCAGACCTTCTTTATGGTGACTTTAATTCTGCACGGAGCATCTATCTACTGCTCTTCATTTAGTGATCATCAGCTGCCATAGCTTTTCAGAGGGAGCTGTCGGTGTAAGCTGATAGCCGCCCGAAGCAGTTAGCTTGGCTTTTGATTGTTCTGAGAGATTGAATACAAACGTTTTACCGGGGTGGGTAGAGATGTGGGTTTGTAGGTGAGAGAGAAGGCTGGGTGCTTCATCTGCTTGGAATAGTAAGAAAGACTGCTCTCCTTTGAGTCGATGGCAGATAGAGAGTATCTCACCCAGGTTGATGTCGTAGTCGCTGCTGACGATGAGAGCATGGGGAGAGCGGTTTAGGGTGTTTGCGATCGCGACATTTTCATTGCTGCTGCCCTTGTGCCACCAAACGTCAGCAGGCAGACTCGCTGTGCAAGAGAGCGCACCGGCAAGGAGAATGACGGCTGTGAGCAGTTTCCACGGCAGACTGTAGTGCCGCTTGGCTAGCTGAGTGCCTAGGCAGTGGGCACAGGCTATTTGCACCGTGAGGTAGGTAGGCATCAGATATCTGGGGATGGTGGAACGTAGCCCGCCAAACAACAGATCGGGGGCGACAAAGGTCACTAGCGTAACGCCGCCTAGAGAGAGCAAAAAGACTTTTGCAGATGCGTCAAGGTATTGCGCGCTCCAGATCAGCACGTACAGCAGAAAAATAACGACCGTGAGCTGGGGTAAGGTCTGGTACGACAGCGCGTTCTCGTAGTGTGTCGGGGGTTCCAGGTTGAAGTCAAAAAATAGGCGGGTGAGATTGTTGACCCAGCGTTCTGCCATCGCCTCAAGAGGGATAGGCTGTGCGGTCCAGCTAGTTTTGCCGATATGCGCCGAAGAGATGCGCTGCACCCAGGGCATGAACAACAGCAGACTCACACCAGCGCTAAGGGCAAAGTGAGTGAGGAGAATGCGTCTCTGTGTCGATTTGCGTGGTGCGCTAGATGAGAAAACTGCGTGCCACAGGAGATGCAGCCCGTGACTGATGATGATCAGCAGAGAGAGCAGGAAGGTGCATAGGCTGGTAAACAGCGTAAAGCTGTAGATCGCCCAGCTCAGGCGGCTTTTTCGCCGCAGGGCGACCAAGTAGGCAATGCTCGAAACCACAATGCACAGTGCCCACAGGCTATATTGCCGGGCTTCTTGGGCGTAGAGATATTGGAAGGGGGAAACGGCCACAAGGACTGCGCTGAGCGTGGCGGAGAGAGATGAAGAAAAGAGCTGGTAGGTGAGGATGTAGGTGGCGGGGATGAGTAAAATGCCTGCGATCGCAGCTACCAATCGAGTGGCCAATACCGTATCAGGCACCACGTACAGCATTAACCGGCACAGCACGTAGTACAGCGGCGGATGCTGAGCGTCTTGCGCTGCGAGCCGTCGCGCTGTTTCGACAGGACCTTTCTGCGCGGTAGCCGTCTGGGCTTTCATGACATCTGCTATCGACTTTGGCGCTCCGTCGAACAGTGTCTCAAGCACTTGTGCGTCGCCGTGGCCTGTGACATACATCGCTGTATGCACTTCGTCGTGCCAATACACCTTGCCCTTCAGGTTGGTAAGCCGAAATGCGCTCCCCAGTAGAGTCGCCATCACGAGTAAAATCAGAAGCCGACGCATATTGCTTGTAGAACGGTAAGAGAAAGCTGTGTGACGGACAGGCACCCAGATGTAAACTTCTGCTTCACAATTTGACCGGAGCGGAAGCAGCAGAGGCTTATTTTTTTCGGGTTATAGACAATTGAGCGGGATTGAGCGGGACAGCTATGGGCTTGTCAGGTTGCCGGAAGGTTGCCTTCGCCCGCTACCTAACGTTACTCGCTCAGCATAGATCTGACTGTAAAGCCTCTGTACAGGCTGGTTTTAGCCATTCAGGCTGAGCCGACTTCTAGTGATAAACCGTCAAGTTCGAGCACATTATGAATGAATTGTTAACGACAATGCGTTTATGAATTTTATTTGCTACATTATTAACAGTTCGAAGCGAAAGTTTACTTCTTTTGAGTAGCGGACGCTCCGAACGCATACGTACCTAACTACCGGAATAATAATGACTACTACTCTACAGCAGCGCGAAAGCGCTTCCTTGTGGGAGCAG
>JBCBFY010000039.1:0-38179 GCA_038527325.1 Cyanobacteria bacterium J06614_10
CACTCACCAATAGGGCCCGTTTGTGAATGAATGATTTTGCTTTGGGCTATGGCTTGCGATGACTGAGTGAGTGCCGTTTACTAATGTTGGCAGGCCATCTTGCAAGATCGAAAAGTGCGCACACCGCTAACGACTCCCGGAAAAGGCTGCACGTGAGGGCTTTCTAACGCTAACCAACGATTTTCAAGAACATAGACTGTGAGTATGTTTACCTGCTACGGCGGCCAAAGAATAGAGATGATCGCGAACGCTACCCTCACGCCATCAACAAAGTCTTTAAACCTGACGACTTTGAAAAACTATTCAAAGAAGTGCAAGATGGCGTTTAGATAGAGTTGACCATTGGTAGCCGATTTATGCACATCAGTGACCGTCGGTTTACCCCCTAGCACTTTGAGAACGAATTTATAAAGGTAACGTTGCCGTTTGTTAAGAAGATAGCTCTATACTGTGTATAGAAAAATGAGCGGGCTAGCTGAATGAATAGATTTTTCGACAAGTTTGGTAAGAGGGTTGGGCAATCGGTGGTGTTAGTCTGCTTAGTGGTCGGGCTAACGCTAAGTGGTTTATTTGAGCAGAGCGCGATCGCGCAACCTATCATTGCTTACAACATCGACTTTGGGATGGATCTAGCTCGGGTAGAGCAAACCATTGAGCACTATGGGGAAGAAATTCGTGATGTCGTTGAGCAGGCGTTACGCAACAATGTGAATAACCCTGATAGCAAAAATACTGCTCAAAACACTTACAAAAGACAAAGCGCGCTCAACGAGCTGCTTCCTGAGCGTCGGAGCAGCGCCTTCTCAAGAGATGATTTGGTTAACCTGAAGAAAACTGAGCATCCAAGAGATCGGCTGAGATAGAAACTCTTTTAGTCTGCCCCGCTGTTTAGCAGCTAATTCTTTAAAACAAAAGCGCCGATTCAGTCTCTTCAGACCAAGATCGGCGCTTTTGTTAGTGAATTTTTGTTTGTTCAAGTCTCTTAGTGAAGGGCTTGAAAGAAACAGCTGATGGACTGAAGACTTACAGAAGTGCGTCTTCTTGGTGGGTTTGGATGGTGCAGTCGGAAGTGGGGTAAGCGACGCAAGTGAGGACAAACCCGGCTTCCATTTGGTCATCTTCTAGGAAGACTTGGTCGGACTGGTCTACGGTTCCGGAGACGAGCTTGCCTGTGCAGCTAGAGCAGGAGCCAGCACGGCAAGAGGCGGGCAAATCGATGCCTGCATCTTCTGCAGCTTCGATGATGTACGTGTCATCTGCACATTCGATAGTCTCGTTGATGCCTTCGTCTTCGTTGATAAGTGTGACTTTGTAAGTCGCCATGGATAGCCCTCGAGTGAATAGTTGGGTGATTGTGTTTAACGCTACGAAAGTTAAACTCTCTTAACAATATATACCGATAGCTGCACCCGTGAAACCACTTATGTAACGGGCGCTGCTAGAGAGGTGTTACAGAAAATGGCAATGGTCCATATTTCGAAGACATCGGCTTTTCTTCGGGGTTTTTCTTTGGGTGGTAGATGGGCGATAAGATGAATAGCTGATTGCGATCGCCCGTCTTTGATCCGCCACTACCTGCCACTACCTGCCCCCAAAAAGCGTAAAGTCTATGACTAATTCTTTTGCTTGCTCTTCGGAAGATATCGCCTCAGAGGGACTCAAGCCCGATGAGTATGAGGAAATTGTGCGGCGGTTGGGCCGTCATCCTAATCGGGCTGAGCTAGGAATGTTTGGTGTGATGTGGTCGGAGCACTGCTGCTACAAAAATTCGCGGCCGCTACTGAGTCAGTTTCCTACGGAGGGCGATCGCATTCTAGTCGGCCCCGGAGAAAATGCGGGGGTGATCGATGTTGGCAACGGCATGCAGGTCGCCTTCAAAATAGAATCACACAATCATCCCTCTGCGATAGAACCCTTTCAGGGGGCGGCGACCGGAGTGGGGGGAATCCTGCGCGATATTTTTACTATGGGGGCGCGGCCCATCGCGGCGCTCAATTCTTTGCGGTTTGGCAGCTTAGAGGATGCGCGCACTCGGCAGATTTTTACCGGTGTCGTATCTGGCATCGCCCACTACGGCAACTGCTTTGGGGTGCCGACGATTGGCGGGGAAGTCTTTTTTGATGAGGCGTATAGTGGCAATCCCCTGGTCAATGCGATGGCGATTGGTCTGATGGAGACGCCTGAAATTGTGAAGTCTGGTGCTGTGGGCATTGGTAATCCTGTGCTGTATGTGGGGTCGACGACCGGGCGCGATGGTATGGGCGGGGCAAGCTTTGCCAGCGCTGAATTGAGCGATGAGTCGGAGGCCAACCGTCCGGCGGTGCAAGTGGGTGATCCATTTTTAGAGAAATCTTTAGTAGAGGCCTGCCTAGAAGCTTTTAAGACTGGTGGGGTAGCAGCAGCCCAAGATATGGGAGCAGCAGGCATTACCTGCTCAACTGCTGAGATGGCGGCCAATGGTGGTGTTGGTATTGAGCTGGATTTGGATCTAATTCCGGAGCGGGAGCCTGGGATGGTGCCTTATGAGTACTTGCTGTCCGAGTCGCAGGAGCGGATGCTGTTTGTGGCGCATGCCGGACGCGAGCAAGAGCTGATAGATATTTTTCATCGGTGGGGGCTGCATGCGGTGGTGGCAGGCACCGTGATTGAAGATCCGATTGTTCGCATCTTGTTTAAAGGAGAGGTCGCAGCGGAAATTCCGGCAACGGCACTGTCAGACAATACTCCTATTTACCGGCGAGAGCTTATGGCAGAACCGCCTGCCTATGCTCAAGAGGCCTGGTCTTGGCAAGAACGTGATTTGCCTCCTGCATCTGCGAATGGCATAGGGGATAAAACTTGGAATCAGGTATTGTTAGCGCTGCTAGCGACGCCGACGATTGCCTCTAAGCAGTGGGTGTACCGGCAGTATGACCATCAGGTGCAGAACAATACGGTAATGATGCCGGGTGGTGCGGATGCGGCGGTGATTCGACTCCGCTCTCAGGTGGATGCAGAACATAGCGCAGGCCCAAATGCGAAGACTGGCTTGGCGGCAACGGTAGATTGTAATGCGCGTTTGGTGTATCTCAATCCTTATGAGGGGGCTTTGGCGGCGGTGGCTGAGGCGGCGCGAAATCTGAGCTGCGTTGGGGCGGAGCCGGTGGCCGTTACAGATAATTTGAACTTTGGGAGCCCGGAGAAGCCTGTGGGCTATTGGCAGCTGGCGGAGGCCTGCCGAGGGTTGGCGGATGGGTGTCGTGCCTTTTCGACGCCGGTGACGGGTGGCAATGTGTCGCTGTACAACGAGACGCTAGACAGCGACGGGTCGCCACGGCCGATTTATCCTACGCCGGTGGTGGGGATGGTGGGGCTGGTGCCAGATCTTGAACGGGTGTGCGGCCAAGGATGGCAGACGGAAGGGGACCTGATCTATCTGCTGGGGGTGCCTGCTAACGATGTGAAGGATGGAGTGGTAACCCTGGGCGGCTCTGAATATCTCAAGCGTGTGCATGGTGAGGTGGCGGGCCAACCTCCGAAAGTGGATGTGGAGCTAGAGCTGTCTGTTCAGGCGGCTTGTCGCCAGGGCATTCGGCAGGGTTGGGTGCGGTCGGCTCATGACTGTGCGGAGGGGGGAATGGCGATCGCACTAGCAGAATCTTGCATTAGTGGAAAAAAGGGGGCAACTATTACGCTGTCTGCGAGCGACCTCAGACTCGACACGTTGCTGTTTGGTGAAGGTGGGGCACGTATTTTTGTGTCTGTGTCGCCAGATTGTCAGCGTGACTGGGAGGAGTATTGTCGCGATCGCCTGCCAGAATGCTCTCTAGTGGGTAAGGTCGGAAGCGTTCAATCTGATTTGGTGATTAAAGATGCAGAGGGTGAGTCACCGCTAATTTCAATGTCTGTGGCTGCGCTGGAGAAGCCATGGAGTAGTGCTATCGAGAATGCATTAGCTCAAGACAGTTGAGAAAAAAAGTTACCTGTTTGCTTCGGTCTCAGCTATTGGAGAGGTGCAGAGGATTGGCCGCTCTGTCAGCGTTTCTTTGACTAAGCTTTTTTTCGATTTCTGCAAAAATTAAGGTCTGTATAAAGGCAGACTATCCTGTTGTTAATCTGCCAGATTTTCTTGCAAGGAATGATAGGATCGATGAATAAATTAAAAAAGTATTAAGCACTGGCATGCAATTTTTGCCTGTTTGTAATGCTCGCTGCTGGGTCGCTCGAATGACTCGTTGAAACAGGCTGATGTATCCGTTAAATTTCTTTGATTTTTGCTAGAAAAGTAGTGAGTTAACGGATGTTTGATCTTCGCAGGTTTTTGTACCGTAGCGTCTGTATCTATGGACGCTAGGTCGGCGCATTTTGTTCATGGTAAGTGGTTGTGGCACGGCTGCGGCAGCGATTATTGAAGATCAATTCTGATTTTTACTGATTTTTTATTGGGAGTTTAAGTTGACATGCCTCAGCACTTTGATTCTGCTGTGCCTGCTAAGCGTGATGAGGACAAGCATCATGAGGATGAGTGCGCGGACTTAGGACGCCCAGATAAGCCTGAAGAAGCCTGTGGTGTGTTTGGTGTGTATGCGCCGGGGGAGGAAGTGGCGACGCTGGCTTACTTTGGGTTGTATGCCCTGCAACATAGGGGCCAGGAGTCAGCCGGTATCTCAACTTTTGACAAAGGAGAGGTGCACACTCACAAGGAGATGGGCTTGGTCTCTCAGGTGTTTACCGATGAGCTGCTGCACAGCATGCCAGGGCAGCTAGCGGTTGGCCACACGCGCTACTCTACGACGGGCTCAAGCCACGCGGGCAATGCTCAACCGGCGGTGGTGTCTTCTCGGCTTGGCAAGCTGGCACTGGCTCACAACGGCAACATTGTGAATGTAAGTGCTCTGAGAGATGCGCTGCTGGAGCGTAATCATGATCTGATGACGACCTCTGACTCTGAGCTGATTGCTTTTGCGCTGGCGGAAGCGGTGAATGATGGTCAGGACTGGATCGAGGGTGCGATCGCTGCCTTCAAGCGTTGCGAAGGTGCCTTTAGCTTAGTGATTGGTACGCCGGGTGGAATATTGGCCACGCGTGACCCTCACGGCATTCGCCCCTTGGTACTGGGCTACATGGGTAGCCAACCCCCTAGCGAAGTTTCGACTGAGACGACGAGTGGATATAGCGCAGGTAAATATGTCGTGGCCTCTGAAACCTGCGGACTCGATATCGTCGGTGCCACTTACTTGCGAGATGTCGCACCTGGTGAATTGCTGTGGATAGACGGCAGCGGTGTGAAATCGATTCAGTGGGGACAGGCGGAGCGCAAGCTGTGCGTTTTTGAAATGATTTATTTCGCTAGGCCAGACAGCGTCTTTCACGAAGAGAGCCTGTATAGCTACCGCAAGCGAATTGGTCAGCAGCTCGCAAAGGAATCTCCTGCTGACGTGGATTTGATTATGGCGGTGCCGGATTCGGGTATTCCTGCTGCGATTGGCTATTCTGAAGCCTCGGGCATCCCCTACGCCGAGGGCCTCATCAAAAATCGCTACGTGGGTCGTACGTTTATTCAGCCGACGCAGGCAATGCGAGAAACGGGCATTCGAATGAAGCTCAACCCGATGCGTGACGTGTTAGCAGGCAAGCGTATCCTAATTGTGGATGATTCAATTGTGCGGGGTACTACTAGCCGTAAGCTAGTGCAGATGTTGTACGCGGCGGGTGCAGTAGAAGTGCATATGCGAATTTCTTCGCCACCCGTGACCCACCCCTGTTTCTACGGTATTGATACCGACAACCAAGATCAGCTAATTGCGGCGACAAAGTCGGTCAAAGAAATTGAGCAGCAGCTAGGCGCCGATTCGCTGGCTTACCTCAGCTGGGAAGGTATGCTGGAGGCCACAGGCGTCGCTGTCAATAGTTTCTGCTCGGCCTGCTTCACGGGCGACTATCCGATTGATATTCCTATGCAGGTGAAGCGAACGAAGCTGATGCTAGAGAAAGTGCCTGCGGAAGTGAGCTAGTGCTTTTAGATCGTTCACTTATTTTCAGGTGCTGAGCAAGCGGTCCATTAGGCTGCGTACCGACTGCTTAACCTGCTGTCGGCGTCTCCAGTTCTCGAAGTCTTTTTGGTAGCGATAGCCCGAGGTTTGGTACGCACGCCAGCCGTGCAGGGCTAGGCCAATGCCCCAAGCTAGTGCCACGAAGAGCGCTACACCATAGCCGCTTGCTAATAAGTTGAGCAATAGCAAAAAGCTGTTGACAATACCGTAGCGAATGAGGTGATGGTGGAATTTTTGACGGCGCTGTTCATTGAAGGCAGCTTGCTGCGCAGAGGCGGTTTGGAGGGTTTGCCACTCGCGCTCAGCAGACCATAGGGTTTCTGGTGCGATATTTAGCTCAGCGGCGATTTCAGAAAGCTGTCGTCTGGTGAGTTCTCCAGATTCTGTCTCTTTTGCGATCGCAATTTGTAAAATCTGTTGGGCGTCTTCGCTCGCGTAAAGGTCTGCCATGGGCTATAGATTTGGAGGCTTTACTTACCTTTATAGTCAAGTTTTAAGAAGTTGCGTAGTAGAGAAACCCGGATTGCAACGTAAGTACATCTAAGCCTTGCCAGCCGGGAACACTGAGAACACTTTCAAGCTAATACGTTCTAATTCAGGGAATGTATTTGCATCTACTTAGAGAAAAAAGATTATGGCTCAGCTCGTTCCTGTAAAGCTCGAAGACGGCACTGAAATTTACATAGAAGCCACCAGCGATATAAACGTACCTCCTTCAGAAGGGCCAAACGTAGGCCCAGATGACTATGAAGAGCAGGAGTCAGTTCGTGGCGGACAAAAAGGCCTTTTGGGTGGCGGTTCTCGCGGCTTTGTGGGGATGCCAGGGGGTGACGGTGCGAGTGGTCAGCCAAGTGGCCACGGCGCAGCAGCCATGGCCTCCCAAAGCTTCAAGGCCATAGAAAGCACGATTCGCACTTACACGAATCACACCCTCAGTGCCTTTAAGAACATGTCGGATGGCAACGTTGATAAAGTCACCCTGCAGTTTGGCATTCGCATCGGTGGAGAGGCCGGTGTGCCCTACGTGACAAAAGGGACCGCAGAAAGCAACTTGAGCATTACTGTGGAATGCTCGTTTAGTGATTAGCCTCTACTCTCTATCCGGCTAATCTACTGCGGTAGGACGGCTGCCTACGGCGTGCCGGTCAATCACCTGATCGACTAGGCCGTACGCTAGAGCCTCTTGCGGAGACATAAAAAAGTCGCGCTCAGTATCTTCTTTGATTTTTTCCAAGGACTGGCCAGTATGCTTGGCCATGGCTTCGTTGAGCATGTTCTTGAGATACAAAATCTCTTTGGCCTGGATTTCAATATCTGTGGCCTGCCCTTGGGCACCGCCGGAAGGCTGGTGAATCATCACTCTGCCATTGGGTAGGATCATGCGCTTGCCTTTGGTGCCAGCGCTGAGTAGGAAGGCGCCCATACTAGCCGCTAGCCCCATACAGATAGTGGCCACGTCGGGGCGAATGTGGTTCATGGTGTCGTAGAGCCCTAGGCCAGCAGAGACGGAGCCACCAGGAGAATTGATGTAGAGGTAGATATCTTTTTCGGGGTCCTCAGCTTCTAAAAAAAGCATCTGAGCCACAATCAGGTTCATCGATTCGGCAGTGACCTGACCATGCAAAAAGATAATTCGCTCTCTGAGCAAGCGGGAGTAGATGTCGAAGGCGCGTTCTCCACGACCCGATTGCTCAATAACGGTTGGAATCATTAGAAGCTCTAGAGGTTACGTTAGTTCATTTTTCTGTCTTAAATTGTACAGACTTCGCACCCTTGATTGTTGGTATTAGTAGGGTGTGGATAACCCGAAAGTTAAAAAGATAACCGGGGGATGGCTGAGTGAGTCCTTTTTAATGTTAAGGGTGGCTGTAGGGTACACAAAGTCAGGGTATACAAAGTGTTAGTGCATCATTGGTGAGCTTTACTTATTAGTTTTATCAATGCATCTGTTGGGTTGATTTATTTTCCTTCGCCGTAGCGCAGAGATAGGTTTGCTATGACTCAGATTTTTCTTGCAGGAGCCAGCCGAGGCGTTGGCCGTGAAATTGCTAAGCGACTAGTGATTGAGGGCCACGATGTGACGGCTCTACTACGCAGCAATCGAGCGAACGATGAGCTGATGGCGATGGGAATTACGGTGGTAGCGGGTGACGCGCTCAATGGTGATCAGATGCGTCAGATTATGGGCGATTTCCCGTCTGAAATTGTGATTAGCACGATTGGCGGATCTCCTGACGATGGCGGCGCACGGCCTGACTACAAGGGCAATAAGAATTTGATAGATGGTGCGATCGCTTCTGACGCTAAGCGCTTTGTGCTGATCAGCTCGATTGGTAGTGGAAATAGCGAAAAGGCTTTGCCACCCAACGTGATGGAGACTCTAGGTCCAGTGCTCAAGGAAAAGGCTCAGGCAGAAGATTACCTGGTGAAAAGCGGACTGAGCTACACCGTTATTCGACCTGGGGGGCTGATATCGCAGCCCGCGACCGGACAGGAAGTGTTAACCGAAGATCCTTCCATTGCAGGCTCGATTCCTCGGGCAGGGGTTGCCGCCCTCACCGTGCGCTGTTTGGATAAGGCAAAGACGGTCAATAAGATTTTCTCGGCCATTGATTTGTCTATGCAGCGCACCGAGAAAGAGTTTGACGTGTTTGATTTGTAGACTGAGTCTGCTGTCCTAAGCTGCGCCCCTTCAGTTGTGGGCCTTTTTTACAGCCCATTAGTCAATTGGCATCAGCCAGCGCTTGCCCATGGCCCAGTCCAGTGCGTAGCGAGCGGTGACAAACCATAGGAAGCTTTCGCCTGTGACCAATATCCAGGTGAGCCAGGCGAAGGAGTCATCCCAGCTAGCTTCGATTTGGGCGAGCGATCGCACAAAGGCAAAGGCCCCAACTGCGCCACCGCCTAGGTGAAGATTGTCGTCTTGGCGGACGATGTAACGATAGGTAACACCAAAAAAGAAGCCGGATGCGATCGCCACCGCCACATTTACAAGCCATGCCAAGAGGCTATGCGGCACAGCCATTGGCAAGGCTGCCCAACCTGCGAAAACCGTTGCTAGGCTAGCTATAGAGCCAACTATGGCAGCGCTGATAAGACCTGATTTGATAGATTCTAGTCGCGCTTCGGCAAGGGATAGTTCTGAGGTTGTCACGGTGTTGTTGGGGCGAATATTCCAGCAGAATCTCAGCGGCCTCTGCCAGGGCAGGACTAACTTTACCGTATGATAGAAAGCGAAGAATTTGCCTTTAAAATTTTACATATGGACATTTTGACTCTGGGCTGGATTTCGCTATTTGCCTGCTTTACCTTCTCTATCTCTATGGTGATTTGGGGTCGCAACGGCTTCTAGAGCCTGGTGAATTTTTCTTGGTGGCGTAAGGGGTCTGTATGAACGCTTTTTTGACCGCAATCTCTGAAGACCAGCTGCTGACAGTGCTGGCAGTGCTTTCTTTTTTGCTGCTGGTGGTTGTCACAGGGGGCGTCGCTTACCTAACGGTCATAGAATGGCGAGATAAGCGGCGCCGTGGTGAAGAAGCGAGAGCCCTACCAGCTCCGGGTAGACGCGCTAAGCGCTAGACCTACGAGCACGCCGAGAAAATGAATCATTTCAGAGGACTGACTGAGCCATCGCCCGCCGGACATTTGTAGAGAAAACTGGTGTGAAAAAAGCTGGCCCCACTTCGGCCAGGCAAGTCGCATTTGAAGCGCTCCGAGCGATTGGTCGGGGCGCTTTTGCAGATGTGGTTTTGGACCGTAAGCTGAGCGACTCTCAGTTGAGCGCGCAGGATCGGGGCTTAGCGACAGAGCTGGTGTATGGCACGGTGCGGCGACGGCGAACCCTCGATGCCATTATCAGTCAGTTTGGAAAGCGCAAAGCCGCGCAGCAGCAGGCCGACCTTCTCCAGATACTGCGGCTGGGATTTTATCAGCTGCGCTACTTGAGCCATGTGCCTGATCATGCGGTCGTCGACACGACGGTGGCACTGGCAAAGGCGCAGCGGTTGGGAAAGCTCAGCGGTGTAGTGAATGGCATGCTGCGCGAGTATATTCGCCAGCGCGGTGACGGAGATGGTGCTGGGACGCTGAAAGATCCTCTGTTGATACCTGAACCGACGACTGAGCGCCTAGGGATCTTGCACAGCTATCCCGATTGGATTGTGCAGGTTTGGCAGTCCATGCTGGGTGATGAGTCCGTAGCTGCGCTGTGCGAATACTTTAACCGTCCGCCTCATCTGGATTTGCGCATTAATCTACAACGGTACAGTTTGGCGGAAGCGACGGCGATATTTCAGTCTAGAGGAGTTGCCGTAGAACAGGTGGCTGTTGTGCCTTCAGCGTTGCGACTGACAGCTCATAGCGGTCTGGTGACACAGCTGCCGGGCTACGCTGAGGGGTGGTGGGCTGTGCAAGATAGCAGCGCGCAGCTTGTGGCCTACCTGCTCGATCCGCAGCCCGGAGAGACGATTATTGATGCCTGTGCGGCGCCGGGAGGGAAGAGCTTGCACATGGCTGAGCTGATGAAAAATGAGGGTACGGTGTGGAGCTGCGATCGCACCGCTTCTCGAACTAAAAAAATTCAGCAAAATATCGACCGCCTAGGCGCGACGGCTGTGCGGCCATTGCTGTGCGACAGTCGCAACCAGCCGACGTTTGTAGGCAAGGCGGACCGGGTGCTGCTAGATGTGCCCTGCTCTGGCCTCGGAACGCTAAACCGACATGCTGATGCCCGGTGGCGGCAGACGCCTGAGGCGGTGGCTGGGTTAGTTGAGCTGCAGCGATCGCTCTTGTCCCATGCTTCTACCTGGGTAAAACCGGGTGGAAGCATGGTGTATGCGACCTGCACGCTACATCCTGATGAAAATGAAAGGCAGATTGAGTGGTTTTTGGCTGAGCATGAGGGCTGGAAGATTGCGCCGCCGCAGACCTTTGGTGTGCCCGTTGCCGATGAAGGCTGGATCAAAGTTTGGCCGCATCGGCAAAATATGGATGGCTTTTTTATGGTGCGATTGATTCGGGCGGCCTGAAGGTTGAGTCAGTCAGCCTGAGCAGGTGAGCGCACTAGCGACCCCACCACCATACAAACGAGTCGGCGTCGTTTTGCATGGCTTTCATCTCTGCTTGGTTTTGCTGAGCCAGCCGGTAGTACCACTGGCAGTAGTCTTCGAAAGCTTGACGGTAGGCGACTTCTCGCTGGAAGTCGATAGCGGTTTGGTGGAGGTCTAGGGCATTTGTTCGTTCACCTGCGACGTAGCGAACTTCAGCTGACTTCGGCGAAAGGTGTTCAAACATGGAGTCGATGTAAAGGGGCCAGTATTTTAGGGAATCTGGCTATTATCGTAACGGTTAGACCCAACCGCGCAGGCGGTAAATCACAAAACCCACATATTCTTTAAGGGCGCGGGTGAAGTGATCAATGGCGGATGCATTGGGCAGGAGCGAGAGGATGCGGTTTTCGAGGGTGGGAAGGCCTTGCTTTTCTGTGGTGACGAGGTAGTCAGTAGGTGCAGGGATGACGTTGATATCGAGCTTTTTAAAAATGGCGACGGCACGGGGCATGTGAACCGCCGAGGTAACCAGTAAAACGGCGTCAATGTCTTGGGCTTCTAAAATTTGTTTGACGTTGACGGCGTTTTGCCGGGTGTTGAGTGAAGTTTCTTCTAGCACGATGTCTGCCTCTGGCACGTTCATGGCCATGGCGATTTCTTTCATATCGTCAGCTTCTGACGAGTCGCCACCACCGCCCCAAGTGATGCGCCCGCCGCTGAGGATGAGCTTGGGCGCGCGCCCTTGGGTGTAAAGGCGAGCGCCGTGGAGAATGCGATCGCCCGCTTCAGACACTTCTACCCAGGGTCTCGGCGTCAATGCGGAGCGCGTTGCCCCGCCCAGCACGACAATGGCATCCGCTGTGGGCATGGGTTCAGGCGGAAAGTATCGCCATTCTAGGGAGCTGACGAGCTTATTGCTAATGATGGGATTGCTGCTGGAGAAGAGGATGAATATGGCAAGGGCGATCGCACCCGTTGCTCTCCTCGGGTGTCGCCACAGCCAAACCAAGCCAAGCACCATCAGAAGAATGCTCAATCCTAGGGGATAGACGAACAGGGGCAGCAGCTTCGATAGGAAAAGCATGGTTTATTTTGACAGTTTGCGATCGCGTGCCCGGCGCTTACGTTCTATGTATCGTCGTTTTGCCTGGTTGGTTTTGAGAAAAGGCAATTCGAAGCGAGGATCTTCGTCGGAGCCGTCTGGGCTGGGTCTTCTGAGGTTATCGGTGGGCGATATATTTTTGGGGGTGGAGGGAGCGCCGCCTTTGATTTGCCACCAGGCGGTGATCAGTCCGCTCGCAATGCCGCCAATTGCGCCGAATAAGATGCTAAACGGAACCGGATAGTCTAGCAGGGCGAAGACAACCAGAAAGATGAGCCACCCCTTGAGGGCAGCAGGAATAATGAGATCAGCCACGGCGATGAGTCTCGCTTGCAAGGGATGTATATGAGATGTCCGGGTGATGCTGAGTGCATCAGTGTTGCTGACGCCGCCAACAGATGATGCAATGTAGCCTCAGGACAGTCTGCACGCTTTGAGTGCCCTAAATATAGCCCTAAACACAATTATTTCAATCTATCTATATTCTCCATCTATCTATATTCTCCATCTTTCGTCGCTGATGCGTAGACCTTATTCGGTAAGGCTTTCTGTGAACACGTTTGCCAGGACAGTCTGAATGGCTTCGGCAGACTGCGTGGTATCTAGCGCTATGACGGGTTCGTGAGCTGTGAAAGGGTCCATAGACTGCTTGGCTAAGATAGCTGCTGTAGCATCGGCAATGTCGCCTTCGCGCTGCTCGACACGGGCTCTAAGAATGTCGGGTGGGGCGGTGCAGCGTAGAAAAGTGAGGGGGATGTCGTTGGCTGTTGCAGCTGCGATCGCCTCTGTTCGCTTCTCCGCCCGGTCAAACTTGGCATCCAAAATGACCCGGTAACCCCGGCTAGCTAGCTGTACACCCAACTTGATCAGTCTGGAATAAGTCGCCGCTGACATAGCAGGTGTGTAGATTTCATCACTACCTTTTTCCTGTAGCGGGATGCCAGCCAGGTGCTTCCTAATGGCGTCTGAGCGCAGGCGAATCGCGCCTGCAGCGGTGACGAGCTGTCCGGCTGTGGTGCTTTTACCCGAGCCCGACAGCCCCGACATCGCTACGAGTGCGCCTTTTTTTTTTGCACGTAAGACCAGGCTAAGCGGTAGTATTTTGCAGCCTTTTCGCTCGCGGCTTTTTTCTCTGCCTCAGCCACAGAAGGATCGCCCAGCATAAACGAAGTCACCTTCGCTCTAACGTAAGACTGTCGGCTCACATACAGCGGCAAGATCTCCAAACCTTCGTAGTCGCCGGTCTCTTCGACGTATTGATTTAGGAAAACTTGACTGAGGTCTGACCGTCCGGCGACTTCTAAGTCCATCACGATGTAGGCTATGTCGAACATGGTGTCGACATAGCGAAACTCTTCATTAAACTCGATGCAGTCGAAGAGTAGGATCTTATCTTTCCATTCGCAGATGTTGCCCAGGTGCAAATCGCCGTGGCAGGCCCGGATGCGATCTTGGTCGAGGCGCTTTTGAAACAGCGCTTGCTCGGTGGCAAAGAAGTGGTCAGTGTAGGCCTTGGTTTCGTCAAACTCAGCAGCAGTTTGAGGTGTCTCTACGGTTTGTTCACTGCCTGTGAAGCTAACGGTTTGGTCGTAGTTTTCGTCAATGGCTCGGCGGATGGCCGGTATGGTGCCGTAGCTGCGGACATGCTCGTTGGTCTTTGTTTCTTTGTGAAAGGTGGCCACCACGGTCGCAAGCTGGCGCACCTTGTCTTCATCGACCAGTCCTTTCTCGAACTGTTCGCTGAGCAGCGCCGACTGCGGAAACTGTCTCATTTTTACCGCGTATTCCACAGGTGCTCCGTTGCCCGCGATTTCGGCACCTTCTTCTGTCTGCGTAAGGGGCACCACTTCCAGATACAAGCTGCCTGCCCCCGTTTGATTTAGCCGAATTTCTTCTTCGCAGAAGTGCTTTCGTTTTTCTAGGGTGGAATAGTCTAAAAAGCCAAAGTTGACTGGTTTTTTGAGCTTGTAGACGTAGTCTCCGGTGAGGAGCACATAGGAGACGTGAGTCTGCATGAGGCGGATAGGCTCTTCTACCGCGTGGGGATAAAACCCAGGCTGTAGCATTTGCTGTACCAGAGCGGGCAAGGCAGAATCAGTCATGGCGATTTTGTCGGCGACGTTAGTGGCTTCGCCATTATGCCAGCCTAACGCAGTTTATTCGCATAGACGCGTCTAATGGATCTCTATTCATAGCGCGGTCACTGGCCTAGTCAGTAGCTTAGTGATTGTCCTAATCATCGGCTCAAAAGGACCGGGATACGAAGACCGCAAGGGAGAGGACCTGGGAATAATATTGATGATTACGCAGGCTTATCGTCAGCCTACCTTGTTATGTTCTACCTCTTTACAGCAGTCATTGTAGGCCTCATTGCGATGGGGGCTGCTGTCATGGTGGTAGCCATTTTCAAGACCCAAAAAATTACTGCAATACTCAAGCACGACAACAACAGCAATCACTCCATAAATCTAAAGTTCCGGCGCTGGCAATATCTATCGACGCTGATGAAATTGTTTTTGGGCGGTTACTGTCTATCGATTTACTTAATTGCTTATCAGTACTCTAGCTGGTTGCCACTGCTAACAGGAATCGTATTTTTCTTTGGAGCGCTTTTTGTCTTATTCAGTGTGAGTATCTATCTACAGACAATACATCAACTGATGGCTTCCCAAGCGAATTATCGAGAGGAAAGGGATCGTGCTAATGCCGCATTGGGGCAGTTAGAACAGTCTCAACTGCAAACGATCCAAAGCGAAAAAATGGCAACCTTAGGCAGCCTTGTTGCGGGGGTTGCTCATGAAATCAACAATCCCATTGGCTTTCTTAACGGCAGCATCAATAACGCGCAAGATTACTTACAGGATTTGCTGGGTCATATCGCGCTGTATCAGGACCACTATCCCAATGCGGATACCGCTATCCAAGAAGCTGAAGAAGAAATAGAACTAGATTTTTTGATGGAAGATTTTCCTAAGCTTCTAGCGTCTATGCGGGGAGCCACAGATCGGGTGAAAGGTATCAGTACGAGTCTTCGCACCTTCTCCCGCGCGGATGCGGAGCAGAAAGTGAGTGCCAACCTCAACGAAGGCATTGAAAGCACTTTGCTGATTCTTAAATATCGATTAAAGGCTAATGACTCTCGTCCTGCGATTGAAGTGGTCAAAGACTACAGCGACATAGCAGACATTCAGTGCTTTCCTGGTCAGCTTAATCAGGTGTTTATGAACATTTTGGCCAATGCTATCGATGCCCTCAATGAAGCCAGTGAGGGACGCAGCTTTGCCGAACTAGAGGAGCATCCTCCCTGCATTACGGTTCTTACGCAGATTGAACAATCGGAACTTACCGTTGCCATTTCAGACAACGGTCCTGGCATTCCTGAACCGGTCAAAGAACGCATTTTTGAGAACCTATTTACCACCAAAGCCGTTGGCAAAGGAACGGGTTTGGGCCTAGCCATCTCTCGCCAGATTGTAGTAGACAACCACTGCGGTAGCCTGTCGGTCACCTCTCACGCCGGTCAGGGAACCACTTTCTTGATTCGCCTCCCTATGGATGCCTGATATCTCTGCCTGTGACTAGTATCTTTAACAGATATCTCCAAAGGGCTACGATGCGGCTTCAGTCTCTGCGGCTTCGCCTTCTGCAGCTGGTGCGTCATCGCCTTCTACATCGCCTGCGCTGGCTGTCCGAGGTGCAAGTACTGATACCACCAGTAGCTTATCGTCAGCAGCGATAGAGCTGCCCTTAGGCAACTGGATTTCGCCGACGTGGAGTGCATCGCCAATATCGAGGCCAGAGACATCCACATCCAAAGATTGAGGGATAGCGTCGGGCGGGCACTTCAGCTGAACTTCTGTCATGACGGTGTCGAGGGTGCCGCCTTTGTTGGCTACGCCAATGGCTTCACCGACGAAGTTGATGGGCATGCTCACTTCGATGAAGTCTTGAGAGGCAATGGAGAAAAAGCTCAGGTGATGCAGCTTATTTTTCCAGGGGTGCTTTTGCACTTCACGCAAGATTACTTTGCCGCTCCACTTGGCATCGGTAACGTTCACGGTGATCACCGACTTGTTGATGGTGGCTTTGCGAAGGAGCGCTTCGGCGTCGTAGTTGCTGAGCTTTAGCGACATGGAGTTGGCGCCATCGTGACCGTACAGCACCGCTGGCAAGGTACCTTCTCGGCGGAGTCTTTTGGGCTTGTCTTCGGGTGCACGCTTTGTGCAGTCAATTGATAATTCCATGGGAGTAGGGTGTGTACAGTCTGTAGTGAAGTGTCAAAAAAGCAAGGCAAATGTCAACGGCCAGACAAGCCCGGAGATCTATACTACCTGATTTAAGCAACGATTCCAAAAGCACTTGTGTGCTCTTTTAACAGTGCTCGCTTGGGCCCGTGGATGGGGTCTTCGACGATGATGGTTTGGTCGCGGCTAGCGCCTAGCGAGACGATAGCGATGGGGGCTTCTGTGAGCTTAGCCAAAAATTCTAGGTAGTCTAACGCTTGCTTGGGTAGGTCATCTAGTGAGCGGCAGTGCTCGGTGGACTGCTTCCAGCCTGGCATGGTTTCGTAGATGGGTTTGCAGCGGGCGAACTGCTGCGCGTTGCTGGGTAAATCTGTGCAGCGGGTGCCGTCGAGCTCGTAGGCGACGCAGACTTTAATTTCGTCTAGGCCGTCGAGTACGTCTAGCTTGGTGACGGCCAGACAGTCGAGCCCGTTGATGCGGACGGCGTAGCGACCGACAACGCCATCGAACCAACCACAGCGGCGGCGGCGACCCGTGGTGGTGCCAAATTCTGCGCCGATTTCGCAGATCATATTGCCGACTTCATCGTCTAGCTCAGTGGGGAAGGGGCCTTCACCCACACGGGTGGTGTAGGCCTTGGCGACGCCGATGACGCGGTCGATAGCGGTGGGGCCGACGCCCGAACCGATGCAGGCTCCCCCGGCAACCGGGTTAGAGGAGGTGACGTAGGGATAGGTACCGTGGTCTAGATCGAGCAGGGTGCCCTGTGCGCCTTCGAAGAGGATGTTTTTCTTTTGCTGGGCCGCGTTGTAAATTTGCAGGGAGCTGTCTGTGATGTGCGATCGCAACCTGTCGGCATAGCCTAAATACTCTTCCAGCACCTCATCTGCATTTAGAGGCTTTAGGTCGTAGAGCTTCTCAAGCACAATATTTTTGGCGTCGATGGTCCACTTTAGCTGCTCTGCGAAGGCTGCTTTGTCCATCATGTCGATCATGCGGATGCCGGTGCGCTCCGACTTATCGGCATAGGTGGGACCGATACCCCGCTTGGTGGTGCCAATTTTTTTGCTGCCACGCCGCTCCTCTGCCGCCTGATCAATCAGCCGGTGGTAGGGCATGGTGACATGAGCAGTCTGAGAGATAAAGAGATTGTCTGAGGAGACGTTTAGCGCTTCGACTTTGTCTAGCTCTGCAATCAGTTCCTTGGGGTCAATGACGGTGCCACTGCCAATGATGCACTCTGTATCTGGATAGAGGATGCCAGAGGGAATCAGGTGTAGCTTGAAGGTTTGGTCTTTGACGACAACGGTGTGGCCAGCATTGACGCCGCCCTGATATCGCACAACCACATCCGCCGATTTGCTCAGCAGGTCGGTGATTTTGCCTTTACCTTCATCGCCCCACTGAGCGCCAATAACAATAACGTTAGCCAAGGGAATACGTTGCTAGAGTTTTCAAACAAACAACAATTATCGCCAAGCTGGGAGTGAAGTGTCAACAATAAAAGTTGAAGCTCTGCTAACATCAGCTGAATGATGGCACTTTTCAGTAGTGCTACCTGAAGGGTCACAACCCCCCTACGCAAAATGGTTGGCTATGATGTAGAAAAGAAAACATTAGTTTCCGTATTTTTGTCGATTTTTTAATCGATGTTGCAGTGATCGCTAACCATTTGCGTCCTGTTTGCTATTTGCCCCCAACTGTTTCGACAGGCTTGTGTTTAAGGTCGCTAGTTGCAGTGATCTAGTTACTGTGATCGGGTGTAGGTGCGATCGCACCGTCCAAGCCTAGTCGATGGCAAACCAAAGGCAAGACCAAGCCTTTGAACAACCGTTATCCACATCACCATAAAAAATAGAAGGCGACGGATTGCCTGCCCGGTTCTCGATTTATTGAAGCTGCAAGCGTTCTCCCTTAGAGGATTTCAGGCATAGCTGCAATCCGAAGTCGTCATAGGCTTTTTTACAAAAGCCGTCACAACAACCTACTGACTAAATCCTTAAAATATCTCCTTATCGAGCTTCTCTTTAATAAAGCCGCCTTTAACTAAGGTCACCTCCAACCAGTCAGCTTCCCCTAACTTTCCGAGCTAGGCATTTTCCCAGTACGCGATAGACCTGTCCGTACATCACAGGGTTTGCAAGACATCTACCGTAATTATTAAGCAGAGGACATTCAGCATGAGCTTATATGCAGAGCTACATCGACATTTAGGCGGATCCGTTGTTCCTCGGGTCCTGTGGCGATATTTTGAGCGCAATCGCCCCGACCTATCCGATCCATTTGAAAACTATCAGGCCTTCGAGCAGTTTTACACACAGCCCAAAGACACCCTCGAAGAATACTTAAAGCTGCACACCCTGGTAGAAAGCGTTCAAACCAAAGAGGCGCTACCTTACTTTATTTACCGCCTGATTCGCGGCGCCTACATTTTTGAGAACTTGGCCTATTTGGAGCTGCGGTATACCCCCTACTACCGCACCGGGCACGCCCTCAGCCCAGTTCAGCGCATCGATGAGATGGCTGAGATTATTGAAGTTGTGGGCCGGGCTAGCCAGCAGAGCGAATATCCGGTGGTGACTAAGCAGATTCTGTGTATGCACTCCCGCTTGCCCTACGAAATCAATCGAGCCACTCTGGAACTCGCTGCTCAATATCCTGAGTATGTGTGTGGCATCGATATTGCCGGTGGAGATGCCGCCTACAATCTCGATGAGCTAAAGCAGCTGTATTCTCAGGCGCAAAATTTGGGCCTGAAGACGACGGGCCACCTGTACGAGACGAAGGATGGCTGCTACCCGGAGCTGCTGCCATACCTGATGCGAATTGGCCATGGCATTCAGATTCCGCTGCGCTATCCCGAGCTGCTTAAAGAGGTCGCGGCTCGCGGGCAGTGCCTAGAGGTCTGCCCGACGACCTACCTGCAGACGGGCACGCTAGAAGAAATTAGTCAGCTGAAGACCGTGTTCAATCGCTGCTTTGATGCAGGGGTTGATATTGCCATCTGTACTGATAATGCTGGCTTGCACAACGTGCGGCTGCCCTTTGAATACGAGAACCTACTGACCCATGATGTGATTGGCTTTGACGGGCTCAGAGCCTGTCAGGCAGCGGCCTTTCGCCATGCCTTTGCTTGGCCGCATCCTGAGCAGCCCGCTTCTCTGATTTCTGGCTTGCTCAATCAGCGTTTGGGTTACCGAGAAAGCGCAACTGCCATGAATCGGTAGGTTTGAACCGGCAGGCACGAAATTGGCAGGGATGAATCGGCAGCGCACTTGAACGCGGTGCCGGTGGCTTAGTTGCTTTCTGCTGTGTCGTCTATGCGGCCGAGAATTTTGTCTTGGAAGGTGCTGTCTTGGCTGGCTAGGCCAAGTATTTGCATGTATTCCGGCAATGTGAGCCCGGTGCTTTCGATGATAGTGACGGCCTCTGCTTCGATGGAGCGTTCTATTTTGAGGGCTTCGGCGGTGGTCTCGGCGGCGGGCAGTTCGGGTTCGCGATCGCTCAGCAGCTGCAGAATCTGCATGTAGGCCTGGGCGAACTGATCGACCTTTTCAGCGGCAATATCGGCGCTGTCGGTGATTGCCTGAATGCTCTCTGTGCCTTCTGCACGAATATCTGCCGTATTCTGGACCTCTGCTGGATTTTGGCCTGGTGTGGGTATGCTGGCTGCTAAGCTGCCGCCGGGGATGCCAATGAGGCTGAAGAGAACAGCGCCAACGAGAATTGCAAAAGACACTGCATGGCGCTGCAGGTTGCGCTTCCAAGAGAAAAACATTCTGTTAAGACTGCCAATATCCGACATGGTGGTGATTAGACTGATTACAATGATTACTAAGCATAATTACAGATAGATGCCCATGTCAGCTTCTCAAGCTTCACAGACCGATAGCCACCAGAAAAGCCCTTCTATCGACGAGGCGGAGAGCAGTCTGTCAAAGCGAGAGCTGCAAATCGTAGAACTCATTGCTGCCGGGCTAACGAATCAAGAAATTTCAGAGCGGTTAGAAATTAGCAAGCGCACGGTCGATAACCATGTGAGCAACGTGCTCAATAAGACCGCGACAGGCAACCGAGTTGCGCTGGTGCGCTGGGCACTCCAGTCAGGCAAAGTGTGCATTGATGAGCTGAACTGTTGTCATTTGCCCGAAGGGTCAGCTCAGGCGTAGCTGCCAGCAGCGGGTTCAAACGTTTTCTGCAGAGAGGATGAGTTTCCTATCGGTTGCGTGCAGCGTTAAACTTTTTTGAGCGTTAAACTTTTCGAACGCTTAACCTACGTCTTGTTTATGAGCAGCATCCAAGCCATTCGCGGCACGCGCGATATTTTGCCGTCTGAATCTCCTCTGTGGGAGAAGATTGAGGAGTTAGCGCGTCATGTTTTGGCACAGTCGGCCTATCGCGAAATTCGAACGCCCATTTTTGAAAAGACAGAGCTGTTTGCCCGAGGCATTGGCGAAGCGACTGATGCGGTTGGCAAGGAGATGTATAGCTTTGAGGATCGTGGCGGGCGCTCGATTGCGCTGCGCCCTGAGATTACGGCAGGGCTAGTGCGGGCGTTTATTCAAAACAACCTATACGCTCAAGGGGGTGTGCAGCGTCTGTGGCACATAGGCCCAGCGTTTCGCTATGAGCGGCCTCAGGCGGGTAGGCAGCGGCAGTTTCACCAGCTCGACGTGGAAGTGTTGGGCAGCCGCGACGCTAGGGCCGACGCAGAGATTATTGCGATCGCAACCCAAATCCTCAATGCCCTAGGCCTCACCGCCCTCACCCTAGATCTCAACTCGGTCGGCAGCGGCGAAGACCGGCAGGCCTACCGCGACGCGCTCGTGGCCTACTTCACCCCCTACAAAGACGACCTAGACGCTGATTCTCAAGATCGCCTCACGCGCAATCCGCTACGCATCCTCGATAGCAAGGACCAGCGCACCCAGGAGATCGTGACTGATGCGCCCAGTCTGCTGGACTATTTGAGCGATGATTCGCAGCGTCATTTTGACGCGGTTCAGCAACACCTAACGACTATGGGTCTGGCTTTTAATATCAACCCGCGCTTAGTCAGAGGGCTAGATTACTACACCCACACGGCTTTTGAGATTCAATCGTCGGACTTAGGGGCGCAGGCAACGGTCTGTGGGGGTGGCCGCTACGATGGGTTGGTCGCTCAGCTGGGCGGCCCAGATACGCCCGCGATTGGGTTTGGGATGGGCCTGGAGCGGTTGATTATTTTGCTGGAGCAGATGGGGCGCTACGATACGACCCCTGCGCTCGATATTTATCTGATTTCTCGCGGGGAGAAGGCGGAATTTCAGTCGGTGCAGCTGGCCAATCAGCTCCGTCAGCATGGCTACTCAGTAGAGGTTGACCTCAGTGGTAGCGCCTTTGGTAAACAGTTCAAACGCGCCGACCGAAGCGGCGCGATTGTGGGGTTGATTCTGGGTGATGCGGAAGCTGAGTCGGAAAAGGTTCAGCTCAAATGGCTGGCATCAGGAGATCAGTTGGAGATGAGCCAGGCGGATTTGCTCGCAAAGGCTGAGGATATTCGGTCGAAGATTGCTGAGGTGCGATCGCAAGTGAGTGACTCATCGGCTGGCTAATCATCGTAGGCAGGCATGGCGGGTATTTGCTCTGCGGCGGTGAGCTGACGGCTCATTTTGCTGGCGGCTTCAATCAGCGTAGAAGCTTCTGCTTCGCTGTCTGCGAGGTGGTGATAGTCGTCGGTAGTGAGCTTTTTGAGCAGCTTGTGGAGGGCTTGTGCTTCTGCTGCCGAGAACATGGCGTTGACTCTGAGTCGGGGCGCGGTTTGGCTGTCTGGAGATATGTTCATGGAGATTCAAAACCTGTATGGACGTAGGGAGGATATTGTAGTGTCTGTTACGTTACGCCGGTTTCTCTCAATAGCGTTAATGTTGCTGAGACCGCCATTAACGGATGTGCGACACTCCGCAAATGCCTCAATCCATTGGGCACTTGTGGTGTCAACATTTTCTCAGTAAATCGGTACGCGTGGTGTGTTCTCTGCGTTTCCGTAATATTGTGAGCTTGAGTGGTATCAGATTGTACAGCGTGCAACGGCGATTTATGCAGTTCTTTATTTTCTGAGCAGGTATGGCAAATTTGACTGAAGAAGCTGGACCTGGCCGTGCTTCCGAGATTGTGGCCTTCATTGAGAGTGCGCGCGATCGCGGTGCCTCTGATGAATTTATCAGCCATTTACTCCGTCGCTTTGGCTGGCCCCAGCGAGAGATTGAGCGAGCCTTTTTTCAGGTGTATGAGCGGCTGACGGGGGCTCCCATCCCGCTACCGCCCGCTAGCAGCGCAGATTTGGCTAAAGATGCCTTCTTTTACCTGCTGTCTTTTTCGATGTTGGGGCTGTGGGCGCAGGCATTGGGCGAAATCGCCTTCGTTTGGATTGACCGCGTCGTTCCCGATGCGACGCAGCAGGCATTCGGCGATCCCTACGCGCAACTGGCATTTAGTCTGGCGCGGCTGCTGGTGGCCTATCCGATCTATCTGTGGGTGATGCGAGTCATTAATAAAGAACTGGCTCGCTATCGAGAAAAGAATTTTTCAGCGGTGCGCAGATGGCTGACTTACTTCACGCTACTGGTAGTGGCTTTGATTGCCATTGGGACGCTCATATTCTTTTTGGGGTCGTTTTTGCGGGGTGAGGTAACGCCTCGATTTGTTTTAAAGAGCGCAGTGGTCTTAGTGATTAGCCTCGGCATTTTACGCTACTACCTCAATTGGCTACAGCGCACACCCAAAGGATTGAGAAGATGACCCAAGAAATAAACGAGCACCATAAATTTACCGATCAGGCCTTTGCTGCCATTTCTCTGGGGTCCGTGGTGGCTGGAGTGGTAGCTGCATTTTGGCTGTTGGGGTCGCCCGGTAATCAGCGGTTGATCGCGATGGATCGTGAGCGACTGAGGAACTTACAAGATATTGCCTTCGAGCTGGAAACGCAGGTGAGAGGGACGAACACTGGTGAGCTAGCCTCCCTACCTGAAGCCCTCCCGTCTACTGCTAGCGGCGCTGAGACAAAGCAAGACCCACTGACAGATGAGCCGTATGAATATATCCGCTTGAGCGATACTACTTACCAGCTGTGTGCAATCTTTGCCACAGCTTCTGAAAACGATCCGCTCAGACGATCTGTTTCCGAACGGTGGCAACATTCAGCAGGACGCCATTGCTTTGAGTTTGATGCTACGGAGTCGGTGCCTTTCCTGCCTTACTATTGATGGCCTGTCGGCGATGCTGCTGTTGGTGTCTTACAAGACTTATAGCGCTTCGAGGTATAGCAAAAAGCTCATCAGTTCTTCGTCGGTGAGCTGTTGGCGCGATCGCTTGCCGTAGGTTTTCTCCAGGTATTCGCGTCCCTGGGTGCTGGTCCATCCGAGGCGGGTGAGTTCTACGTCCGTTTGAGCGATCACGTCGGAAAGATCGACCGGCGTGGCGCTGGTGTTGAAATTTTCAAGAGCGATAGTGGCAGCGGAAGGTTTGCTCACCGGTTCAGCCATCGGTTCTTCGGTGATGTCTTCGATGGGTGGACCGCTGTCTTCAGTCGAAGCGTCTTCTTCGGAGGAGCGGTCTGGTACGGAACTGACTGCTCCGCTCTCAGCGTCGTAGACGGCTGTAGAAGGTGAAGCCTCGGGCGTGGCAGGCGGTGGCGTGGTTGGCTGAGGCGGTGGGGGCGATGCGTCTGATGTTGCGGTGGGCTGGTCGGGCAAAATGCCCAGTACGGTGAGGGCGCGATCGCGTGCCTTATCTTCTGCAATATGTACATCTACGCTGCTGGCTAAGCCGGTGGCCAGGATTTCGCCTTTGAGTGCGATCGCTGCCCTCACCACGTACTGCCCGTCGTGAATGGAGATGAGGTCAGTGGTGAAGCTGCCTAAAGGATATTCAGTTCTGAATTTTTGAAGGGGAGTGACCACAGGTGCTGACTCTTGTAATAAGGCTTGTGATGGGGCGGCAATCCGAAGCCACATTGACCTTAGCTTTCGATCTATTCTAGAAAGGGCAGGACATTCGCGCTTTTTATACCGCTTGCCTCTAAGCTATCTTATGCACGGCTAACTGATGAACTGCCCACTTAACGGGCGTTTGAAAGATAAACTCGCTGTGAATCACTGTGATAGTCGCGCGTCGTTTTTGTCCGATTGCTTTTTTTGGGAATGGGTCCCTTCGCTAATTTATGCTAGACCGCCTGCTCGAATTGTCTCCTACGCTTGGGGGAGATACGTTACTTTTGCTGCCCGTCCTAATTTTGTTGGAGATGGTGTTGTCAGCAGATAATGCGATCGCCCTAGCTGCGATCGCCCAGGGGCTAGATACAGAGGCACTACAGAAAAAGGCTCTGAACATTGGCTTAATCGCGGCGTTTATTTTGCGGGTCGCCTTGATACTGACGGCTGGATGGGTGCTGAAGTATTGGCAGTTTGAGATTGCGGGGGCGGTGTATTTGCTCTGGCTAGTGTATCAGCACTTTGCCGGTAGCGAAGAAGAAGACGGCGAAAACCACGGGCCAAAATTTGGCTCGCTGTGGCAGGCAATTCCCACGATTGCGCTGACTGATTTGGCATTTTCTCTCGACAGTGTGACCACTGCGATCGCCCTTTCGAAAGACGTGCTGATTGTATTGCTGGGCGGCACAATTGGCATCGTGGCGCTGCGGTTTATGGCAGGGCTCTTCATTCGCTGGCTCGAAATCTATGTGCACCTAGAAGATGCTGGGTTTGTGACGGTTGCCTTCGTTGGGATACGGCTGATCGTGCGGGTGATAAATCCAGAGTGGGTGCCGCCAGAGTGGGTGATGGTGAGCCTTATCTTTAGCCTGTTTGCCTGGGGCTTTTCAAAGAAAGTGGAGTTGCCAACGATTGCCAAATCAGAAGTGACGGTGACCGTGCCTAATCTGTCAGAGGCGGCCACGGATCAACCCTCCCAATCTTCAACACCCGATTCGCTGCTGGTACCCAGTGACGACAAGCAGCCAGAAACGATTTGATGTGCGCTGACCAACCTCTAACTTTTCGCTACACCGGGTGCTGACCATAAAACGGCATGACGGAAGACCACAGCGGACGCTGCCCCTGATGCCAGTCTGCTTGGGCTAAATTCATCACCCCGATGACCGTCTTGGCGAATCCTTCGCCTGCCTTCAGTTGCATTTGCAGTACAGGGCGATCTTGCCGCTTTAGGCTCTCTACCTTTTGCGCCCACTCAGCTTGAGCAAAGACCGCGGTGGCCATAGTCTCTTTCAAAATCAGCGCCTCATCTGAGTCATATATTGCGCCATACACAGCGCCTCTTTTGGCGGGTAGCGAGACTGCGAAGATATGGTCGGCTGGTGGCTTTGCAAACTCTGTGGCAACGACGGCGGCTAGGGTCGGTACGCCAAATAAGGGGACCTCTAGCTGCTGTGCAAGCGTTCGGGCTGCGACTACGCCGATGCGAGTACCCGTAAAGCCGCCAGGGCCTTTTGCCACAGCCACAAAATTGACCGATTGCCAGCTGTAGGGCTCAATGAATGTCTGCATCTTGGCATGCAGCTGGCTAGAAACCTCTCGACCCAAGTCCCACACCTGATGGCGCTGTATGGGGTCGCCCTGTGCAGTGCTACCTTGTAGCATCAGGCCTAGCTGAGGACTGGCAGTGTGAATGGCAAGGCCGAACATAAGCCGAACATAAGATGGGCTGCGGGGTGCGTAGCCGAAGTTTACCGCAGTGCCAGCTTCAAAGAATAGCGACAGAGGCGCGTTTTTGTTTGGCAATAAAGCTGGCGAGCACCCAGCCGGTGAGTCCCCCTTGTATCAAGCCTAATAAAACGAGGCCTAGGAGTCCTGTCAGCAGGGAGGGTAAAACCCTGGGTGCGTTTTGCCAAAGCATTGCTGCAAAGAAGTCTCTGTTTGGTATGAGGAAGAGCCTGGTGAGCTCAACCGCTAGCTGAGTGGCTAAAACAGCCAAAATCCACTGATTAGCCCCTTGAATAAACCGATACTGGAAAAACAGCCACTGCATGCATCCGAGCCCTAACCCTAGACCCAAGGCAGCCGGTAAGCAGTGCAGATAGCCAATGACTGGAACGTCGTACAGCCAAGGGTAGGCATTTGCTAAGGCGTGGAGTCCGAAGGCACTCACGCAGTAGAGAGTAGATGCGATCGCACTGCCAACAATACTGCTCACTAGCCAGCCGGAAGCTCTCCTGAAATAGTGCCGTAGCACCAGCCATTGGCAAATGCCCAGCACGATGCCGCTGATAAAAAGCGGTCCGCCAGAATAGCTGTAGTAGCTCCCGATAGCCTCTAGCAGGTATGGCCGCTCGGTGGCCGAAAAGAGAAGACTGCCAATCAGTCTGTGCAGCAGCGCACTGACCGGAATGCTGACAAAGCAGGCTATCATCCACCACCTAAAAGCTTGCAAACGCCAGGTAAATTGCAGTCGTTCTAGGGAGATAGTCATGGGTTTGGATGGCCAGATAAAGTAGTGCGGCTAAGTCATGGTTCGCTTAGCTTTGTTGAGCTATCAGGGCGATCGCAAGAGATTCTGCCACCCGAGTTACCCTAGCTAAAACTGCAGTAATTAAAGATGCAACACCAGAAGTGATCCCCTCTGGAGGGGTGGCCGGAGCGTAGCGGAGGACGGGGTGGGTCAGCCGCTGACGCTACTCACCGAACCCACCCCGTCCGCTACGCGTCCACCCCTCCAGAGGGGATCTCTTCTGGTGGTGTCTTTCTACTTACCGAAGCGATAGGTACACCTATCACTAATCAAAAAACTATTACGGGGACTACCGCTTAAGATTGCTTCTTCCGAAACCGCCTAACAAACCGAGCCTTTGGAATGGTGAGCGCGAGCACCACCAAAATTGCAGTCACTAGGTTAAGGTCTTGCGCCTGAAAACCTAAGAAGCCCGCGTTGAGCGCGATCGCAATAGCCACCCGATAAATCACCGACCCAACAATGACCGCCAGCGTCGCCAAAACCACAGACCCCGACGGCAGCAGCGCTTCACCCAAAATAACCGTCGCCAAGCCAACCACCACAGTCCCAACGCCCAGCGTCACATCGGCAAAGCCATACAGCTGGGCAAACAGCGCACCAGAGAGCGCTGCCAATCCGTTACTAATAGCCATACCCAGCAAAATCAGCCGCTCTGTTTCAATGCCCTGAGCCTGCGCCATAGTGGCGTTCATTCCCGTTGCCCGCATCGCCAGCCCCAGCTGAGAGGTGAGGAAAGCATCTACCAGCAGCTTGGCAATACCCACGCCCAACAACAACACCAGCGGCATTACAATCAACGTCGGCAACGCTCCTAGCCAGCTTTCAAAGGGTGCCAGCACCGTTGGCTGATTGAGAAGCGAGAGATTGGGCTTGCCCATAATTCGCAGATTGATGGAGTACAGCGCAATCATCGTTAAGATGCTGGCCAGCAAATTCAAAATGCCAAACCGTACGCTCAAGAACGCTGTGCAGAAGCCTGCCGCGCAGCCTGCCAATACGGCAATCCCCGTTGCCACAAACGGATTAATCCCGGCCACAATGAGCGTACCGGCCACCGCCGCGCCCAACGGAAAACTACCATCTACCGTGAGGTCGGGAAAGTCGAGCACACGAAAAGAGAGATACACTCCCAAGCTCAAAAAGCCGTAGAGCAGCCCTGTCTCAATAGCCCCAAAAAAAGCGATCGCATTCATACCCGCTGTCTCAAAACCCCACAGTCCCCAAAAGCAGTCCCAAAAAGCAGTCCCAAAATTTAGAGTCACCCCAAAATCATCAAGATCTCGAAGTGACTCTAAGTCAGTTTATAACGGGAGACCACACATGCAGTGGTCTTCGACCAGTACACACACAGCCTGCCAATGCGGCTTATCGGTCAAGCGCTATGGATTCACACTATGCACCCACAACAACGCCACCGTTGGGATGTAGTACTTGACCGGTCATATACGATGCGTCATCAGAGGCCAGGAAAACAAAGCAAGTGGCGACTTCGACCGGCTGTCCGGGGCGCTTCATCGGCACCTGGGTACCAAAGCCTTCTACCTGCTCTGCCGGAAACGCATCTGGAATAAACGGTGTCCAGATCGGGCCGGGTGCAACGCCATTTACCCGAATGCCTTTTTCTAGGAGGCGCTGAGAGAGCGATCGCAAAAAGGCCAGATTAGCGCCCTTTGTTGTTGAATAGCTTAGCAGAGGGCCATTACCCTTGTAAGCATTGATCGACGTAGTAATGATAATGCTGCTCCCTTCCTTTAAGTGGGGAAGTGCCGCCTTAGTAAAGTAAAACATTGGGAAAACATTCGTGCTAAAAATGCTGCCAAGCCTAGCAGAATCAATATTTTCCCAGTCTTCTTCTAGATACTGCTCAGCGGCATTGCTCACCAAGACATCTAGCTTGCCAAATTCATCAATCGTCTTCTGAACCACTTCCTGGCAGAAAGGTTCGCTGCTAATGTCCCCTGGAATCAGCAGACACGTCTGCCCCTGCGCTTCTACCAGTGACTTTGTTTTTTCAGCATCCTCTTGCTCATCTAGATACGAAATCGCAACGTCGGCCCCTTCTTTGGCATACAGCACCGCAACAGATCGGCCAATACCGCTGTCTCCGCCTGTAATCAGCGCGACTTTTCCCTTCAGCTTTTCACTGCCTTTGTAGCTATCGCGGTCAAATATCGGCGACGGCGACATTTCAGATTCGTGCGCTGGCTGCCGGTCTTGAGACTGCTCTGGAATCTGGTCTGCAGAAATAACCATAAAACTTCTCTCCTGTGAGCGTTTACTGTGTATAAGGAAACGCTTTTTCTTCCGGCTTTTTACCTATCCGAGAGCAGACTTTCAAACGTTTCATCGCGCCGACGCCTACGCCGGAAGAGTCAGCAAAAATCTGTTTTAGGGCTGTGAGGGAAGCGGATGCAAAGTAGCTAGTCCTAATCGACCTCGCGAGAATCTGTCGCATCGATGATGGTGTTCGCCAGCTGAAAGGCCCAGCCACAAACAGCGACAAAAAAGAGCAGTGTCAGTGGTGCCAAGCCAGCAAAGGGAAAGGCAATCAACAACAGTATCGAGAGTAAAATCGCTAGGCGTACCCAATCGTTATTCATGGTTTAGTCAAACTCTGTAGAACGCAGTTGCGATATAAACATATCGCAAATAGCCATCACAAACGTCCCAACGCAGGCAGACTTTGCACCATACAAAGGGCAACCCAAAGAATAGGCAAAAGAGCCAGCCAGAAAGCTCAAATACCAGATAGATACCCACCGCGATTGACGATAAGTCTACCTTCGGTCAGACAGGCAAAACCGCACAATCCCATAGGCTACAGGGTACGAGTTAATGGCGGTTCGACCGTTCGCTTCTGGCTTCTGGGCTTCTAGCACTCAATCGAGAGCAGTACGTAAGCGCATGACAGTATCCGACCAAACGCTCCACCCCGGATGATTTGGCTGTCAGCACATTGGCAGAAGCACGCTTTATGAATACGCTCTTTCACGTAGGTCGGCTGATTACCTTGGCGAGGCTGCGGCGAGTCATTTTTATGCTGATGGTCAGCTTGTTTGTTTTGGTGCTGGCCAATTTGGGGACCTACCTCGCCCCGGCATAGCTACGCTAATCAGCAGCGCTTACTCAAAAGTTTCGTCCGCATTCGCAGTGACGGAGTCGGGCAAGGTCACGCCCATCGCCTCAGCAGCGGCGGGGTTCACCGATAGCTTCAGGTCTTTTACAAATTCGACGGCCAAGTCTCCTGGCCGACTGCCCTTCAGCACCTTGACCACCATCTCACCCGTCTGCTTGCCCACATCGTAGTAGTCGAAGCTGATAGCCGCGATCGCACCCCGCTCTACAGAATCGGTATCCCCCGCAAATACCGGTACCTGATTGTCTTGCCCCACCTGAATCACCGACTCCAGCGCCGAAACCACCGTATTGTCAGTCGGAATATAAATCGCATCGACAGAGCCCACTAGGCTGCGGGCCGCATTGGCCACTTCGCTAGAGGCCGACACAGTCACTTCATTCACCGTCAGGCCTTGGTCGGGTGCATTATCGTTAATTAGCTCAACTAGGCTCACCGAGTTGTCTTCCCCGGCGTTGTAAATAACGCCTAGGGTCGCCGCTTCAGGCAAAATGCTTTTGATCAGCTCTAGCTGCTGGGCAATGGGCGATAGGTCGCTGACGCCAGTCACGTTGCCACCGGGTTTTTCAGCATTGTCCACCAGCTTTGCACCGACAGGATCGGTCACCGCTGAGAAAATAATTGGCGTATTTTCTGCGGCTGAAACGGCAGACTGAGCGCTTGGAGTTGCGATCGCCACAATCACATTCGGCTGCGCACCTGCATACTTATTGGCAATTTGAGTCGCCGTCGCCGGGTTTCCCTGAGCGCTCTGCCATTCCCAGCGCAGCGTACTGTCTGCTTCGTAGCCCGCCTCAGCCAGCTGATCTTTAATGCCATCTCGCACCGAATCTAACGCCGGATGCTCCACAATTTGCGTTACCGCGACAAACGGCACTTCGTCTGAGCCGCCTGCTGTCTGCGGGCCGCTACCGCAGCTAACCGCCCCTACCGAGCCAACGAGGCCAGCCAGCATCAGAGACAAAAACCTCGCACGGCCAAATACCCGCTGCCGAGCGCGCCTCTCATCAGGCAGCCCAGCTTGAGAAGACCGGTTGTGATGGGACCTATTGCGAAAAGACATGGCTGAGATGAATGCGAAGGCACTTCAAATAGTAATGGTAAGCCACATTTTAGCGGGGTTCTGTCGCTGATAGATAGCAGTTTTTATTGTTGGGAAACCTAACGAAGCACAGGTGTGATGAGTGCAAAAAAAGCTAAAGCAGTTGGCGCTTTTCAATTTTGGTACTCAGATGTTTTTCAGATCCGCGATTTGTCCTTGGTTTTATAGCTTAGTGGTGTGCTTTCCCATCGTGGCCGTCGGCACGGTGACGCCCATGCTCTCACAGGCCAACTCCACGGCCATGATTTTGGTAGCAGCCGTTCTCCTACCGATCCTCATTTTGCCGACCTGGCTCCTTTTTTCCACCTACTACCGGGTCGACTCCGTTATTCTCAGCATTCATGCGGGCCCCTTCGTCTGGTCTGTGCCCGTTGAGCACATCCATGAGGTCACGCCCTGTCGCTCTCTTTCGATAGCACCAGCCCTCTCCATGCACCGCCTCAAAATCGACTACGGACGACAGCACAGCATTTATGTCTCGCCTAAATATCGGACTGGGTTTTTAGAAGCCTTAGGCTACAGCGACGCAGACATTGATCGCCTCTACGCCAATCACCACATCAGTCACCGCCATAACGAGCTTTCAGCTCGGCAACCCGATCATCGTCAATCTTCTGAATCAGTACCGGCGGCACCTCAAAAGCTCTTCCGGCCTTAAGCAAGGTCAGGTCAGTCGCCGCGCTCATAGTGCTGCGCCGCTCTGCTTCGGTGAGCTGCAGCGCATCAAATAGCTGCTCTACCGTCGTCGGGATAAAGGGCGCAGAAGCCACGGCATACAGCCGAATTAGGTTCACGCAGGTGCGAATTACCACAGCGGCCTGGTCTTTATCTTGCTTAAACAGGGTCCAAGGCGCACGCACATCTATGTACTGGTTGCCTGCCGACCAAAGGGCGTTTAGCGTTTCGGTAGCTTTGCGAAATTCCATATTGCGCAGGTGCGATCGCAGTCCCTCCACCAGCTCCTTACACCGCTTCTCTAGCTCCACTTCCGCCTCGCCGGGTTCCCCCCCGGCAGGCAGCTCATTGCCAAATCGCGACGCCGTAAACTTCAAAATCCGGTTGATAAAGTTGCCAAAGTTATCGGCTAGCTCCTTATTTACCTTGGTTTGAAACTGCTCCCAGGTAAACGCAGAGTCAGCCGATTCTGGCGCAGAAGCCATCAGCATGTATCGCCAGTAGTCGGCAGGGGCAATCTCCAACGCCTGGTCGAGAAAGACTCCCCGCTTAGAACTCGTCGAAAACTTGCCGCCGTAATAGTTCAGCCAGTTAAAGCCCTTGATATAGTCGGCCATCTTCCACGGCTCGCGGGTGCCCAAGATAGTCGCTGGCCACATGATGGTATGAAACGGCAAATTATCTTTGGCCATGAACTGTGTGTAGTGCACATCCTGCGCGTCGTACCACCAGCTTTTCCAGTCGGCGCCGGTCTCATTGCCCCAGGCCTTAGTCGCCGATACATAGCCAATCGGCGCATCAAACCAGACGTAAAATACCTTGTCTTCAAAGCCTTCTTTGGGCACGGGGACGCCCCACTTCAGGTCACGGGTGATGCCCCTGCTCTGCAGCCCTTCATCTAGCCACTTGTAGGCAATAGATTTGGTGAGGGTTGGCCAAGTTGTCTGCTGGTCGACCCAGCTGCGCACATCGTCGCTGAGCTTATCGAGCCGTAAAAACAGGTGGCGGCTGGTGCGCACCTCCACATCCGTACTGCCCGACACCGCAGAGCGCGGATTGATCAAATCTGTAGGGCTCAGCATTTTGGTGCAGTTCTCGCACTGGTCACCCCGAGCTTTTTCGTAGCCGCAGTTTGGGCAGGTGCCCTCCACGTAGCGATCTGGCAAAAAGCGCTGATCGGCAATGGAATAGACCTGCTGCGTTTCGCGCTCTTCGATAAAGCCCTGCTCTGCCAGGCTGCGATAAAAATCTTGCGTCAGCGCCTTATTTTCGGGCGAGGAGGTGCGACCAAAATAATCAAACGAAAGGCCAAACTGACGATAAACATCCGCCTGACGCTCGTACTGGCGCTTGCAAAATTCAGCCACCTCTAGGCCTTCCTCTAGGGCGGCAATTTCAGCAGGCGTCCCGTGCTCATCCGTCCCACAAATGTAGAGGACTTCCTCGCCCTCTTGACGCAAAAATCGCGCATACACATCCGCCGGTAGCATAGAGCCCACCAGGTTTCCAAGGTGTTTTATCCCATTGATATACGGAAGGGCACTGGTGATGAGATGTCGCATAGAAAACAGAGAGCAGGAGAACTGATAAAAAGAACGGGTGAAAGACGATTAGCAAATGGCCATAACACAAGACCTTTCACAGCCTAGCGGTTTGGGGGGTATGCTGACCAGCTAGTTCAATGCTATCTATCTCGCTTGCTCAGTGCTAGAAGTCAGCGCTAGGAGGCCTTCTTCAGCGGGCTCGAAAAGGGCACCGTCTTGGTGTCACAGTTTACTGCTGTCAATACAGGCGGAGTTTGAAGCGCCACAGATTCAGCCTCGGCAGTGTTAGAGACTTCAGCCACTTGCGATGGTCTCTCTGGGCTCAAAATATCTGCATAGCCCGAGGTGTGCGTCCCCATCACCCTATCCCAAAAGGTGAAGTACAGCCCGTAGTGCACTGTGTACTTGCGATGATGAAACCAGTGATGAGTCGGGCCAACCACCCAGCTGCCCAGCCAGTCTCCAAAGGCGGAGGCTGCAAACAGTCTTAGGCTGATATGGTGGCACAGCGCCCCCATCGACATCACCAGCACCACCGCGCACAGCACAGAAAGGTGCATCGGAATCAGGCATACCGCGCCCATCACATACAGCGCCTGCACAACAGCCTCGGCGGGGTCAAAGGCAAAGGCCGTCCATGGCGTCGGGTTGTTTGAGTGGTGGTGACCACGGTGAAGCCACCGGTAGCACTTCGGGTGGTGGGCCAATCGGTGCGTGAAATAAAAGTAGGTATCTTGCAAAAAAATCACGAGCACTAAGCTCAGCCCCAAGTAGCCAATGCCATACTTGTCAGGCGTCAGATACAGCTGGGTGTAGCCTGCTGTATATAGAGAGGTCATGATCGACGCACAGATGGCAAAAATGCCACAGGACCAAACAGAGAGCGTTATATCGTGGCGAACGGCCCTCCAGCCAGTCTGCCAATTCGATATCCAGGTGACCTTTTGGCTGTTGCCAGGCCGCTGGGTAAGCTTCAGCGATTCAAGATGGCAGGTCTTTTTCGGCAGGCGCAAAACAGATGGTGCGATCGCTGACGTAACAGCAGCATTCTGACGCCAGACCAAGAGCCAATACAGCGTGCCAGCAACGACAAAATATCCAGACACAGTGACGACGAAAAACATCAGACTATGCCAGCACAGATCTTTCAAAAGCAGGGAAAAACTCAAAGTCTGTTCGGTATATAGAGGTAACTTTTATTTCATAGCAGTTTACCGGTTTGCCCTTTGCTGCACGATTATCGGCAGACCATAGACCAAAAACGTTACAAACCAATCGACTATCGAGCCCCATAGCCTTCAGGATCATCTGCCTGCTCTCATAGTGCGCAGCCAAACAGAAATACGGCCAAGCATCCACCACAAGAGGAATCCAACTATCAACAGCCGAAAACAGCCACGACCCTATCTAAGACTTCGCATTAAATAATATTAAGATTTTCCTTTAATATGAAAAAGTGTTGCGTTTTATGGGTGCCATTGTTAACGTGTGCATGTTGAGCCGCAATCATGCAATTCAAACTTCGATTTAGGGTTTCGACTTCAACTTTCCCACCATCCTTTGACTGCTCGTACTCTCTCAATGCATCTGGAGGTCTGCTGACTATGCAAACGTTTCCTGCAAGCCGACTTACGACGTCCTTTTTCACAGCCATTCGGTCCGGCATTGGCGCCATACAGCACGTGCTGATGAAAGCTGCTGTTGCGATATCCCTGAAGCTCTGCCTCTTTACCGCGCGAGTTTTGCTCAATGCTTACTCGCGTCAGGGAGCGAGCCAGTCTTTCTAAGTCATCTTTCTGAGCTAAGGGTCTAGCTACTGGCAATCTGCGCAGATCTCTGTGCGGACTGCCAGAAAAAGGTTGATACTCTAGAGGCTCAAGTTTTACAGATTGGACCCATGATCACGCAAGACGTTTCTGCTTCTACTTCATCAGAGCCCCTCCTATACGGAGAAAGAGCGATCGCAGAAGGTGAACTCATCACCTTCCCCAATCCTCGCCCAGGGCGGCAGTACACCATCGACATCACGCTACCCGAATTTACCTGTAAGTGCCCATTTTCAGGCTATCCAGACTTTGCCACGATTCACATCCACTACATCCCCGATGAAAAGGTGGTAGAGCTGAAGGCTATCAAGCTCTATATCAATAGTTATCGCGATCGCAACATCTCCCACGAAGAATCCATCAACCAAATCATGGACGACTTCGTAGCCGCCTGCGACCCCCTTTCAGTCACCGTCAAAGGCGATTTTCTCCCTAGGGGAAATGTCCACACGGTGATTGAAGTGACCCATCAAAAGGCTCACTGAAGCCTCGGTGAATCTCAGCTTCTAGCACCCCTGCCTGAAGTGCGTGCAATTCTGCGCATATCGGGCTGCGTGCACGCACAGAACTCGACACCCTTGAGTGACGGCTTTTGGAGATGGTGAAGAGCGAAGCCGACGGGTGGGTGCCGCTAGAAGGCATTACTGACCACCCTCTAGCCGACGTGCAGGTCTGTAGGGGTGGTCGCTGTAGCCTCTGGGATAATCTTGGCCAAGCCTTCAGATATCGGACTTGCTAGCAGGGATATATGGCCGCGAAGCCTGAATGCAGCAGTTGATGACGACAGTTGAGTGATGCCTACCTACTTTCGGCGTAGTTGTAGTTTTGTATCCGCACAGAAGAGGCGAGCTTGCCGCCAGGGCTAAAGGATTCGTTGTCCTTTCCTCTCACTGTGTAATTAGGCTTCGTTGGCTATAAGGGCTAGTGAGTCACGACCTTTACGCCCTGACTTTGGGTATGTTTGAAATACTACGACTCACTACGCAACTGTAAGGCAGTCTATGAACAAACTAGCCACCGCTAGCTGTCTGCTCTTCATCCAACTGAGTTTACTGTCTAAATACGCGCCCGTTGCCTACTCCACGATGCGTGTAGGGCTTCCTGGAAGAAGATACGGCAATGGTTATAGATGTCCGTCATGCATCGAGCCTGGTCAAACTGCTCAGATATTAGTGATACCTCAAAACACCCTTCTGTTGACTTCAAAAGAGAGTCCGGTACTTCTATTCTATCTACCACGGCTCAACGGAACGAAAGTCATAGAGTTAGAGATAGTAGATGAAACGAGTAACGAAGTAACAAGACTAACAACCCGCTCGAACGGAAAGTCAGGAATTGTTTTGCTAGACTTGGCAGCTTTAGACGATCCTGTTAAGTTAGAGAATAATAGGATGTACTCTTGGTATCTGTCCATTCTTTGTCAAGTAGGGCATCAAGAGAAGAAGATATCTGCTCACGGTAATATTCAGTACCAGGCGGATAGGCGTGGAGATTCTGCGCCGATTTTGTCTGAGCCAAGTCTTTCGCGCGTAGAGTACTTTTACGATTTGGGACTTTGGTCAGATGCTCTCTCAGACATAGCTATGCTGCAACTTCAAAATCTCGAAGATATAGCTATGCAAAACATATGGCAGGAACTCTTGGCTGAGGAATCTCTTAGCCTGCTAACGAACGAGGAACTTTTCTCGCTTGATTTTGCACCTCTTTAGTAGACCTGACAGAAGTGAAAGTGAGCCTCTTAGTAGGGGGTTAAACAAGAGCTCCGACCTTTGCTACGTAAGGATTAAAGTCTTCATATCTGAGTCATTGCTATCCAGTTGCATCTAATCTAATGGTGTAGCTGAGAAGTCCAATAGGGAATTTATTGATAAATTATTTCGACCTTCTCATTTCTTATACCTTCTGGGACTACGCTAAACTCATGTCTCAAATGATGTCACAAAATAGCTTTCTCACAACGTTTAAGAGATTTCAAGACGTATTGTGAAGGCTTATCATAACCAGTCATCGCGTTCAATATTTAGCCGTTGTTACGACTAGCTTGATATCTCCGACACCTGCGAGTTTTGAGTTATATTCCACTTAGTTTCTGGGATGCTCCATCTTAACTGTGCGCTAGCAATCGCGTCTTCAATAGTGGTGTGGTAAGGAAAATCTTTTTCCATATTGTGACCATACGTCTCAGCCAAAAAGAAGACTTCTGAAGGTGCGAACTGACCAATATGAATAGAATTGGGAATAGGTGGAGCTATTTCACTTAGATCTGAATCGAGATAACGAAAGCGAGGTACAAGATTATGTGTAGTTGGAGTTGCAACTTGGACAATTTGGCATGTGTGGTATTTCTCAAGATATGAGAAGAAATCTTGAAATCCTTGCTGTTCCCCTCGTTCTTCTGCGAGCCACTCCCACGGAAGGCTTTTTGACATGTTATTAACGTAGCTGGTAACCCAACGGTTAAATCCCCAGAAAGATGGTTCTCCGCCATCAATATTGGAAAATGAAAGGCCGCAAATGAATGCTTGTAGTGCTGTGAGTGGACTATGGATGTAGTTATTACCCAGGAACATTGCGGGACGTTCTCGCAGTTCGTCTAAGATCTCGTAGACTGTGTTGAATTTCTGCCGCATAGCTACAGTAATTATTTGTTAAATAGAAACTTTCTGTCTAAACATAGCTGATAAAAATCCTAAGTTTTTGATTTTTGGTGTTCTTTCCTACTGTCTTGCAAACAACCGTTTCTGAGACAGCTAACTGAGACGGTTAGCATCATCGAGCGTATAAGCTTTCAAGCGTGTCATAACTGGTCTCATAATCTACGTGTCAGTGAAACTGAGCCTTGACGAGTTCTGAGACATAAGCTGAAGTGCAAGAGCCCTATGCAGTAACCTGATATCAGTCTGCACCAGAAAAGGTACAATAGTGGCTGACAATCAAAAACGTATTCCGGCCCTGTTCTATCAG